>NZ_JBQENW010000011.1:0-157298 GCF_052044835.1 Bacillus sp. 22475 | reverse complement strand
AGACTGATTCCAACGCCTGAACAAGAAAAAGTGCTTAGAAACCATGCTGGTGCTGCAAGATTCGCTTATAACTATTGTAAAAGAATGAGTGATAGATACTATAAGCTATTTGGAAAATCTGTTTCACAGTTAGCTTTACAGAAACGATTTACAAAGATCAAGAAGCGAAAGAGATATGAGTGGTTACAAGACATTAATGCACAAGTTCCCAAACAGGCTTCAAAAGATTTTGATACGGCTAGAAAACATTCGTTCAAAAAGTACAAAAATGGTTCTCACACTTCTTATAAATCCAAAAAAGATTTGATCCAAGGATTTTATGCCAATTATGAAAGACTGATTATAGGAAAAAAAGTCGTTCATATTCAGTCTATTGGAGAAGTGAAAACAAGCCAACAACTACCAAGAAATAAAAAACCATCCAATCCAAGAGTTACATTTGATGGTCGTCACTGGTGGATTAGTGTGGGGTTCCAAGAAGACTTTGAATCACAAGAACTAACCAATGAGTCAATCGGTGTGGATGTTGGTTTAAAAGAGCTGTTTGTAGCTTCTAATGGTACGAAAGAACGAAATATAAACAAAGACGCCAAGGTTAAAAAACTTTTGAAAAGGAAAAAGTCAGCGCAAAGAGATATGTCTAGGAGATTTAAAAAAGGTGTGAAAATTCAATCTGCTGGATATGAAAAAGCGAAAGATGAGCACCTGCGGTTATCTAGAAAAATTACGAATATCCGAAATAACCATATCCATCAAGCAACAGCTAAATTGGTGAAAACCAAACCAATGAGAATTGTTGTGGAAGACTTATCTATCTCAAACCTGTTAAAAAACAAAAAACTATCGAAAGCATTTTCATTTCAAAAATTAAACTTCTTCTTTCAATGTTTGTCATACAAGTGCGAGAAGTACGGCATTGCGTATGTAAAAGCTGATAAATGGTTCGCTTCAAGCAAGATTTGTTCATGTTGCGGAGTTAAATACGAACATTCAGTTCAACCAGAAGGACAGTGGAGTTTAAAAATACGTGAGTGGTGTTGTGTTTCATGCAATAGCTATCACGATAGGGATGTAAATGCTGCGATAAATTTATCAAGATGGGTAAAATAAATGCTTGATAATAAGAGGTAACGATACTGCCTCGTGTGGAGTGTTATACCCCTCGTCCCTTCGGGGTTGCGAGAACACGATGAAACACTAACTCGTGTAAATTTGATTGAATTGTATAGATTTAGTTAAGTTTATCGTATCGGGACATATAGAATGGAATTTCATGAACAGAAGATTTTGCCGGCAGTGAGGCAAATTAAAGATTTGGAAAAGCTATTACATAGTTCGTATGAATATATCGTTATTTTAGATATTCATGTCGGCCAATTGAAGAGTGTTATATCACTTGCGAAGCAATATTGTAAAAAGGTGTTTTTACATGTGGATTTAATTCATGGCTTGCAGAGTGATGGGCATGCGACGGAATATTTATGTCAGGAGTTTAGACCGTACGGGTTACTTTCGACAAAGGCGAGCGTTATTATGAAGGCGAAGCAAAAAGGTGTTGTGGCAATACAACGCATCTTTTTAATTGATTCGAGTGCGATGGAGAAGAGCTGCAATCTTTTAGATAAGACGAAACCGGATTATATTGAGGTGCTTCCAGGAGCAATGACGGATATTATCGCTGAAGTGAAAGAGCGTACTGGTGTACCGATTTTAGCAGGTGGTTTTATTCGTACTGTAGAAGATGTGGAAAGAGCTTTAAACGCTGGTGCGACAGCAATTACGACGTCAAAACGCGAACTATGGAAACATTACCAAAAAAAGTGACGAAAATGTGAAAAAATTCTGTTGACACCGCTTTCATAAGAGGTTAACATTATAGACAAGTTAATAAACGTGACGGAGAAAAGAAGAGATCCACATTTCATTGTTTCTATATAAATTTATATAGAAGCGTGCAAAGCTGTGGGTCTTTTTCTTTTGACAAAAACGAATGGCCATTCATTTTACCTCTATCACATTTGGAAGCGTTTAAATTGATTGTGGAGGGATACTATGTCAGCATTTTTAGGAGAGTTAATAGGGACTGCGTTGTTAATCGTACTTGGTGGCGGCGTTTGTGCTGGTGTAAGTTTAAAGAAATCGTTTGCGAAAGATTCAGGTTGGATTGTTATTACAATGGGCTGGGGCTTAGCAGTAGCGGTTGCAGCGTATGCGGTTGGATCAATTAGTGGGGCACATTTGAATCCAGCTTTAACGATAGGACTAGCATTTAAGGGAGCGTTCCCATGGAGTGACGTACCAGGTTATATCGTAGCACAAATGATTGGGGCAATTATCGGGGCAGTTATCGTATATTTACATTACTTACCACACTGGAAAGAAACAGAAGATCCAGGAACAAAGTTAGGTGTATTTGCAACAGGTCCAGCAATTCCGAACACATTTGCAAACCTTTTAAGTGAAATGATTGGAACATTCGTTTTAGTATTTGGTATATTAGCAATTGGTGCAAATAAATTTGCAGATGGATTAAATCCATTTATCGTAGGTTTCTTAATTGTAAGTATTGGTTTATCATTAGGTGGGACAACAGGATACGCAATTAACCCAGCACGTGATTTAGGTCCGCGTATCGCACACTTCTTCCTTCCGATTGCAGGAAAAGGCGGTTCAAACTGGAAGTATGCATGGATTCCAGTAGTAGGTCCAATTTTAGGTGGATCACTTGCAGGTTTATTCCATCAAGTTGTATTTGAAGGAAAACAAAATTCAGCACTTATTTATGTGATTATCGCAACTGTGATTGTACTAGCAATCTCTTATATGACAAGTAAAAAAAGCGGAAGCAATACAAATAGTAGAAAAGTAGCATAAGGGGGAAACCGATATGAAAAAATATATTCTTTCATTAGACCAAGGAACAACAAGCTCACGTGCAATTTTATTCAATAAAAAAGGTGAAATTGTTCATTCAGCTCAAAAAGAGTTTACACAACATTTTCCAAAGCCGGGCTGGGTAGAGCATAATGCACAAGAAATTTGGGGATCTATTTTAGCAGTTATCGCAACTTGCTTAAGCGAAGCAGATGTAAAACCAGAACAAATCGCTGGTATCGGTATTACGAACCAACGTGAAACAACGGTTGTATGGGATAAAACAACTAGTAAACCAATTTACAACGCAATCGTATGGCAATCTCGCCAAACAGCTGAAATTTGTGATGAGTTAAAAGAAAAAGGTTATAGCGAAATGGTTCGCGAAAAAACAGGTCTTTTAATTGATGCATACTTCTCTGGTACGAAAGTAAAGTGGATTTTAGATAACGTTGAAGGTGCAAGAGAGAAAGCAGAAAACGGCGATCTATTATTCGGAACAATTGATTCATGGCTTGTATGGAAACTATCTGGTGGTAAAGCACACGTAACAGATTACTCAAACGCATCACGTACGTTAATGTTTAACATTCACGACTTACAGTGGGATGATGAGCTTCTAGACATGTTAACAGTACCAAAGAGTATGCTTCCAGAAGTACGTCCATCATCTGAAATATATGGAGAAACAATTGATTACCACTTCTTCGGTCAAAATGTACCGATTGCAGGTGTAGCTGGTGACCAACAAGCAGCATTATTTGGACAAGCTTGTTTCGGTGAAGGTATGGCGAAGAACACTTACGGAACTGGTTGCTTCATGTTAATGAACACAGGTGAAAAAGCAGTAGCTTCTGAGCATGGTCTATTAACAACAATTGCATGGGGAATAGATGGTAAAGTAAACTATGCATTAGAAGGAAGTATTTTCGTAGCAGGTTCTGCAATTCAATGGTTACGCGACGGAATGCGCATGTTTAAAGATGCAAGTGAGAGTGAAGTGTATGCTTCTCGCGTTGAATCAACTGACGGTGTATACGTTGTACCAGCATTCGTTGGACTAGGAACACCTTACTGGGATAGTGAAGTACGCGGCGCTATGTTTGGTGTAACACGCGGTACGACGAAAGAGCATTTCATTCGTGCAACGCTAGAATCTTTAGCTTACCAAACGAAAGATGTATTATGCGCAATGGAAGCAGATTCAGGTATTGAACTGAAAACATTACGCGTTGATGGCGGAGCGGTTAAAAATAACTTCTTAATGAAGTTCCAAAGTGATATTTTAGATGTTCCTGTAGAGCGTCCAGTGATCAACGAAACGACAGCTTTAGGTGCAGCATACTTAGCTGGTCTTGCGGTTGGATATTGGAAAAACCAAGATGAAATTAAATCACAGTGGCATATGGACAAACGCTTTGAACCAACTATGGAAGCGGAAACAAGCGAAGAGCTATATGCTGGATGGAAAAAAGCAATTGAAGCAACAAAAGCTTTCAAATAATCATAAACAGTGTTATAATGGTGACAAGTTAATAATTCGGTAGGAGATTTGGAGAGACCACAACGCGCTATAGAGGCGAAATCTATAGCGGAGTTTGTGGTCTCTTTTTTCGTTATCAAAGGGAGGAATTACCATGAAATTTTCAAGTAAACAACGTAAAGACGTATTAAACGGAGTAAATAAACAAGAGTTAGATGTGATCGTAATTGGTGGAGGTATTACTGGTTCTGGTATTGCATTAGATGGAGCAACACGCGGGTTATCAACAATTGTGTTTGAAATGCAGGACTTTGCAGCAGGTACATCAAGTCGTTCAACGAAGCTTGTACACGGTGGTCTACGTTATTTAAAACAACTTGAAGTGAAAATGGTAGCAGAGGTGGGTAAAGAGCGTGCGATCGTATATGAGAACGGTCCCCATGTAACAACACCAGAGTGGATGTTACTTCCGTTCCATACAGGCGGTACGTTCGGATCATTTAGTACATCAATTGGTCTTCGTGTATACGACTTCTTAGCAGGTGTAAAACGAAGCGAGCGCAGAAAGATGTTTAACCGTGAAGAAACGCTAAACAAAGAGCCTCTTGTAAAAAAAGAAGGATTAAAAGGCGGCGGTTACTACGTAGAATATCGTACAGACGATGCGCGTCTTACAATTGAAGTAATGAAAGAAGCAATTGAGCATGGTGCGAAAGCTGTTAACTACGCAAAAGTAGACAGTTTCTTATATAAAGATGGAAAAGTATGCGGTGTACGTGTAATCGATTTACTAGACGGTGAAGTATATGAAGTTTACGGTAAGAAAATTGTAAACGCAGCTGGTCCTTGGGTAGATACACTTCGTGAAAAAGATAACTCGAAAAAAGGAAAAGTACTTCAGTTATCAAAAGGTGTTCACTTAGTAATTGATCAAAAACGTTTCCCACTCGGGCAAGCAATTTACTTCGATACACCAGATAAACGTATGGTGTTCGCGATTCCTCGCGGCGGAAAAACATACGTAGGTACAACAGATACGTTCTATGATAAAGACGCAGCTGTACCACAAATGACAACAGAAGATCGCACATACATCATTAATGCGATTAACTACATGTTCCCAAGCGTGAAAATTACAGAGAAAGACATTGAATCAAGCTGGGCTGGTGTTCGTCCGTTAATTTATGAAGAAGGTAAGAGTGCATCTGAAATTTCTCGTAAAGATGAAATTTGGACTTCTGAATCTGGTTTAATTACAATCGCAGGTGGTAAATTAACTGGATACCGCAAAATGGCTGAAATGGTAGTAGACTACGTAACGAACTTACTACAAAAAGAAGGTCATAGCGCATATCCGAAGAGCGACACGAAACATATGCCAATCTCTGGTGGACATGTAGATGGTTCACACGGATTCCCAGCATTCGTTGCGAAAAAAGCTGGCGAAGGTACGAAATATGGTTTAACAACAGCACAAGCAGAAGAATTCGCGAAATTCTACGGCTCTAACGTTGACGTACTATTTGACTTAGCGAAAAAACATAAAGACGAAGCGAAAGAATACAACATGCCACTAGACGTTCTAATCCCGCTTGTATACGCAATGGATTACGAAATGACAGCAAAACCAGTTGACTTCTTCGTACGCCGCAGAGGCGCTGTATTCTTCAACATCCACTGGGTATACGAGTGGAAAGAAGCAGTAATCAACTACATGGCTGCGAAACTAGGCTGGAGCAAAGAAGAACAAATGAAATACACAGCTGAACTAGAAAAAGCACTAACAGACGCTGTAATTCCTGTCGATCAACAAGAACAGGCGGCTGCTTTAGCGTAAAATAGAAAACCACCTGAAGGGGAGCCTTTAGGTGGTTTTTTTATGGAATATTCTTCTAACTATATTGCATAACGACATATGTTGTTATACGATGTATATAAGGTGGTGGTATTGTTGGACAAAGAAATCTTAAAGGGAAGTATAGATATTTTATTACTTTCTATCATTGCAAAACGTGATACATACGGCTACGAAATAGCTCAAAGTTTAAAGGATGCAAGTGAAGATTTGTATAGTATGGGGCAGGGAACTTTGTACCCTGCTTTAAAGAGATTAGAGAAAAAGGAGTTTCTTGAATCTTATTGGAATGAATCTGAGAATGGGATGAAAAGGAAATTCTATACTATTACAGATAAAGGGAAAAAAGAATTGCAGAAGAAAGTGAACTCTTGGGAGAGTGTAACAGCATTAATTCAAGCTTGTCAGAAAGGAGTTATTTATGAGTGAATTTGACGAGTATATTAAGTCTATTTTAGCCTATTCAGAACTTAGTGATATTGAACAGGATGAGTTATTTCTAGAAATGTATGATCACTTGAACAGTTTGAAAGAAGAATATATGGAACAAGGTATGAATGAAAAAGAAGCGATTTATAAAGCGATTCAAAGTTTTGGAGAATCAAAAGTTATTGGCGTAGAGATTAATAAATCGGTATACGAAGTTCCTAGGCCATTAAAGGTATTATCAAAAATTTTATGTATTCCTTATATAATCATTTGTTTTATTGTCTTTTTAGGAACATTTATTTCAACTTCTACATTTGACTCTGTTCGCAGTTTGACAGGTGGGACTGTCTATCATCCCATTGAATTTTGGCAGCAATTTTTACATATATCTGATTTAGAAACGTTATTACAACTTTTTGGAATAACACTTTGGCAAGTTAAAGATTTTATTGCACATCCAGGTCCTTGGGGAAACTCAACTTATTGGTTAAGCGTTTTACAACATATAATATTAGTAGTTCCATTCGGATTTTTCGTTCCAGTGCTGATTAATAAAGTGACTAACTATAAGAAAGCTCGTAAGTGGTATGTTATGACCTTTCTTGTTTGGGAGATATTACATTTACTAACTTTGTCTGATGTTTTTGATGTGTGGCGGATTGCTATAAATATGCTCGGTGCGTCGGTAGGATATCTTTTATTTATAAGCATGATACAAATAGATAATAAACTTAGGATAATGCGCAAGAAGATATTTGAAAATTAGCTTGCTATTCTGTAGTTTAAATTATACAAATTCAGTTTGATGGTAATAGAGTATTGCTGAAAACATAGGTACTATGTAGTGAGAGGATTTTTTATATTCGTAATAGGTGTTGTTCCTTGTTTATTCATCCTGTTATGAAACGGGTACATAATCCGTCTTTATTGGTGCTATAAATGATGAGAGCGGCACAGCTGAACTAGAAAAAGTCTAGAACAACAAGAACAGGCAGCTGCGTTAGCATAAAATAGAGAACCACCTGAAGGAGAGCCTTTAGGTGGTTTTTTCTCTTGACTAAAAATAAATAAAATGTGTTACAATGATGATAGAGTATATAGTATGAATTTTGCATAAAATAAAGAAGACAGAAGCCTGAGAAACTTCTGCCTTGTGTAACCTAACTTGCTATTGTGGTGGTAGTAGGTGCGGTTATAAGACAATTACATTAACGTTTTAGCCGAGAACCGCCCTTACCTTTTCCACGAAGCAGGGTGGTTCTCGCTTTTTTGTATACAGAAATTAGCCATGGACCGACGTATCTTCTACCGATGACAACGCCAGCTCCGGTTAGGATACCATACACTAATTTAATTACAAACATCGCGATCATATTATCACCTCCCCCTTTTTTTAAAAATGGAAGAGATGATTGCCACACCTACTAGTTATAGCTTATTAAGTTACATTTTAATTGTATTATGTTTTAAAATAGGGAACAAGATATATGGATGAAAATTCCTGTTTTTAAGCAGAGCATTAGTGTCAGGGGACAAGAAGTAAATAAATATTCATAAAAAAACGGTATGGACATTACCATCCGTATTTTTTTATGAATTTATAAAACTTTTCCATACAGTGCGTCGTCTAATATATGGGAAGGAGGAAATGATGTGGATGAATTAACGATAGAAGCGTTTGAAATAGAAGATAAGGAGGACCTTATCGACGAAATCATGAACAAGTATGGACAAGAAGTCCTGCAGCTTGTGTATTCATATGTGAATAATAAAGAGGTTGCGGAGGATTTAACGCAAGATATATTTGTAAAATGCTATAAATCTCTTCATACATATAAAGGGAATTCGAACTTAAAAACATGGTTATGGAGAATTGCAATCAATCATTGTAAGGACTATTTAAAAAGTTGGTATAACAAAAAAGTTATTGTGACAGAGGATGACTTTACGTATATGGGGAGTCAAAAAGAAAGTGTGGAACAAACTGTCATTCAAAATGCGGAGGATCGTGAACTGGCTTCTGCAGTAATGAATTTACCGATAAAATATCGAGAAGTGATTTATCTATTTTATTATGAGGAATTATCAATTAAAGAGGTTGCTACGGTAATAGAAGTGAAGGAAAACACGATAAAAACGAGACTGAAAAAAGCGAAGGAGCTTTTGAAGAAAGGATTGGAGGAATAATCAAATGGAAGATCGATTAAAAGGTTTGCGAAAATCAATGGAGAACACAACGTTTAAACATTTGAGTTTTTCTGATCAGCACCAAAAGCGGGTGCGCGAAAAAATCAATCAATCGTCCGAAAAGGAAGAAGACATCCTTTTAGCAGTGTTGCAACTTCTTATGAATGAAAAAACAGGTTATGAATTGATGCAGTTACTGCGGGGGAGGGGAATTCAAAAATTCGAAGGTGATGAAGGGTCTCTATACACTTTATTACATCGTCTAGAACAGAATCGCTTTATCCAATCTAGCTGGGATCACGCAGGAGCTAAATATTATCAATTAACTGATAAAGGAAACAAGATGCTGCGAAAGGCAGAGAAAAATGCTACGAAGGCACGATTTATATTAAAAGGATTAGTACAGGAGTGAGAAAAAATTGAACAAAAAAGGGGAGCGTTTTTTAAAAGAAGTTACGAACCATATTAAATCAAAAGAAGCGAAGGACTTAGTAGCAGCGGAACTAGATTTTCACTTGAAACAGACGAAGAATATGTGGATAGAGAAAGGCTTAAGTGAGGAAGTTGCTGAAGATAAGGCCGTTGAACAAATGGGAAGTCCGATTAAATTGGGACAAGAACTTAACAAACTGCATAAGCCAAAGGTTGATTGGTTCTTACTTATTTTATTAGTGGCTGCTATGGGGTTAGGATTTTTGCCGGTTTTAGTTTTTGGATATACGAATGATGTAATAATAAATAAGGTGATATTTGTTATTCTCGGTGTTGTAACAGCGATTGGAATGATGTTACTTGATTATCGGAAATTAGAGAGAATGGGATGG
The DNA here is from genome assembly GCF_052044835.1 of Bacillus sp. 22475. Taxonomy (NCBI): domain Bacteria; kingdom Bacillati; phylum Bacillota; class Bacilli; order Caryophanales; family Bacillaceae; genus Bacillus; species Bacillus sp. 22475. The sequence continues at coordinate 147,646 of NZ_JBQENW010000011.1, read as the reverse complement.
TTGTTTTATATAATCGGAGTAGTTGTCCTGTTAATGCTATACTGTTTTCCAAACGCTTCAATGATTGGAGAACCGTTAATACAAATCGGCCCAATTGCAATTGACTGTCTAATGGCAGTGCCTTTCTTTTTTCTAGCTTGGGCTTCTTTTTTTAATGATAGTAGGTTAAAGATTATACATCTTGTGGTTTTATATTTATTTTCTTTATATTTATTTTCTTTGTATTTATTTTTGATTGTATCAACCCTTTCGTCAATTTTTGTTTATATGACAATGGTATTCGTTATGCTTTGGTGGAGTAAGTTAGGAAAGAAAACGGCGTTGATTATTACGATTGTACCCATTTGTTTATTTATTATCAGGGCATCGGTATCCTGGTCTTCAGGATACCACTTAGATAGAATTTTAGGGTATTTAAATCCGGAGAGTGATGCAGGTGGTGCAGGATTTATGTATATACGTTTAAAAGAGGTAATGTCATCGGCTGGTTGGTTTGGTACATCTGGAGATACAAAATTCATCCCTGCTGCGGATACTGATTTTGTATTTGCAAGTTTGACTTACTATTATGGGTATGTGCTTGCGTTAATTCTGGTTTCTGTTCTTTCTCTTTTTGTAGCAAGATTAGTAATCATATCTTATAAAATAAATGACCGATATGGTAAATTGCTTCTCATTGGAGGAATGACTCTTTTTGTAGTCCAGTTTATTTATAACGTGGGCATGATTTTAGGCTTATTGCCGATTGCTGCTATATCATTACCTTTTATTAGTTATGGATTAACACCGACTGTATTTCATGCGCTTTTAATGGGGATTGTGTTAAGTGTATATCGACGTAAAGATATGCCATTTAGAATGAAGAGAACACCTTGATAATGATCAAGGTGTTTCTTTTATATGTAAAAAGAATTCACTATTATAATCAAGTACGGCATACTAAAAGAACAACAAAATGATATTTTAGCATCACTTACATATAGGAGGACAAATAAATTGAGTAACCTTACGCGTTTACGTACACAAATTTTAATAACGAACACTTTCATAGAACTATTAAAAGAAAAACCATTCTCAGCCATTACGATTAATCATATTTGCGAAAAAGCAATGATTCATAGAAGTACGTTTTACCGTTATTACGTTGATAAGTATGAGCTCTTTAGTGCCACGATAAATACTATTGCCATAGAGCTATTTGAACAAACGAAGCAAGGTTTGAATTTGGAACGTACATTTTTTGAAGAAGTAATTGACTACATAGATGTGAATCGTGCGTTGTTTTTTAATGTTACGAGTAAAAATAATAGCCGTGAATTATATGATAAGTTGATTCAACTTGGCGGGGAGTCCTTATATGAAAATGCAACGCAATATAACGACCCTCTTTCAAGACAAATCCAAAATTCAGATTATCCAAATGTGTTATGTGATTTTTATTGTAGTGGATTTTTTGAGATCGTAAAAAAATGGGTAAATAATGAATATCCGTATTCAAAAGAAGAACTCATCCATATCGTTAACAATTTTCTCATAAATGAACCAAAATAAGGCATATGTCTCATTTTGAGACGTATATTCATTTTTATTCATCGTTTTCCTCTAAAGCCTATGATAAATTATTGAGCATAGCAAAGGAGGAAAACGATGAATAAGGTTTTTGATACAATTGGACGGTTTATCATCAAGTACGCGAAGATGAATATTGCACTTATATTATGTTTAACGATATTTTTCGTATTTGGTATAACGAAAATTGAGATGAAGATGGGGAATGATGTATTTCTAAGTAATACATCTGATGTTTATAAGGATACAGAAACGTACCAAAAACATTTTGGCGGGGATGGTATATACGTATTGCTTAGTGGAGAGAGTGATACATTGCTTTCACAAGAAACAAATAAAGCAATTGTAGAATTCACTAAAAAAGCAGAAGGTATTAAAGATATTACCGGATCAACACATTATGTTGGCTTATTAAATGAAATGTTATCCGCTCCTGCTCCTTCATTTTCAACATTTGATACAGGAGTAGCAAATGAGAAATTAGAAACAGCTTTGAAAAACTCTATTTCAAGCGAAAAAATGAATGAAATTAATAATAACGTCAAAAGCAGTTTAACGAATGAGCAACGTGAAAAAATGGGAGTGTTTATTCAGCAACAACTTGCAGCTGAACAAATGCAAGAAATACAAAAACAATTAGTCGCGCTCGAACATACTCCTACAGTTGATGAGCAAGAGAAAATAACGCAATCTGTTTTAACGGAAAAGCAAAATGATGAAGTTGCAAAGTATACGCAAAGCATTTTAACAGAGCAACAAAAAGATCATATGCAACGAGCTATTTTGAAAGCTCTACCGAATGTTCAAAATATGAATAATGATTTACTTCATGAAATCGTCTTTTCTAATAAAGGGAAAGTACCAGACCAATTGAAACAACTCATTCCTGGGAATGGAAAACACGTTGTGATTCAGCTTCACACATCAAATAATACAGAGATGACGACGTATGTACGTATGAATAAAGAGCTAAATGAACTTATTAAAGATACGAATTTCAGTCAAGGTGTAACAGTAAAGGTAGCTGGAATGCCTGCGATTTTAGGGGATATTCAAGAAGAGGTCATAACGACATTAGGAATCATGCTCGGTTTAGCGGTTCTATTAATGATTGTTGTACTATTCTTCGTATTCCCTGTAAGACGTCGTATTATTTCATTAGCCTTTGTGTTAATCGGATTAATATGGACATTTGGTTTCATGGGATGGGCCGGAATCCCGATTACACTCGCAACAATGGCGACACTACCAATCATTATAGGGCTCGGCACTGACTTCGGTGTTCAATTCCATAATAGATATGAAGAGGAATATAAAACGAGTGGATGTAATGCGAAGCTTGCAACATTACATGCCGTTCGTCATATTGGACCTGGCGTGGGAATTGCAGTTGTGATTATGAGTTTAAGCTTCCTGACAATGTATTTATCGAAAGCGCCGATGATGCAACAATTTGGATTAACTTTAGCGATAGGTGTTATATTCTGTTACGTTGTTGAACTATTATTGATGTTCTCAACATTCTACTTATTAGATCGCAAAAAAGAAGTACCTACATTAAAAGGTGATGTAGATAAAAACACAATGTTATCACGTTTCTTAAATCAATACGCGAATCTAGCTATGAAACTCGCAATTCCTATTTTAATCGTTTCAGTTATTTTATCTGGTCTTGGATTTATAGCAGAAAAGTCTATACCAACTGAAACAGACTTAACAAAAATGATTCCGCAAAATATGGAGACATTAAAAAATACGAAACAATTACAAAAGATAGTTGGCTCTACAACATATATTACGTATTTAGTAGAAGCAGAGGACGTCACGGAACCGAAAGTAATGTCTTGGATGCATAATGAAAGTGAAAAGATTGAAAACAAATATAAAGATGTGAGTGATGTCATATCACTGCCTAAAGCTATTTTGCAAATCAATGGGAAAAGTGCGTTGCCAGAATCTACTGCACAAGTAGCAAATGAGCTTGAAAACGTGCCAAATTCTCTGAAAGAAACCGTTATAAGTAAAAACAAAAAATACGCAACAGTTCAGTTCCAAGTGAATCCAGATCTGTCTTCGGCGGATCAATTGAAGTTGATGCATAACATATCAAAGGATATGAAGCCGGTCGATGGTGTGAAAATGAAGCCAGCGGGCGCGCAAGTTATGATGCTGTATGGTATTGATAACATTGGTGCAAATAGTGAATTAATGATTTGCGCAGGGCTGCTCATTATTTTCTTATCTTTACTCCTTGTGTATCGCCGCGTAAAACATGCATTATATCCATTAATACCAATTGTTTTAGTATTAGGATTTTCGCCTGGTGCTTTAAAACTACTCGATATTTCATATAATCCGCTAACAACAGCGCTAAGCTGCCTTGTACTTGGAATTGGAACAGAGTTTACGATTCTCATTATGGAAAGATATCGTGAAGAAGAGGCGAAGGGACTGTCTCCCAAAGAAGCAATTCGCGTCTCTCTTTCAAAAGTGGGGCAAGCCATTACAGCTTCAGGATTAACAGTAATTGTTGGATTCTCAACGTTAATTTTTGTTAACTTCCCAGTCTTACGTGAATTTGGTATTACAACTGTTATTGATACAACACTTTCTTTATTCTGCGCTTTAACCATATTACCAGTCTTAATTGTGTTGTTTCAAAAACGTAAATAGATAGTTAGGAAAAATAACATTCTTATTGTAAAAAAACACCTTGATAATCATCAAGGTGTTTTAGTTATTAGTTCAAAACTATCCGAATCAGCCCCAAGCACAAAAGGACTAACCTCGCCAACACTATAAAGTTGCAACTCATGCATCGCGCGCGTACAAGCAGTGTAGAACAATCTACGTACGCTCTCATCACTGTACACAGCTTCAGAAGCATCGTAAATAATAACAGCGTCAAATTCAATACCCTTTGCTAAATAAGCAGGTATCACGACGATGCCTTGCTCATACTCGGCTGAGTTACTCTTCACGAGTTTAATATTCTCGATATGACGGAGTGCTTCGTATGCAGCGGCGCTTTCAGCTGCGGATTTACATATAATTGCGATCGTATTGTGATTTTGTTTTTGTAATTCAGTAACTTTTGCAGTAATGTGCTCGTGCAGTTCGCTGTAATCAGCTACTTTCATCACTGTAGGTTTCTCACCGTCACGTTCAAAGGCGTGAATGTTGTTGCCTTCCGGTACGAGAGCACGTGTAAATTCAATAATCGGTTTTGTTGAGCGATAGCTACGAGTTAAGTTGATGCCGTTCGTTTCATCTGGTCCGTATAAGCTAGTAAGTGTGTTGAAATTCACTGCTTCACTCGCGTGGGCAAATATCGCTTGGTTAAAGTCCCCGAGTACAGTCATTCTTGCGGCAGGGAAGAGGCGTTTTAAAAACTCAAATTGAAACGGCGAGTAATCTTGCGCTTCGTCTACGAGTACGTGTTTAATCGATCTATTCGTTTGGAAGCCTTCAATTAATTCTTTTAAAAGTAAAAATGGCGTCGCATCCTCGTAATATAGCTTTCCTTCATCAAGCATGTTTACTGTTAAGGAGCAAATGTCATCCAATTCTTTCGGTTTTTCTCCAGTAACCCATGATGCATCTGTGAAGAGCTGTTTATATATGCCTGTGAAATTGATGAAACGCAATGTTTGAACGCCTTTACGAAGTGGTTTCAATTTTTTACGGACAATCATACGTCCAAGTACTTTCGTTTCTTTTTCAAAATCATGAAAGGAGTTGTCGTCAAACTCGCCTTTTTTCTGTAAATATTTATAAGCCTTTTGGTATTCATCTTTACTCAGTAATTCAATTTCTTCTTCTACCCAAGGCTTTTTCAGTTCTGCTTTTTCAATTGCATCTATTTGTTTATTTAGCCAATCCGTTAACTTTTCAATTCGATTATGGAAGCGGAGGGAGGAGTCAGTATTATAAAATTGCTCTGTAATTTCTTTAGCAGAAACAATTAATTTTCCTCTAAATTTCATTCCTCTAAATAGCATGCCTGAAGATTCAAGAGATTGTCTGTACGTTCTAATCATCTCAAAAAATTGAGTAGATGCTTTAAATCGAATGCTCGCATTTCTCGTTTTATAGGTAGGGCTATTCGTTTCCGTTAACATATACTCTAATTGTTCATAAGGATCTTCAACGTCAAATGACTTGCTTAGTCTATGGTTTAAATATTCTTGGAACGTCACTTGTTGCATATTTTCTTCACCGAGTTCAGGTAGTACGTTAGATACGTAGCTGTTGAACATAGAGTTAGGGGAGAAGAGAATAATTTGATCCGCTTTTAGCCATTCGCGATATTTATATAGTAAGTAGGCGATTCGTTGCAGGGCAGCTGACGTTTTCCCGCTACCAGCAGCGCCTTGCACGATAAGTAGTCGGCCTTCATCGTGACGGATAATTTCATTTTGCTCGCGCTGAATTGTAGCAACGATGCTTTGCATATGTTTATTCGTACCTTTTCCGAGCGCTTGTTGCAAGATTTCATCGCCAATTGTAAGGCTCGTATCGAACATTGAATCAATCTCGCCATTTTGAATAATATATTGTAATTTTTTCTCCACATTACCGTGGATTACGCCTCCTGGTGTACTGTATTCAGCCGGTCCTGGTGGATAATCGTAGTACACACTCGAAATGGGTGCGCGCCAGTCATATATAAGGAAGTTTTCTCCGCTTGCATCAGTAAGTGTAGCTACGCCGATATAAATTTGATCCGCAGCAGATTCTCCTTCTTCTTTGAAATCAATTCGCCCGAAGTAAGGTGCTTTATGCATGCGTCTTAATGCGGCAAGTCGATTGAAGGTGTGCTTATGGGTGATTTGTGTGACAGCTAGTGACTGAGCTTGTTGTCTTAAGTTGATAACTGTTTCAAGATAATCATCAAAAGTATCCGTGTTCACTTTCACATCATCCCAAAAGTGTTTACGAATATTGATTACTTCTGCCCGGCGTCTGCCGGTTTCGTTTTCCAGTTTATCAATTTGCTCCGTAATTGTCTCGATTACGGTATCCAATCTTTTTTGCTCTAGATCAAGTTTTTTGTTCATACGGTAAGCACTCCTTTAAAAGTGAAAAATAGAGGTTGACTGAAGATGTGTTTTGGTGTAAAATTAAGATACGGATAAATACGTTCCTTTCTTTTTGTAAAACGTGTTTCTGTTCTAATTTAACATAGTTTTTGAATTTAATCAATGATAATAAGATAAACCTTGGTTCTGCGTGGCGTGGATCAAGGTTTTTTTGTGTTTTTCTTTAAGGAAGAATTGCAATTTTATTGAGGAGAATGTAAGTAAAGCAAAGAAGAAAATCAGGAATAGGGGGATACTGATGCAAAAATATTTTGAGGAAGCGCATCGTTTTTGTTCTCGTAATAGAAAGCACTTAGAAAAGGATGTTATATGTGGTTGTTTCTATTGCTTAGAAATTTTTCATCCAGAAAAAATTACAGAGTGGTGGGATGATAACACAGCAGTTTGTCCGCATTGCGGGATTGACTCTATTATAGGAGAAAATTCTGGATTTAAAATTACAGAAATGTTTTTAAGTGAAATGCATAAAAGATGGTTTTAGTTAAACGAATGAAAAAATAAACTTTCATTAACGAAGAGGATACATAAAAAAGCTCGGGCTGAAGCCCAAGCTTTTTACTTCATTATTTCTTTTCGTCTTTTTTCTCTTCAGCTTTTTTCTCTTCAGCTTTTTGCTCTTTGAAAAGATCTTTTAAATCTTTATCGTCAACTTTTACGTCAGCTTTTTTGATTTCTTTCATCATAAGATCGTTCATGAATTGAGCATCTTGCGTTTTTTCTTGAGCTAGTGATTTTTTAATATCAGCTTTTGCTTTATCGAAAGTAGCATCTGCGTGATTATCAGTTACTTTAATAATATGGTAACCAAATTGTGTTTTTACAGGTTCGCTTACTTCACCTTTTTTCAACTTTTGAGCTGCTTCTTCAAATTCTTTTACCATTTTCCCTGGTCCGAAGAATCCTAAGTCGCCACCTTTTTCTTTTGAACCTGTATCTTCAGAGTATTGTTTTGCTAATTCTTCGAAAGATTTACCTTGAGCAAGTTCATCTTTCACTTTTTTAGCAGTTTCTTCATCTTTTACAAGGATATGACTTGCTTTAATTTCCTTTTTATAATCCTCGAATTTTGCTTTTACATCTTTATCAGTAATCGATTGTTCAACCGCTTTTTCTTGAGCTAATTGAGCACGTACACTATTTTTTATAGTTTCTTCTTTAATACCTTGTTGTTTCATTAGGGTATCGAATTGATCACCGTATTGTTTTTTCATTTCATCGAACTTTTTGTCTACATCTTTGTCTTCAACTTTGTAGTTTTTAATAAGTACTTTTTCCATAACCATGTTGTTTAGTACTTGTTTACCAGCTTGTGTCTTCATTTGATCGTAGAATTCTTCTTTTGTAATGTCACCAGCTTTAGATGTAACGATTTTGTCTGATGATGATGTTCCACATGCTGATAATGCGATTACACTTGTTGCGGCTAAGGCAAGCATAGCTTTCTTCATTCGATAAACACTCCTACTATTATGTATTTTTAATTTATCCTACACCGATGAATTTTAAATTCATAAGAGCCCGATTAAGTCTCACTGATACTTTTGCTTTTTGTATTGGTAAAGCGCGCTTAACAGGGCTTACCGTGGCTGAGGATAAAGTTTTGATGAATGTTTTGTTCTATAGTATAAGCAATATGTACAAAATTTAATATATCATATTTCGACGCGTTTTCATATTGATAAAGAAAAATTAACCAGTACGTGTCAGATTTTGAAAGTGTGCCATATTGGGCGTATGCCGCATATACAGAATAGAGGAGGGGATGGGGATGAATTCTCAACTTATTTTATTACTTGTACTGTTTATTTTATTGGTTATTGTAGGTATAATTTGCTTATAGAGGAAAAAAGTGAGGAAGGGGCTTTCCTTCCTCACTTTCCATGAAATATAATTTCTATATAACTAGAAATTAATAAAATTGTTATACATACATTAATAACCCGAAAGACACCGGGCTGGCGGCTCGCAGCTATTTGTTTTCGTTCACACAGTGTATGTGTCATGAAATTCGTGTAAAATATAACAAGAAGTGCGAATGCGACAAAAACAACTGTTATAAGTGTCATGAGGCGAGACCTCCTTTTGGCTAAAATACATATACATATATTGTATCACACGATATTTTGTTCGTGTTACAAAATTCAGAAATAGAAGACTTTGTGTTAGAAAGTGAGGGAGAAAATGGACGTTGTTAGAAGATTAGAACAAGCTGAATACTACGTAGACCTACTATTTAAAATGATTGATGAAGAGAAGTGTCCATTTTATTCTTTGATCATAAAGAAAAAAGCTCGTAAAAAAGATATTGAACGTATACTAAATCTTTGTGAAAAACTGAACGAGCAATATGTAGTGGAGAAAGCAGAAGGGCTTCTTTTGTTCGATGCGCTGTTAGATCAATTTGAAAAAGCGCTTCCACATCAGCTCGAAGTAAACGAAACTGCGGAAGCGCTAGCAAAACAAGGTTTATTTAAGCCGCTTATGAATGAATTCTTAAGCATGATTGCGAAAAAATAAATAGATTATTTCTTAACTAACTTTTGATCGGATTCTGTAAAGTTCTCTTCAATATCTTCTAATGATTTCTCAAAAATATCGATAAAGTCTTGTCCGTAAATATTACGCAGGATTGCAATCAGTTCGATATTTTCTGGGAACTTCCCATAAAAATTACGAAGTGCAAGAGCCCCATTAAACACTGAATTATTTTCAGGATCATACTCCTCCATTAAGCGAAGTAGTAATTCTTCCCCTTTGTCTGTAATTTCAATGTACGTATTTCGTTTATCATCTTCCTTTTTTGAGAATACAAGATAGCCGCGTTCTTCCAGCTTTTTCGAGAAGTTAAACGCTGTTGATACGTGCATAACTCCAAACTTAGCAATCTCAGAAATAGAAGCCCCTTTTAAATGATAAGCGATTGTTAAAATATGATGTTCATTAATATTTAAATCGTAAGGTTTAATCCACTGCTGCCAATCTTTTTCTACACATTTCCATAACGCTTTCGATAATTGAGCAATGCGTTGGCTGAAAATCATCGCTTCTTTTACCGAGTAATCTTTTTCTCCACTTTTCATTTACTCACCCACTTTAACATTCTTTTTCATTACTATCTATTATGCCAGTAAAATAAAAATTAATAAAGTCTTTTTGTAAGAATTGTGAAAATTTTTTAACAAAATGACATTCTATACAAATCATGCATAACTATGGAAGCGTTTTATGAGTCATGAATACATGCGTTGTCCTTACATGTTAATTGATAACATATATTGTAAATGCATAAAAACACGGCATATCTATACGATATGCCGTGTCAAGGTCAATTTATATAAAAAATATTTGTTATATGCAAAAAACTAAGCAGGAATTTGTTTACGCTTTTTCTGGAACAGCTTCTTGTAGTTTCTCAATTGACTTTTGGATGTCCAAAATTTCTTTCTCAATATGGCGCTTGTTTTGAGAAATATCTTGTTTCCAGTTAGAAAGCGTGTCTTGCATGTCATCTTTTAGTTCTTGAAACACTTCTTTACCTTCTGAAGCAGTTTCAACAATTTGACGCTTTAATAATTTCGTATCAGCTGTAATATCAGCTAAAGTCTTTTTAATATCATTTCCTTTTTCTTTTAACTTGCCGCGCATGTCTTTACCAGAAGAAGGAGTTGAGAAAAGAACGGCTAGTCCAGCAACTGCTCCCCCGCAAATAACACCTGTAATAAAGGATTTAGCTTTTGACATAAAAGGAGACCTCCTTATTTTTTGTTCGTATTCATGATGTAAAACAATATGCATATCTTTCTTATATGTGCTATGCACAAACAATCATCCCTGAGCATTTTAAGTGAAAAAACAAGCCATGCGGAATTTGATGACTTCAGGGAAGTGGCTTGTTATGTATTACGCCTTCTTATAGTGTCATTATTTCACACTATTTGCAATTGTACTTGCGATGTTTTGTAAATTTTCCATAGTGTATTCATTTTGGTGTGATTTCCAAACAGCACCGAAACCATCTTTTTCACCGTAGCGTGGAATTAAATGAAGGTGGAAGTGGAACACAGTTTGTCCAGCTTTTTCACCGTTATTGTTAAGTAGGTTAAAGCCAACTGGATTAAACTCTGCTTTAATCGCATTTGCGATTTTTGGAACGACAGAAAAAATGTGTGATGCGATTTCTGGCGTTAACGCAAAAATGTCTTGTTTGTGAACTTTCGGAATAACAAGAGTATGTCCTTTTGTTACTTGACTAATATCTAAAAATGCAAGCACATGTTCATCTTCGTATACTTTTGAGCAAGGGATTTGCCCGTCAATGATTTTACAAAAAATACAATTGTCTGCTGTATGATTCATTGATCTCATCCTTTCAAATATCCTTAGCCGTATTTTACCATAATTACATAAGAGAACAAACACGAAAAACAGGAAGCTGACTCAGCTTCCTGTTTTCTGAAGAGGGATTGAAAAAGCATTATCGTAATTTACGTTTCGCAGACACCTCATTTATTTAAGAAATGCACGGTAAATCGGCTAAAGTTTCTGCCGTAGACACCCCATTTTCAAGTGAAATGAATTGCAATCTTTCATAAAAGGAAATTGTTTATTTTTTAAAACAGTATATGCTCTTTCGGAGACACCCCGTTTCTAAAATGAAACAAATGATCTGGTTATGTGTAAATTTCTTTGTCCAACATGGACACCCCATTTCATGATGACTTAACTATGTTGTTGTACTCATCAATTGGTGGTCGCTTTTTCAATGTGTTCCTTCTTCACTAATTATGATGTCCGCTTTCGGGAAAATATATGCTAATAAATTTAAATTTTTTTTTTGAGTACATGGATACTATGTAGTACAGCATAATTTTTGGTAAGATGAATATAGAATGAATACTAATGAAGAAAGTGGTGTCGTATGAGCGAGTTATTGCGTGTAGAAAATGTTACAGGAGGATATACGAAACGACCTGTATTAAAAGACGTTTCGTTCTCTGTTAATAAAGGCGAACTTGTCGGCTTAATCGGTTTAAATGGAGCTGGTAAAAGTACGACGATTAAACATATTATCGGTTTAATGGAACCGAAAAAAGGAACTGTCACAATTAATGGGAAAACAATTCGTGATGATATGACAGCGTACCGTTCTAGCTTTTCATTCATTCCAGAAACGCCGGTATTATATGATGAATTAACGTTAGAAGAGCATTTGAAATTAACAGCGATGGCGTACGGCGTTGATGAAAAACAATATGAAGAACGTGTAGGACAACTATTACATGAATTTCGCATGAAAAATCGTTTAAAATGGTTTCCATCTCATTTCTCAAAAGGGATGAAACAAAAAGTAATGATTATGAGCGCGTTTTTAGTTGAGCCATCTCTTTACATAGTAGACGAACCTTTCGTTGGATTAGATCCGTTAGCAATTCAATCTCTTCTTCAAATGATGGATCACATGAAAAAGAGCGGTGCAGGAATCTTAATGAGTACACACATTTTAGCGACAGCAGAGCGTTATTGTGATTCGTTCATTATTCTACATCAAGGTGAAGTAAGAGCGAAGGGAACATTAGCTGAACTACAATCACAGTTTAATATGCCGGGTGCAACGTTAGATGATATTTATATTGCATTAACGAAGGAAGAAGATTATGAATAGCACAGCATTATGGAAAGAACGATTTCGTCACTTTCTAAAAGAAGTTCGTACATATAGTAAATACGTATTTAATGATCATTTGAAATTTATTTTTGTATTTATCATCGGCGCAGGAGCGTATTATTACCAGCAGTGGTTACAAACGTTAACACCTTCTTTTCCGACAGCACTCGTTATGGCAGTGTTGCTTGGGCTCGTATTAACGGCCGGATCGATACAAACGTTATTAAAAGAAGCAGATCTCGTTTACTTACTGCCAGTGGAAGAAAGGTTAAAACCTTATTTCACAAAGGCATTTCTCTTTACGTTTATGATTCAGTTATACATAATCGCCATCGTAGCGGCAGCACTAGCCCCGTTATACTTTCAGCAAATGAAACAAACAGGTGCTGGCTACATATGGATTGTCCTCGCATTTGTCATTGTAAAAGCGTGGAATTTATTCGTCGCGTGGGAAAAGTCATTTTTAACAGATCAAAATATACAAAGGGCTGATTGGTTTATTCGTTTTATCTTAAACGGTTTATTTGTATATTTCCTTGTAGAACGTGCTTCAGTTCTTGTTATTGGCGGAATCGTTCTGCTCATGGTGTTATATCTTGCTATCATGCATCAAATGGTAAAAGGAAAGCCGCTAAACTGGGAGTATTTAATTTCTGAAGAAGGTAAGAAAATGATGCTGCTGTATCGAATTGCGAACATGTTCGTTGATGTACCAGCATTAAAAGAAAGAGTATCTCGCCGAAAATGGCTGGATTTTATTCTGTCGATAATCGGCGAAAAGCGTACATATTTATACTTATATACGAGAACATTTTTAAGATCAGGTAACTATTTTGGATTATATGTGCGTCTGCTCGCTCTTGGCGGAGTAATTCTTTACTTCATTCCATTTTTATATGGACGATTTATCGTAAGCCTTATTTTCTTATACTTAATCGGTTATCAGCTATTAACTTTATGGAAGCATCACCGCATGAAGATTTGGCTTGATTTGTATCCGATAGGGGGAGAAGAGAAGAAGAAAGATTTTCTTACTTTACTAAATGCGATCCTTATTACCGGCAGTGTTATATTTACAATTATATTTGCACTTGCGACGAAAGATTTCATGATGACGGGAATTTTACTAGTCGTGAGCATAGTATTTAGTATCGGTTTCGTTTATCAATACGGGGCAAAACGTATTGAGCGTTTAAATTGAAGGGAATGAACCTATGATTACATATGAAGAAAAGGTTATAAAAGAGCTGGAGCAGTGGAAAGCTACATTCATGAAAGATTCTTCTATGATGACACGGTTCTCCAAAAAAGTGCAGACGAAAGTGCAACAGCTCATTCCGGCGAAAGTACAAAAAGTGCTAACAGAGACGATTCGTATGATGGTGCAAACGATCAGCGCCGGGTCAAACTTTATAAAGCCGAAATTAAAAGAGACGAACTGGTCATTGCAAAGACGAGACGATGAAGTACGTAAAAAAATGGATGAGTACAAAAAAATAGCAGCGGCAGAAGGAGCAGGGACGGGAGCAGGCGGTATTCTCCTTGGCCTTGCTGACTTTCCGCTTCTACTCGGCATTAAAATTAAATTTTTATTCGATGCAGCAACATTGTACGGATTTGATACGAGCGACAAAGAAGAGCGCCTTTTTATCCTTCACGTTTTCCAACTTGCCTTTTCAAGTGACGACCACCGAAAAGAAATATGGAAAGCCATCGAAACGTGGGATACAGAAGAAGAAAACCATATGGACTGGGAAAAGTTCCAAACAGAGTACCGAGACTATATCGATTTAGCAAAAATGCTTCAGCTCGTACCAATAATCGGTGCCCCGGTCGGCGCATATGCGAATTATCAATTACTGCAAAGACTTGGGGAAGTAACGATGAATTGTTATCGTATGCGGTTGCTGAATAGGGATTAAAAAGAAAGCATCCTAAATTTGTGATTTAGGATGCTTTTTTGTTTTAATGATTAATACTTCAAAAGAAGAAGGTATAATTCAGATTGTCTTTTCAGTGTTTTAGGCTGAAATTAGTAGTAGAGATAGAACCGATATTATAATCATCCTTATAATCAATTGAAGTAGTAAATTTCTTATTTGTATCATCTTTGATATGACCAGTTATAAAAATAGTTTCGATATCATTAGAAGGAAATCGATGATTCGTAATAGTCACTTCTAAATTCTCTTTTTCTTTGAAATACTGAATGGTTTCTTCTGTTGCTTTATTAACAATTTGTTGTTCCTCATTCTTTTGATCTATAGTACAACCTCCTAAAAGGATAAGTGTAAAAATAAAGAATAATCTTATAGCGTATTTTTTCACGAATAATCACTCCGTTAATAGTGCGTTATATTCCTCTTCAATAAATTTTATATTCACTGGACATTGTGTGGTGAAGCATAAAGGAAAGGCAATCTAAAGTGCCCGGATTATTAGTTTTTAAGCTCTAAATTTTTTGAATGAGACATACAGCTTATATGCTAATCTCCTACATCATATTCTTCGTCCATAGAAAAAACCTTATTTTTGTTATCTTTAACATGTCCGTTTATAAAAACTATTTGAACATCATTGGGAGCATATAGGAATGCCTTAGATAAAAATTATGGGAAGTGTTAGTATTTTAATTTTAAACTTTTACTTTTAGAAATTGAACCTATGGTGTATTTCTCTCCGCTATATTTAATAGTTATATTAAATGTTTTGTCTTTATCATCTTTGACATGTCCAGAAATATAAATGGATTGTAAGTCTTTAGGACCAAACTCATGCCCAGTAATTACTACATCCAAATTTTGCTTTTCCTTAAAGTATGTAATGGTTGTCGCTTTTGCTTCTTTTACTACTTGTTCTTCATTGTTTTTTTGATCCATGGTACATCCCTCTAAAGTACTTAAAATAAGTATAAATAATAAACAAAAACTAAATTTTTTAATAATAATATCCATATGTATCCTCCGAAGATGTTATCTTAATTATAAGAATATATCAAATGTTGTAGGAGAAAAATGTTTTGAGTAATAAAAATGAAGTTTTAGATTCTACTTTTTATCAATTAGCAGAAACTACGTAGGAATCTGATAAATATATTGAAGAAGTTGTTATTACCAATAAAGATGGTCGAAGTTTACAAGTATAGGAAAAGGGAGGAGCATTCCACGATAAATCGGAATGGACCGAGTGGTCTTTGAATGAGATATAAATGGGAAAAAGCAAGTTATGGTATCTTTCCGAGGGACAGAAGGGAATAAAATTATAGAGAAAAACTCTTTAGGCATTCCGATGAAACCAGGGGAAGGTATGAAGGATTTAAAAACAGATACTAATCATTTTGTTAAGAAAAAATTTCATATGCTAAAATATTTTACGTAAAAAGGGACATCTATAAACATATATATTTATATCGTTTATAGATGTCCCTACGGTTTTTAATAGCTTGTATGTTTCTCGATTGTACTTAAGGAATGTAAAAAAGCACTCATAGATACAATTTACGAGTGCTTTTGACGGTATGGATTTGTTTAGGGTTTTCATAAAGAAAAAATATTACAACAAATCGTTAACTAATCATGTTTTAATTCAAAATTTTTGGTGGTTGAAATGGTACTGATATGATAGTTATTAGCGTATTCAACTGCAACACTAAATTCTTTGCTTGTGTCATCCGTTACATAACCGGATATAAAAATTGTTTGAAGATCATTTGGAGTGAATTTATGTTTAGTAATAGTTACATCTACGTTTTCCTCCTCCTTGAAGTATTTAATAGTTTCTTCTTTTGCTGTATTAATGATTTCTTCCTCTTTATTATTTTCCACATTACACCCTCCTAAAATAGTAAATATTAAAGTGAAAAAGAAAAATATACCAATAATCTTCTTTTTTATTTCCATATATACCCTCCAATTATGGTATTTTTATTATTAGGATATCGCATAATTTACAGGAGGGGAAGAATTTGCAACAAAATGAGAAAGTATTAGACACTACGTATTATCAATTAGCTCGTTATGCATACCAAGATGATGAAAATTTAAAAGATAATGTTTACATTAGAGATAATGGGAAGAATAAGATCCAATCCTGGGCAGTAGAAAAAACATTCCACGACAAACAAACCGGAATGGACGCAGTAGTCTTTGAACGAGATGTTGATGGGAAAAAGCAAGTTATGGTATCTTTCCGAGGAACAGAAGGAGATAAAATTATAGAGAAAAACTCTTTAGGCATTCCGATGAAACAAGGGGAAGGTATGAAGGATGCCAAAGCGGATGTAAATCACTTTGTATTACGAGAAGGTGTTCATGAACCAGCAGCACCTCCTGTAGCAGGGACTGAGAATGAAGGTTCAAAGAAATATTGGAATGAAGAGAATCAGCGCTGGGAAACACATAATCAGTTTGAACAAGCTGAAAGGGTCATGAAACAAGTAACGGATACATACAAGGATAGGGATGATGTGGAGATATATACGACGGGTCATTCGTTAGGGGGAGCGTTAGCGGAATATGCAGCGGCATCTAATGACAATGTAAGATGTATGTCATGGAATGCGCCGAGTGCAAAACATTTGTTACCGCCTGATTTACAAGAAAAAGCAAATAATGGTGAGTTTAATAATAGAATTGTAAGTGTTGTTCACGGAAATGATTCAATTGGTTATGGACCATTTGGTGCATATGAAAGTCATATAGGATCGACTTATGCGGTAACCCCACCAATTTCGAAAGAAGAAATGTCAAAGCTATCATTACAGCAAAAGCTTGGGATGGATGTTACTAGATTTTTGAATTCGATAAGTGGCCCTGGTTATCATTATCAAACAGATCAAAACTTCCGATTTGGGGAGAATGGGTCTTTATCAAATAAATACTTGTTAAATGTAGACACGAATGAAAGAGTTTATGATTCACCGGGCGCGTTATTAGGCGGGGGAGAGATTCGTGTAGTTGTAGAGAATTTGGAAAAGGCCGTAAGAGATATGAAGCGAAACGCGCAAGAATTTCAAGATAGAGTACCGAGGTTAATTTCTAATATGATGACATTATTAGAAACGGCTGAAAGTAGACGGGTAGAAGCTAAAGTAAATAATATACGTGCACATGTAGAGCATTTAAGTTTTTGGTACATACGAACAGCAACGGAAATTTCAGATTTTATTGAGAAGAAAGCCGAGGATTATAAGAAGACAGATCAACAATATTAAGGGAGAAGATTAAGATGCCGAGAATTTACTTAAATGAAGAAGCATTGAGCCAAGCTGTACAACAATTTGACCATATGATTCAAGATTTAAACCATAATAAAAGAGTGGTAAGTACTGTACATGATTTACTCTTATCAAGCTGGTCTCAACTTGGAGTAGGGAAAAAAGCCATTAGCGATTTAGAATCTTTTAAAAAAGATATTGAAAGAAGAATGGAAGAATTAGAGTCTGATAAAAGAGAGTTAAAGGGTGCGATTGATTTATTAAAAGCGCTAGATCAAAGTTATGATTACATGGGGCCTAAATATTAAATCACAAGAAGCACTCACAACGGTGCTTTTTGTGATTTAACTGGATTAAAGATTATTGTAGTAATTATTAAGGAATATGATCCAGATTCATAATATAGATTGAAAAAGTAATATATAGTTTTGAATCAAACTTGCAAACGATAATTTTTTATTTTACAATTTACTTACCGACCGGTAAGTAAAAATAAGTGAGGTACAGTATGACGAAGAATTTACAAACATCGCAGAACATTGTAGAGGCATCATTTAAACTTATGGCAGAACACGGCATTGAGAAGATGAGTCTTTCCATGATTGCGAAAGAGGTAGGTATTTCAAAACCGGCTATTTACTATCATTTTTCTTCTAAAGAAGCGTTAGTTGATTTTTTATTTGAAGAGATTTTTTCTGATTATCATTTTGCAAATTACTTCGATAAAGAGCAGTATACGAAAGAAAACTTTGCAGAAAAGTTAATCGCAGATGGTTTACATATGCTCTCTGAGTATGAAGGGCAAGAAGGAATACTACGCGTTATCAATGAATTTATCGTAACTGCATCGCGAAATGAAAAGTACCAGAAACGTTTATTTGAAATACAAGAGGATTTCTTACATGGTTTCCACGATTTATTGAAGAAAGGCGCGAGACTGGGCGTTGTGTCACAGCATGAAACGGAAGAAAATGCTCATACGCTAGCACTCGTGATCGATAATATGAGCAACTATATGCTCATGGGATTCCATTTAAAGTATAAAGAAATTTGGATTCGAAATGTGAAAAACGTCATGAAGGAGGAGTAAAGATGAAAATGCAAAAAAACTGGTGGCTCGGTTTTCTTGGATTTATTGGGATTTATAAAATACCAGGTATGATTGAAGCTTTTCAAGCGGATGGAAGTTGGATGAAGTTAATCGGTTTCATTTGGTTACTTTGGTTCGGATATTTTATTCCTGAGAAGAAAGAAGATTAAATTTCAATTTTCTGTAAAGTTATGTAAAATGTAGATTGAGAGAATTCATATATTAGATTACTAGATTTGGAGTGGTTACATGGATCCATTGAAAAATGAAATTCACCCTGACATGGTCAAGGTGTGGAAAGTTCGTGCTGTAATTGAAGAAGGGATCGGTATACTCGTTATTTTAGCTTACCTTTTCCTCATGATAAAGTTTGATTGGTGGGCGTGGATTTTGTATGTGATGATTGGGCTAACAGTTGTGTTCGCACCATTTGCGTACTTCTTATTCCCGAAACTACGTCAACGTTATTACAGCTACCAACTAAATGAAGAAGAGCTTGAAATTCAGCATGGTCTTTTTGTCGTAAAGCGCGTATTAGTACCGATGATTCGTGTACAGCACGTAACGATTGAACAAGGACCAATTATGAGAAAATATGGCTTAGCAGAATTACACATTTCAACGGCAGCAACTTCTCATAGCATCCCAGGCTTAACGATGTATGAAGCAGAAATGTTGAAAACGAAAATCGCAGAATTAGCGAAAGTGAGTGATGAGGATGTATAAGAGGCAGCATCCAATCACGATGTTATTAGAATTAAAAATAACAGATTTTATACCACTCATTATTTTCATGTTCAGCTTAAACGGAAAATTTCCGTTTTGGTATTTAATTCCCGCAGGATTCGGTTTACTCACCGTTTTTTCAGCATTTGAAAAATGGTATTACACAACATATTGGGTTGAAAATAACGTATTACATGTGAAAAAAGGTCTCTTCGTGAAAAAGGAGAGCTACTTAAATAAAGAACGTGTTCAAACGATTAATACAAGTTCTAACGTGTTATATCAAATGCTCGGCTTGAAAAAAATTCAGATTGAAACAGCTGGCGGGGGCGATGAAGCAGAAGTTAGCTTAGCTGGAATTACGGTAGAAGAGGCGACGGAGTTAATTACTTTGCTAAATGAGCCAACTCCAGAAGTGAAAGTAGAAAAAACATTAGACGAAGCAGCAGAAAATACAGTAGAAAAAGCAATTGTTACAGAGGAAAAACAAACGACAGAGTACAAGTTAACGTGGAAAGAGATTTTAATAGCGTCTGTTACATCTGGTCAATTTGGAGTATTATTTTCTTTAATCTTTTTCGTTTATCACCAAGTAGATGAGTATATTCCGAAATGGATAAAAAATAGTGTGACGTCATATGTAATGGACCACGATATATATGGCTGGATTTACATGGTAGCTATTTTACTTGTCGTTTCTTGGATGATATCTACAATTGGCTACGCGTTAAAACACGGTAACTTCACAGTAAATCGAAAAAATGATGAAGTCCGTATTTCGCAAGGATTACTGGAGAGAAAAGAACTCGTACTAAAATTGCACCGTATTCAAGGGATTACGATAAAAGAAGGCATTTTACGCCAACCGTTCGGTTATTGTGCTGTGCAAGTAGAAGTCATTCAAAGTGAAGGGAAAGAAGAAAAAGTTACACTGCATCCTATCATTCGAAAAGATCGAGTGCAACAGCTACTCGCGCATTTGCAATTACCATACGAACTGAATGCAAATATTACTTCGTTACCAAAAGCAGCATTGCGCCGTTATCTCATTGATAGTTTCATCTTTTTCGCTATGCTCGCAATCCCGCTTACTGGAATAAGCATATACTTTGAAAAGTATTACATCATGTGGGCATTATTACCGCTCGCAATCCTTATCTTTACACTTGGATACGCAACATTTAAAACAAATGGCTACAGTGTTAACGGAGAACAAATTACACTTGTCTATCGTAGCGTCGGAAAATATACAGGACTTATTAGAAGAAGACATGTTCAATCAATGGAGAAGACACAATCATATTTCCAGCGCCGAGCGGATTTATGTACGTATAAGTTTTCTAGTGCATCATCTAGTTATAAAATAGAGCATACGAGAGTAGAAGATGCGGAGAGAATGCAGAATTGGTATAAGAAGAAGTTAAGTGAGAAATAACTTGAGAAAGCTTGCCTATTCTGAAGGGCAAGCTTTTTTGTTATAGGGAAAAGAGTCGTTTAATCCATATATTAGTACAACTACAGAACACATGTATCAATACGTATGCAAAAAGGAGTATGCTTCTATTTCAGGGAAATCTGTGGAATTTTTGATATAAATGGTATACTAAAATATAAATAGTATTAGGAGGTTATATATGATAAGTCAGTTGAAAAGAGAAGCACTTGATGCATTAAAAGGAAGATGGGGATTAGCGGTAGGGGCAACCTTATTAATTGGAATCCTTATTGGAGCTGTTGAAATGCTAACAACAGGTATTTTCTCGATATTTTGGGGTTGGGAAGAGGCAAGTGATTCACTTACAGTAAGTATTATAGTAATGCTTGTTATTGGTCCATTAACAATAGGTGCCTATTATCTTGTTTTAAATGCAATTCGTGGGACTGATGCTCGCATTGGTCATATATTTAGATGGTTTAGCGATGGAAGTAAGTTGATGAAGTCGTTTTTAACATATTTACTAATGTATGTATACTTGACTCTATGGACATTACTTCTTATTATTCCAGGTATTATTAAATCATTTTCTTATTCTATGACATATTTTATTTTGAATGATCATCCAGAATATACAGCGAATCAAGCGATTACTGAGAGTCGTCATATGATGAATGGACATAAAATGGATTACTTTTTACTATGCTTAAGTTTCTTAGGTTGGTTCATTTTAAGTATTCTTACTGTAGGAATCGGTTTCTTATGGTTAGCACCTTATTTCTACGCGACATCAGCCGCATTTTATGAAGAGATTTCAAAAGAATATTATAAAAAAGAAGGCACTACTTTCTAATAAAACATATAAACTATCTACCCTAAAGAATGTAGGGAGCAGATGGTTTAGGTGTTTTGATATTTGTCCTATTTTCGGGATTCACTTCAGGATAAGGTATAGATTTTTATATAGAAATGCTTCCCTCTATGTTTTATCATAGAGGGTTATTTTTTTATGTAAAAATGATAGGAAATAATGAATAATATATGTAAAGAAAAAAGCGAGGTGAATGAGAGTGAGCAAATTTTTAATACCGTATTCATTTTCTATATTAAGTTTCTTTATTTCAGCAACAGCACTTGATTTATATGATAGGATGGGAAACGATAGTGAGCTGGTTTCGCCGAACATAATTGGAAAGATAATTCAATCTACTGCACAAATGGGAGTCCTTACATTGTATTTCGGAGTACCTATTATTTTAGGTGGCTGTCTACTTGGTGAGCTATTGTTTAGAGGTATCATTTTACGATTTAAACTAAGCTATATTATATCTTTATTATTATATCTATTTTTAGCTTTTAGTATTGTTTTCGTAACGGTAGGCATTCCAACTACATATGAAGATTCTAATACATTTTTCATGGGGATAACTATGATTTGTGCTGTTACATTCTTTGTGAGTCGGAATATATGGGAAAACAAGTTAATAATGGAGTGACAAAATGAAATACACCTGTCCATGTTGCGGATATAAAGTTTCACTTTATTGGATCAGTTAGAAAACCGACTAGTGAAGATGTGAAGGATGCTAGTTGGCAGCGAATTTGTTAAGTAAAATGTTATTACTCAATTCAATGGGAGTAATAACATTTTTTATTTAGTGCTGAAAGAATTACTGCCGTCTTATAAAGTAATAAGAAGGACTAAATCGGTAAATTTTATTAATGGATATATTAGGAATGAATATGAAAGTATAGATGTATAGTCAATGTTGTGTATTTGATGTTATCATATTGAATGATATGGAAATTTTTAATAGAATAAGTAACTAAAAATTCAAAGGTAATGAAGCCTTTGTTGAATAAAGAAAATACTTAGTAGTAATCAACAATATTAAAAATAAGATTCGTATTTATATAAATTTAGTAGAAATGGGGTTTTAAAAAGGAATGAGTATCAGCATAACGCGGCAAAAGATTTTGGCGGCCGCTTCTCAAATTGTGCAATGTAAAGGGGTTGCTAAATTAACCTTAGAAGCAGTGGCAAAAGAGGCGGGTGTAAGTAAAGGTGGATTATTGTATCACTTTGCAAATAAAGAAGCTTTAATAGAAGGTATGATAGTCAGAGGGATAGAGGATTATGAGGGCGCTATTTACAATAAAGTAGCGGAAGACTCAGAGAGGAAAGGGAGATGGGTTCGCTCTTTTGTAGAGGAAAGATTAAGTAATGAGAGAAGAACAGAAGAGTTGTCTAGTAGTATGATGGCAGCATTCATGTTAAAACCTGAATTACTTGAGCCATTACAACAATCATTTCAGCAACTGCAAAAGAATATAGAAAACGATGAGATAGATTCAGTTTGTGCAACAATTATTAGATTAGCAGCAGATGGATTATGGTATTCGGAATATTTAGGGGTTGGCAGACTAAGCCCCGAGTTAAGAGAAAAAGTGATTCAAGCTCTTATTGGTAATTCATATAAATAGAATATACGAACTATATAATACGAAAACAATTCACCATTACTTATTTAATGTAGTGGTGAATTGTTTTTTTTATTAGAAAAATAGAACAATTTTATAGAGTATTGAATTATAACCGTCCAGACGGTATAGTAATATTTGGTTTAAGAGGAAAATGAAACAAAAAAGAATAAAAGATATTTTTAGCACACTATTCGAAAGGATAGGCCGCAAAGCTTAGAGTCTACGGTAATACATATTGGTTACTAAGATCGTCTGGTTGCACATTTTTGATGCAACCGGACGGTCTTTTTTTGTTATATAAATATAAGAAAATAGGAGGGAACTATGCAAATGAAAAGTACTAAAAGGCATATTTCAATGGTTTCATTAGTTTTTCTAGTATTATTTTCAGTGCTGAATGTGTGGGCTCCAGTTATTCAAGCTGCTGTGATGAAAAGTCCAGTGGACGAAATTAATATTTCCCGTACTGATGGCACGACATCTGAACCGTATCAAGCCTCAGATGGTATGAAAGTAGAAGTGAAGTGGTCAGCTAAAGAAAAAATAAAAAGTGGAGATCAATTCACAATTGATATGCCAAAAGAGTTTCGAAAAGACCTTATGAATATGAGTTTTCCTTTAAAAGATGCTGAAGGAAAAACAGTTGGTACATGTGAGATGAAAAAGGGTCTATTAACGTGTACTATGGGTGATTACGTAGAAGGAAAGAATAACATTAAAGGTTCTTTATTCGTAGAATTCTACTTTGGTCTAGAAGCATATGATGGTGTTAAAGAAATTCCATTAGAATTTAACGTTGATGGTCAAATCGTAAATAAAGAAGTAAATGTAAGTAATACGACAGAGAGACCGAAGCCACAGCCCAATACAGATAATCTATTGAAATGGGGTTCATATAATCAAGAAGATCCTTCGATTGCTGATTGGCTTGTATATGTAAATGCAACTGGAACAGAAATGCAAGATCTTAAATTAACAGATACATTAGGACCTGGGCATGAGTTAATTACAGACAGCGTAGTATTAGAAGAGGCTGTATTTGAAGATGGTTATGCACCAACAAATATTAAGCCAGCAGATTTATCTAACATTAAAATAAATGCAACGAAGACTGGATTTACAATTGAGTTTCCAGACAGTTCAAAAGGTTATATTTTAAGATATAAAACAAAAATTACTAATCCTGCTGCAAAGCCTCATAAAAATACTGTGAAATTAGAAGGTAAAAATATTAAAACTGAAGAAAAAGTAGGACAAGTATTTGTAAGTGGTGGGGGAGGATCCGGTTCAGGTGACAATAATCCACCTAGCATTGAAAAAAATATAGTTGATGAGAATGGCAAGCTTGTAGAGAATGAGCAGTTAACACAAATGGATCAAGTTATTCAATACCAAGTTGGTACACATATACCGAACGATCCTCCTAAATACACATCTATGGTAATTAGTGATGATTTAGAAGATGTTTTAGAAGTATTAGAGGCAAAAGTGTATGATCAAAATGGCCAAGATATTACTTCTAAAGGAACGTTAAATATAGATAAACAAAGAAGTGAAGTAACATTTACGTTTGGTGAGAGTTTTGACTATAAGTCATATGAAGACCAGATAATTAATCTCAGTATCAAGGCGAAAATCAAAAATAATGCAGACTTATCTTCTTACGTAGATAAGAAGATTCCTAATAAAGCGGAATTGCATTTTGATGATAAAACATTAACATCAAAAGAAGTAACTATTACGCCGCCTGAAGCTCCAAAAGATGGTACAGTATTGATTCATAAAACAGATTCTGAGAATCCGAATAAAGGGTTAAAAGGTGCCGAATTTGAAGTTCGAAATAGTGCAAATGAAGTTGTTGCAACACTGAAAACGGACGAAAAAGGTTTTTCAGTACCTCAAACTTTAGCTCCTGGGACGTATAAAGTTTATGAAACAGTGGCGCCAGAAGGATATCAAAAATTAACAAGCCCAGTAGAGGTTACACTTCAAGCTGGAGAAACAAAAACAATTGAAATTAAAAACACTATGCAAAAGGGTCAAATTGAAGTAAAGAAAATTGATTCGGAAAATGGTGAAAAACCATTAGCAAATGCAGAGTTTGATATAGTAAAAGACAGTGTAGTAGTCGAACATATTGTTACAGATAAAGATGGTAAGGCAATCTCTAAACCATTAGCACCAGGAAAATATATTTTAAAAGAAACAAAAGCACCTGAAGGCTACCAATTAAAAGAAACAGAGTTCGAAGTAAATGTAACAGGGGACGGCATATTCCCAATACAAGTGGAAAATGCAATGGTAGACAAAGGTAATATAGAAATTACAAAAGTGGACAAAGAAAACAGGGCAGTATTAGCCGGTGTCGAATTTGAAGTCCAAGATGAGAAAGATGGCGTAGTAAGAAAAGTAGTAACAGATAAAGATGGAAAAGCAAACGTTTCAGATCTATCAGTAGGAAAGTACAAATTAGTAGAGACGAAAAGCTTACCAGGTTACAAAAATCTAGCAGAACCAGTATTATTTGAAATTACAAAAGGTATGACAAAAGCTTTATCAATAAAAGTAGAAAATGAGCAGTTAGACAAAGGCTCAGTAGAAATTATAAAAATAGATAAAGATAGTCAAAAAGTATTAGAAGGCGTAGTCTTCGAAGTGCAAGATGAGCAAGGAAAAGTAGTAACAGAAGTAAAAACAGATAAAGATGGTAAAGCAAAAATCTCAGATTTATCAGTAGGAAAGTACAAATTAGTAGAGACGAAAAGTTTACCTGGCTACAAAAAGCTAACAGAACCAGTATCATTCGAAATTACAAAAGGTATGACAACAGTCCTATCATTGAAAGTAGAAAATGAACAGTTAGATAAAGGTTCAGTAGAAATTACAAAAGTAGATAAAGACAGCAAAAAAGCATTAAAAGGCGTAGTCTTTGAAGTGCAAGATGAAGCTGGAACAGTAGTAAAGGAAGTAAAAACAGATAAAGATGGTAAAGCAAAAATCTCAGATCTATTAGTAGGAAAGTACAAATTAGTAGAGAAAGAAAGTTTACCAGGCTATAAGAAACTAACAGATCCAGTATTATTTGAAATCAAAAAAGGCATGACTGAAGTTCTATCATTAAAAATAGAAAATGAAATGGTAGATACGGGAAATGTAGAGATAACAAAGATAGATAAAGATAATAAAGCACCGTTAACGGGAGTAACATTCATCGTCCAAGATGAAAAGGGTAATGAAGTTACAAAAGTAACGACAGATAAAGATGGAAAAGCAAATGTTTCAGATTTACCTGTAGGAAAGTATGAATTAGTAGAGGTAGAAAGTTTGCCTGGTTATAAAAAACTCGAAAAACCAGTATCATTTGAAATCAAAAAAGGCATGACCGAGGTTCTATCATTAAAAGTAGAAAATGAAATGGTGAATACAGGGAATGTAGAGATAACAAAAATAGATAAAGATAGTAAAGCTCCATTAGAAAATGTTGTATTTGAAGTACGTGATTCAAAAGGAAAAGTAGTTGCAAAAGTAACGACGGATAAAGAAGGAAAAGCAAACATTTCAGATTTACCTATTGGGAAGTATGAGTTGGTGGAAGTAGAAACACCGGCAGGATACAAACCACTAGAAAAGCCAATTTCATTCGAAATTGAAAAGGGTAGAGTAACAGCGCTAAAGCTAACAGTAGAAAATGAATTAGTGGATACAGGAAATGTAGAAATTACAAAAGTAGATAAAGAAAATAAAGATGCTTTAGCTGATGCAGTATTTGAGATTCAAGATGAAGCAGGACAAGTAGTCGCTAAAATAACGACAGATAAAAAAGGACAAGCACAAGTTACTAATTTATCAGTCGGCACATACAAGTTAGTAGAAGTAAAGGCACCAAAAGGGTATAAACAATTAGTAGATCCGATTACTTTCCAAATTGAAAAAGGCATGACAAAATCTCTTGCTTTAACAGTAGAAAACGAAATGTTAGACAAGGGAAATGTGGAAGTAACAAAAGTAGATAAAGATAGTCAAAAAGTATTAGAAGGCGTAGTCTTCGAAGTTCAAGACGACAAAGGCAAAGTAGTAACAGAAGTAACGACAGATAAAGATGGAAAAGCAACAATTTCAGATTTATCAGTAGGAAAGTATAAATTAGTAGAAAAAGAAAGCTTACCAGGCTACAAAAAATTAACAGAACCAGTATCATTCGAAATTAAAAAAGGTATGACGAAAGTCTTATCATTGAAAGTAGAGAACGAACTGTTAGATAAAGGTTCAGTAGAGATTACAAAAGTGGACAAAGAAAGTGGCGCAGTATTAGCGGGCGTAACATTCGAAGTGCAAGATGAACAAGATAAAGTAGTAACAAAAGTAACGACAGATAAAGAAGGAAAAGCAACAATTTCAGATTTACCAGTAGGAAAATATAAGCTAGTAGAGGTAGAAAGCTTACCAGGATATAAAAAACCAGCGAAGCCAGTATCATTCGAAATCAAAAAGGGTATGACAGAAGTTTTATCACTAAAAGTAGAGAACGAATTAGTAGATAAAGGTTCAGTAGAAATTACAAAAGTGGACAAAGAAAGTGGTGCGTTATTAGAAGGCGTAACATTCGAAGTGCAAGATGAAAAAGGCAAAGTAGTAACGAAAGTAAAAACAGATAAAGAAGGAAAAGCGAAAATTTCAGATCTATCTGTAGGGAATTACAAACTAGTAGAAGTAGAAAGCTTACCAGGCTACAAAAAGCTAACAGAGCCAGTATCATTCGAAATTAAAAAGGGTATGACAGAAGTCTTATCATTAAAAGTAGAGAATGAACAGTTAGACAAAGGTTCAGTAGAAATTACAAAAGTAGATAAAGATAGTCAAAAAGTATTAGAAGATGTAGTCTTCGAAGTACAAGATGAGCAAGGCAAAGTAGTAACGGAAGTAAAAACAGATAAAAATGGTAAAGCAAAAATCTCAGACTTATCTGTAGGAAAGTACAAATTAGTAGAGAAAGAAAGCTTACCGGGTTACAAAAAATTAATAGAACCAGTATTGTTTGAAATTAAAAAAGGAATGACAGAAGTTCTATCATTAAAAATAGAAAATGAAATGGTAGATACGGGAAATGTAGAAATTACAAAAATAGATAAAGATAATAAGGCACCGTTAGCAGGTGTAGT
The DNA here is from genome assembly GCF_052044835.1 of Bacillus sp. 22475. Classification (NCBI taxonomy): domain Bacteria; kingdom Bacillati; phylum Bacillota; class Bacilli; order Caryophanales; family Bacillaceae; genus Bacillus; species Bacillus sp. 22475. The sequence continues at coordinate 119,201 of NZ_JBQENW010000011.1, read as the reverse complement.
CTTTGAAGTACAAGACGACAAAGGCAAGGTAGTAACGAAAGTAACGACAGATAAAGCTGGAAAAGCAACAGTTTCAGATTTATCAGTAGGAAAGTACAAGCTAGTAGAAGTAGAGAGTTTACCAGGCTACAAAAAATTAGAAAAGCCTGTACCATTTGAAATTACAAAAGGTATGACAAAATCTTTAACGTTCACTGTAGAAAATGAAATGGTAGATACGGGGAATGTAGAAATCACAAAAATAGATAAAGACAGTAAAGCACCATTAGAAAATGTTGTATTTGAAGTACGTGACTCAAAAGGAAAAGTAGTTGCAAAAGTAACAACGGATAAAGAAGGAAAAGCAAACGTTTCAGATTTATCTATTGGAAAGTATGAGTTAGTAGAAGTAGAAACACCGGCAGGATACAAACCACTAGAAAAGCCAGTATCATTCGAAATTGAAAAAGGTAGAGTTACAGCATTACAATTGACTGTAGAAAATGAATTAGTGGATGTAGGAAATGTAGAAATTACAAAAGTAGACAAAGAAACGAAAGGTGCTTTAGCTGATGCTGTATTTGAGATTCAAGATGAAGCAGGACAAGTAGTTGCTAAAATAACGACAGATAAAAAAGGACAAGTACAAGTTACTAATTTATCAGTTGGAACATACAAGTTAGTAGAAGTAAAAGCACCAAAAGGATATAAGCAATTGGTAAATCCGATTACTTTCCAAATTGAAAAAGGCATGACAAAATCTCTTGCTTTAACAGTAGAAAATGAAATGTTAGACAAGGGAAATGTAGAAGTAACAAAAGTAGATAAAGATAGCCAAAAAGTATTAGAAGGCGTAGTCTTCGAAGTACAAGATGAGCAAGGCAAAGTAGTAACAGAAGTAACGACAGATAAAGAAGGAAAAGCAAAAGTTTCAGATCTATCAGTAGGAAAATACAAATTAGTAGAGACGAAGAGCTTACCAGGTTACAAAAAGTTAACGGAACCAGTATCATTCGAAATTAAAAAAGGTATGACGAAAGTCTTATCATTGAAAGTAGAGAACGAACAGTTAGACAAAGGTTCAGTGGAGATTACAAAAATGGCCGCTGAAAGCAAGGAAGTCTTATCAGGAGCTGTGTTTGAAGTTCATGATAACAAGGGAAAAGTAGTAGTGAAAGTAACAACAGATAAAGATGGAAAGGCAAAAATCACAGATCTATCTGTAGGTAAATACACACTAGTAGAAGTAGAAGCACCAAAAGGATATGAAAAATTAACTAATCCAATTCCATTTGAAATTACAAATGGAATGATAAATGTGGTTCAATTAGAAGTATTAAACAAATTGAATCATTTAGCACCACCAGGTCCAGAAACACCAGATCCAGAAAAGCCTGGAACACCAGATCCAGAAAAGCCTGGAACACCAGATCCAGAAAAGCCTGGAACACCAGATCCAGAAAAACCTGGAACACCGAATCCAGAAAAGCCTGGAACACCAAATCCAGAAAAGCCTGGAACACCGAATCCAGAAAAACCTGGAACACTAGATCCAGAAAAGCCAGGGACACCGAATCCAGAGAAACCTGAAAAAGAATTACCGAAGACAGGGCAGAAAATGCCTGTGGAACCATATATGGGAGCACTTCTTGTAATGATGAGTTTTGGGTTACTCGTATTAGGTAGAAAACAGCAGAGATAATAAAGGTGAAAAGGTATCCTCAAAGTATTTGAGGATACCTTTTTTGGCATAAAAAAAAGCATCTAGCAAAAGTACTAGATGCAAATAAAAACACAAGGGAAGACAAAATTCTTCCCTTTTCCCGTATGTAATTATATCAAAAAATTTATAAAAAACTAGCTATATTTAAAATATAATTTTTAAAAAAGTTATATACATAAATAATTGCAATACTCGCAGTTTTGTCTTTCTGAAAAATTCATTTCTTTAATTTTGAATATTAAGACTAATGTTGATAAATCTTCAGATAATTAGAAAAAATATCCAAAAGGATATATAATATTGCTTAAGAAATAGTTTTAATGGATTACATATATTTCATTTGGTGTATTAATTGAATATCATAATTTTAAATTTTATTAAGCAAGAATCTCGGTTACTTATTGCATTTCTAACATAGGGTGAGAAAGAAAAATACAATAGTGTGGAGGTTTTTATAATGACGTTTGTTCTTAGTAAAATGAGTGGCTTTAGCATAGAAGAAAAGGTACATGAATTTGAATCTAAAGGGTTCCTTGAAATCTCAAATGAAATCTTTTTACAAGAGGAAGAGAATCATCGTTTATTAACACAAGCACAGTTAGATTATTATAATTTGGAAGATGATGCGTACGGTGAATGCCGTGCTAGATCTTATTCAAGGTATATAAAGTATGTTGATTCACCAGATTATATTTTAGATAATAGTAATGATTACTTCCAATCTAAAGAATATAACTATGATGATGGCGGGAAAGTTAGACAGTTCACTAGCATAAATGATAGCTTTTTATGTAATCCTTTAATTCAAAATATCGTGCGTTTCGATACTGAATTTGCATTTAAAACAAATATAATAGATACAAGTAAAGACTTAATTATAGGTTTACATCAAGTAAGATATAAAGCTACTAAAGAAAGACCATCTTTTAGTTCACCTATTTGGTTACATAAAGATGATGAACCAGTAGTGTTTTTACACCTTATGAATTTAAGTAATACAGCTATTGGTGGAGATAATTTAATAGCTAATTCTCCTCGGGAAATTAATCAGTTTATAAGTTTGAAGGAGCCTTTAGAAACTTTAGTATTTGGACAAAAGGTCTTCCATGCCGTAACGCCACTTGGAACAGAATGTAGTACGGAGGCTTTTCGTGATATTTTATTAGTAACATTTTCTTATAAGGAGACAAAATGAGAGAGAATAAAATAATTATGATTTCTGGAGCCAATAGCGGTATAGGTCATGCTTGTATAAAATACTTTTTAGAAAAATCATTTCATGTAATAGCTCTTGATATTAATAATAATAACTTAATAGATTATATGAAAACAGATATGCCTTTGAAAGTAGTGCAAATTGATTTAAGTAATAGCGAAGCGATTCATAATCTTTTTACTCAATTAGATTTAGAAAAGCTTTCTCCTGATATATTAATAAATGCAGCTGGTATTCGAGAGATAACACCTGTTTTACATTTATCCGATGATATGTTTAAAAAAGTAATTGATGTAAATTTAGTAGCCCCATTTATCCTTTCTAGGGAAGTAGCTAAGCGATGGTGTGAATCGAAAATAAAAGGTTGTATTGTGAATATAGCATCGGTTTCTGGATTAATGGCTGAACCAGAGCGAGCTGCTTATGTGGCATCAAAGCATGCCTTAATCGGATTGACTAAACAGATGGCTATGGAATTTGGGAAGCAAAATATAAGAGTAAATAGCATTTCTCCCGGTGTTATTAGAACTGAACTTACAGAAGAATACTTTAGTAATAAAGCCTTGATGTCTATGATAAAAAGTAATCAATCTTTAGATACTTGGGGATTGCCGCAGGATATTGTTTCATGTATTGAGTACTTGATTTCTGATCAGGCCCGCTTTATTACTGGTTCTAATTTTGTAATTGATGGTGGTTGGACTGCAGGGAAAAATTTGTAATTGAGTGTTTTTGAGGAAAAGCACCTGTCCTTTTTTAGGCTGGTGTTTTTCTCACTATAAACCGAGTTTTTATTGGAGGGGGATTAATTTGCTTCAAAAAAGTTTTAAGCAAGAGAAAACGGTACCGGCCTTAAAGATGATAGCATCAATGGTTATCTTTGGATCAGTTGGATTTTTTTCTGTTCAAACAAACTTACCTTCGTTTGAATTAGTGTTTGTAAGGTGTATTTTTGCGACAATATTTTTAAGTGTATGCTGGTTGCTTACAGGGCAATATAAACAAGATAAATGGGAACGAAAAGAAGTTATTCAAGTTTTAATATGTGGCTTTTTCTTAGTATTTAATTGGGTTTTCTTATTTAAAGCCTTTGAAAATATGTCAGTTACAATTGCTATCTCAGTTTATCATCTTGCACCAGTAATTGTACTGTTAATTGGAAGTATCGTCTTTAAAGAAAAATTAACATTAATATCTATCATTTCAATAGTTGTGTGTTTTGTGGGAGCTTTATTAATTGCTGGTATCGATGGAAGCTTCTCTTTCGGTTCATTAATGTCTTCAGGTATGATATGGGGATTTCTTGCAGCTCTCTTTTATGCATTTACAACTTTATTTGGTAAAGGGATTAACAAAATGAGTGCGTATGCAATGACATTTTTACAAACATTCTTGGGGATATTTCTTTTAATACCATTTATAGATTTAGATGCTTTTAGTGGCCTCACTCAAAGTAATTGGACATATATTATAGCTACTGGTTTTATTCACACAGGGATAGTATATTATCTGTTTTTTGATAGTTTACGCCATTTATCCACAAAAACAATCTCAATATTAGTTTTTTTAGATCCGGCAGTGGCAATATTATTAGATACTGTACTTACTGGATTCCGTCCAACTTTAATGCAAATAACAGGAATTCTTTTTATTTTTATTGGCATGACTTTAACATTAAAAAAATCTAAAGATAAAAAACTGAGCCAAAAAGAAAAGCGAATTGAAAGCGATGCTAGTATATCTCAACAATGATGAAATATATTGTGTATAAAACGATAAACCTTGCATGAATCATGTAAGGTTTATTTTAGTTCAATATAATTCATATTTATAATATATAATTTTCAAAACTGGGTATGTTTTTCTTTAATATGCTTTTGATTCAACTATTTTTATTTGACTATAAATTTACAAAAATGTATATAAAACCTTATTTTTTGATAATATATAAGTAATAAATTCATAGAATTGGAGTGATGAGATGCAGCCGTTAGAAAGGGAGATTCATTCTAATATGCTGAAAGTGTGGAGGATGCACGCTTTAATTGGGGCGGCAGTTATACTAACAGTCGTAATTGCATATTTCTTTTTCATGATTAACTTTAATTGGTGGGGGTGGTTGTTTGGACTATTAGTAACAGGAGCCATTACATTTATTCCACTTGATTATTTTGTGTTTCCAAATTTACGTCAGCGCTATTATAGTTACAGATTAAATGAAGAAGAGATTGAGATTCAAAAGGGAATGTTCGTTGTAGAACGCGTACTTATTCCGATGATCCGTGTGCAGCACGTAACGATTGAGCAAGGGCCGATTATGAGAAAGTATAATTTAGCAGAATTACACATTTCAACAGCCGCAACTTCTCATAGTATCCCAGGTTTAACGAAAGAAGAAGCAGAACAGCTGAAAAGACAAATTGGAGAACTTGCGAAAGTGAGTGATGAGGATGTATAGGAGGCAACATCCGATCACGATATTGTTAGGTATTAGGGTTGCGAGTTTGTTGCCACTTATTATTCTTGTTTTATTTAAACCTGATGAACAAGTGGAACCTTGGTATTTATTTTATCTTTTCCTTCTGGTTGTTTTATTCATCATGGCTATTTTTTCAGCAATTAAATGGTATTTTAAAGTGTACTGGATTGAGAATAATATTTTACATATAAAGCACGGTGTTTTTGTAAAGAAGGAAAGCTATTTAAATAAAGAGCGTGTACAAAATATTAGTACATCTTCTAACGTCATTTATCAAATGCTCGGACTTATGAAGCTAAATATAGAAGTAGCAGGCGGTGGTAGTGAGCCAGAAGTGATGTTGGCTGGTATTAAAGAAGACGAGGCAAAACATTTAATCTCTTTATTACATAAGAAAGAAACTACTGTAAAAGAAGAAGAAGAAGTAGAAGAGGAAGAAAGCAAGACGGTTTATCAGTTAACAACGAAAGAGGTTTTAGCCGCAGCGATTACATCTGGTCGGTTCGGACTAGTGTTCTCTGGACTAGTACTTCTTTACACAAAGTTTGATTTTGTTCTTCCTGAAGGATTCACAAGTAAAGTAGAAGCGTATGTGATGGGAAACGGTGTTTATAAACTAATTGTAATTGCATTAATTTTAATGGTAATTTCATGGATTATTTCCACGGCTGGATATATGTTGAAATATGCAAACTTTAAAATTGAGCGAAAAGGGGAAGAGATTCGTATCGTTCAAGGATTATTTGAAAAGAAAGAGTTTGTCTTAAAATTGCACCGCATTCAAGCGATTACTGTAAAAGAAGGTATGCTTCGCCAGCCGTTTGGTTATTGTGCTGTTGAAGTGGAAGCAATTCAAAGTATTGGAGCAGCAAGTAACGAAGTAATGTTGCATCCATTTATGAAGAAAAAAGATGTACAGCACCTGCTCACATATTTAGAGTTACCTTATGAAATCGAAGCGGAGATCGTTCACTTACCAAAAACAGCGTTGCATCGTTATTTCATTATGGGCTGGTCAATAAGTATCATACTCACAGTTCTAATTGCCAGCGTGAGTATATATTTTAAACAACATATTGCGTTGTTTGTTATTTTACCGTTATTTATCGTGTTTTCGTTACTTGCGTATGCTAGATATAAAAGTGGCGGTTATGAATTAAGAGAAAATCAACTAACGGTTGTATATCGTAATTTTTCGAAATATACAGGAATAATGCGAAGAAGACATGTTCAAGCAGTAGGTTATAATCAATCGTATTTTCAAAGAAAAGATGAATTATGTACAACTCTTGTAGCGGTAGCTGGGCGCGGTTATGAAGTGAAGCATATGAGAAAAAAAGATTCGCTTCGTATATATAATTGGTACAAAGAAAAAGGAAACACCGTTGCGTAATGGTGTTTCCTTTTTTGTTTCGTGGTCGTTGAACCGAAAATTTAAACTAATACATCAAAAGTAGTCACAAAAGAAGGACGAGAGAAAATACTCTTTTGCTGTTCTGCATGTGGATGCGCTTGAGCTTGTCCCTCTGCTTGTGCAGGGCGTTTCTTATGAGCGTTTTCGAATGAACGTGATTCTGTCCAGTCTTTAAAGTTTTGCTCTGTTTCCCACATTGTTAAGATGACATATGTATCGTTACTTAATGGGCGTAGAACACGAATCGCTTGGAATCCTGGTTCGTTTTCGATAAGGCCAGCGCGGTTTTTAAAGCGGTTTTCGAATACTGGGCGACCTTCGTCTGTGACAGAAATGTTGTTACAAACGATATAGCCAGGTTGTCCTTTAAATTCACCGACAGCATCTAGTACGTCATACTGAAGTGAGTCTTCTACAGATTCTTCTGTATTTTCTTTATAAAACATATTTTTTTCATCATTTTTTGCAGTGAAATGTGCTTGTTCTAGAGGTGTTTCGTATGAAATAATAGCCTTCACTTTAATGCCCCCTTAATAGTTTGTTTCTATTATATCAACTCTCTTAAAAAACTTCGAAGATTATATACATAAAGATACTTCTTTTTCAAATAATAAATGTACCATCATTTGGAAAGAAGGACGATGTATGAAGAAAGTAAAGTGGACTTTATTAGGCGGCGTCGCAACGTTTGTAGTAGCAATTGTACTCTATAAACTTATCGTGTTAGCTGGTGGCTATATGATGGATGAAAAGCAGCTCGTTTTCCACTCTTCATCACGTATTGTTGACCAGAAAGGAAAAGAAATTACGAAATTATACGTAGAAAATAGGGAACTCGTACCAGTCGAGCAAATTCCGAAGTATGTGCAGCAAGCGTTTGTTGCGGTGGAAGATTCTCGTTTTTATGAGCATCAAGGAATTGATTATCCGTCTATATTCCGGGCTCTTTATAAAGATACGTTAGCTGGAGAAAAGGTAGAGGGCGGTAGTACCATTACGCAGCAACTCGCTAAAAATGTCTTTTTAACTCGTGAAAAAACATTTACGCGCAAATTGAAGGAAGTCGCAATTTCTCTTCAATTAGAGCAAAAATATACGAAACAACAAATTCTTGAAATGTATATGAATCATATTTATTTTGGTCATGGGGCTTACGGTATTCAAGCGGCAGCAAAGTTGTATTTTAATAAAAATGTTGAGGATTTAACGGTAGAGGAAGGGGCAATGCTTGCAGGCCTTCCGAAGTCACCAAACGGATATTCACCGTACTACTCTGCAGAGAAGAGTAAGGAACGCCGCGATCTCGTGTTGTCACTTATGCATAAACAAGGCTATTTGACTGCCGAAGAAAGCGTTCGCTATCAAGGAAAGACAATTGCTCTTTATAAAAACTTAGATGAGAATGAACTCGCATATATGCCGTATATTGATATGGTCATAGATGAAGCCGCTCGTTTATACGGGTTGTCTCATCAAGAAGTACTTCGCGGAGGATATACGTTTGTCGTACCAATGGATGAAAAAATTCAAAAGGTAGCGTATAACCAGTTTCAAGATGCAAGGAATTTTCCTGGGAAAGAAGAGGGGGCTCAAGGTGCATTTTTATTAATGGATAATCGTACGGGAGGGATTAAAGCGGCGATTGGGGGAAGAAAGTACGTCCCGAGAGGATTTAATCGTGTTTTTGCCAAAAGGCAGCCCGGATCTGTTTTAAAACCACTTATCGTTTATGCACCAGCACTAGAAACGAAAAAGTATAATCCGTATTCTTTATTAACAAATGAAAGAAATTCTTTTGAAGGGTATGAACCTCGAAATTATAATCATGAGTATTCAAAAGAAATGACGATGTATGATGCGATTTTAGAGTCGGCAAACGTACCAGCAGTTTCTTTATTAAATGAGTTAGGGGTAGAAGAAGGAAAGCAGTATTTAGAAAAAGGAAATGTCCATATTGCAGATGCTGGTTTAAGTACAGCGCTTGGCGGATTGAAAAATGGCGTTTCAACATTTGATCTTGTAAAAATGTATCGTTCATTTTTAGCAAATGGAAATATTATCGAGCCACACGTTATTAATAAAGTATTAAATAGACACGGTGCAGTCATTGGGGAATCTCCAAAAGTAGAGACGAAAATCTTCTCGAAGCAGACAGCATGGTATATGACGAAAATGTTAGAAGGAGTTGTGAAGGAAGGAACAGCGAGAGTTGGTGTATATAACGGTGCGTTAGCTGGGAAAACAGGTACAACTTCATTGCCAAATGACGATAAGGGAGCAAGAGATATGTGGTTCGTCGGCTATACACCGAACTTAGTAGGCGCTGTTTGGATTGGTTATGACCGCACGGATAAGGAGCATCAGTTGCAAGGAGAAAGTGCATCTGCGACAAAATTATTTAAGAAAATTTTAACGAAGGCTAATGTAGAGCATAAAGAGAAGTTTATGAAGCCTGAAGGTGTGGAAACAATCGGTGCTCCGATTCGGCTGCGAAGAATTGAAGATGTAAAAATGAAACTATCATTTAGTCCTTTCGGTTTATTTAAAGCAAAATTAAGCTGGACGCCACTTCCAGATAACAGAATTATGTACCGAATCTATAGAGTGGAGAATGGAATTCATACGCATGTTAGCACTGTAAATGGTGCTGGGGAATATGAGGAAAAGTTCGTTAACATATTTTCAAAACCGAGCTTTTACGTTGTACCATATAATACACAAACGAATCGCGAAGGAGAAAAGTCAAAAGTAGCTAAACCATAGTTTTTCTCTGTGTTATAATAAGAATGTTGTGAAAATGGTAAGCGTTTTTAAGAATGTTTGTGTCAATTTAATGAACAACGTACATAATATTATGCATTTTGTTTTTACAAGCTGTATAGTAAAAAAAGATAAATATCGAACGTATTCGAAGCATTGGTAAGGAAGGGAGCAAGGGTCTTGGTAAGAACTATAAATGAGACATTTTTAAAAGCATGTAGGGGGGAACGTACCGATTATGTACCAGCATGGTATATGCGTCAAGCAGGTCGTTCACAGCCGGAATATAGAAAGATTAAAGAAAAGTATTCTTTATTTGAAATTACACACAATCCAGAGTTATGTGCTTACGTTACAAAATTGCCGGTTGATCAGTATAACGTAGACGCAGCAATTCTTTATAAAGATATTATGTCACCACTACCTGCAATTGGTGTGGATGTAGAAATTAAATCAGGTATTGGCCCAGTTATCGATAACCCAATCCGTTCTTTACAAGACGTAGAAAAACTAGGGGAAATCAATCCAGAAGATGACGTACCGTACATACTAGATACAATTCGTTTATTAACGACAGAAATGTTAGACGTACCGTTAATCGGTTTTTCAGGAGCTCCATTTACATTAGCGAGCTATATGATTGAAGGCGGTCCATCTCGTAACTACCATAATACGAAAGCGTTCATGTATGCAGAGCCGAAAGCTTGGTTTGCTTTAATGGATAAACTAGCAGATATGGTTATTACATATTTAAAAGCGCAAATTAACGCAGGAGCAAAAGCAGTTCAAATTTTCGATTCTTGGGTTGGAACAGTAAATGTAGCAGATTATCGCGTATTTATTAAACCAGCAATGGAGCGTATTTTTGCAGAAGTTCGTAAGATGGGTGTACCGATGATTATGCACGGCGTAGGAGCTGCACACTTAGTGAATGAGTGGCACGACTTACCGCTTGATGTAGTCGGATTAGACTGGCGCTTACCGATTGAAGAAGCACGTGCACGTGGCGTTCATAAGGCGGTACAAGGTAATATGGACCCTTCATTCTTACTTGCACCATGGTCTGTTATTGAAGAACATGTAAAAGGTATTTTAGATCAAGGGATGAAACAGCCGGGTTATATCTTTAACCTAGGTCACGGTGTATTCCCAGAAGTAAATCCGGATACATTAAAACGTTTAACTACATTTATTCATGAATACTCTAAAGGGCAGTTAGCGAAGTAAAGGAGAATTGCTGTATGAAAAAGAAAATTGGTTTGCTTGTAATGGCATACGGAACGCCATATAAAGAAGAAGATATTGAACGTTACTATACACATATTCGTAGAGGAAGAAAGCCAAGTCCTGAAATGCTGGAAGATTTAACAGAGCGTTACCGTGCAATTGGTGGTATTTCTCCTTTAGCTACTATTACATTAGAGCAAGCTAAGAAGTTAGAGAAGCGTTTAAATGAAGTACAAGATGAAGTAGAGTACCATATGTATCTTGGCTTAAAACATATTGAACCGTTTATTGAAGATGCGGTGAAAGATATGCATAACGACGGAATACAAGATGCAATCGCACTTGTTCTTGCACCTCACTATTCTACGTTTAGCGTGAAATCATACGTTGGACGAGCACAAGAAGAAGCTGAGAAACTTGGAAACTTAACAATTCATGGCATTGATAGCTGGTATAAAGAGCCGAAATTCATCCAGTACTGGGTCGATGCAGTGAAGGGTATATATAACGGTATGTCAGATGCAGAGCGTGAAAAAGCAGTATTAATCGTATCTGCACATAGCTTACCAGAGAAAATTATTGCAATGGGCGATCCATATCCAGATCAATTAAATGAAACAGCGGACTATATCGCGCGCGGAGCTGAAGTAGCAAACTATGCAGTAGGCTGGCAAAGTGCAGGAAACACACCAGATCCTTGGATTGGTCCAGATGTACAAGATTTAACGAGAGAACTAAATGAAAAGCACGGTTATACTTCATTCGTATATGCACCAGTTGGATTTGTTGCGGAACATTTAGAAGTTTTATATGACAACGACTTTGAGTGTAAAGTTGTAACGGATGAAATTGGTGCGAAATATTATCGTCCAGAAATGCCAAATGCATCGGACGCATTTATTGATTGTTTAACAGATGTTGTATTAAAGAAAAAAGAATCTGTACTGTAAGAAGAAAGGGGGAGCCTGCTTGAGGAAAAAAGTTGTGATCGTCGGCGGAGGCATCACTGGATTAACAGCAGTGTATAACTTACAAAAAAATATTCATGAAAAAAACTTGCCGATTGATACATTACTTATAGAAGCATCGGGTAAACTTGGCGGAAAAATTCAAACCGTTCGAAAAGATGGATTTACAATTGAGCGCGGACCGGATTCTTTCTTAGCACGAAAAGAAAGTGCAGCTAGATTAGTGAAAGAATTAGGTCTCGGCGATGAACTTGTAAATAATCAAGCCGGTCAATCATTTATCCTTGTAAACAATCGGTTACATAAAATGCCGAATGGATCAATGATGGGAATTCCAACGCAAATTACGCCGTTTCTATTTTCCGGGCTGTTCTCCCCAATTGGTAAACTAAGAGCTGGCTTTGATCTATTAATGCCGAGGTCAAAGCCAGTATCTGACCAATCACTCGGACAATTTTTCAGACATCGTCTTGGAAACGAAGTGGTTGAAAACTTAATAGAACCGTTACTATCGGGTATTTATGCAGGGGATATTGATGAAATGAGCTTAATGTCAACATTCCCGCAAATGTATCAAATTGAGCAGAAACATCGCAGTATTTCACTCGGTATGCGTACGCTCGCTCCGAAAGAAGAGAAAGCTGAACCGAAAAAGGGAATGTTCCAAACAGTGAAAACAGGTTTAGAATCTATCGTAAAATCTCTCGAAGCAAAGATGCATGAAGGTACGATAATAAAGGGAACTCGCATTGAAAAAATTGCAAAACAGGGTGATGGTTATACGATTACTCTTAGTAACGGAAAAGAAATAGAAGCGGACGCCATCGTAGTGGCAACTTCGCATAAAGTATTGCCGTCCATGTTTGCTCAGTACAAGCAGTTTCGTTTCTTCCGTAATATTCCATCCACATCCGTTGCCAATGTCGCACTTGCTTTCCAAAAGTCCGCAATCCAGCGCGATATTAATGGTACAGGATTTGTCGTATCACGAAATAGCGATTACACGATTACAGCATGTACGTGGACGCATAAAAAATGGCCACATACAACGCCAGAAGGAAAAACACTCCTTCGCTGTTACGTTGGACGTGCTGGTGATGAAGCGGTTGTAGAACAAACTGAAGAAGAGCTCGTTCAGCTCGTACTAGAAGATTTAAGAAAGACGATGGATATTACAGAGGATCCAGAGTTTACAATCGTAAGCCGCTGGAAAGAAGCGATGCCTCAATATACAGTAGGCCATAACGAGCGAATGAAAAAGCTCACAACATTTATGGAGAAAGAGTTGCCTGGTATATACTTGGCAGGTAGCTCCTATGCTGGTGCTGGACTTCCAGATTGTATTAATCAAGGTGAGGAAGCTGCAAAGCGTGTATTATCTCATTTGGAGAAAGTAATAGATGCTGAATTAATCGCACAATAAATTATAAGAAACGCCTTCAATCATATTGAAGGCGTTTCGTTTATTATATAAAATACTTATTCGCCAATAAACATATATAAGTTATTTGGCTTTATAACAGCATCTCCTGCATAAATAACCCACTCTGTTAAGTTATCAAAATCTAAATGATAACTATTTCCTTCACTCATATCTTCTATAAAATATGGTTCATTAATGAGTATTCCTTGAATGAAATCTTCCGTAATGTTTTGCATTTCAAACCACATATGTTCACTTTTTCCTTCTTCGTAGGAGACACCAAACTTAGCAAGGAAACGAAAATCTTCATTTGATTGTTCAATGTGAAAAATGTTGCTGAAATACCCGAAAGTATTTTTCGCATTGTAAGCCATACGATCGGTTTCACTATTTGTTTTATAGAACATGAGCCCTGTAGCTTCTTCGTGTTCTTTGAAAAAACTTTCAATATATTCTTCTGAAGTATTAAATTTGAATAAGAGAACGGACGGAGATTGATGGTATTCATCTCGGGCATCCATTCCGCCTAAGAATGTATTTTGTGCATCTATTGGTTGTAGTTTCACTTCTTCATCCTCGATTGAAGATAATTGGTCCATACTCGTTTTATGCCCTATATAAGATAATCCTTTTTCCCACGGAACAGCGACTGTATGTATAGAACCTTGCTGACTATGCGCGATAACGATAGGCTCATTCATAGGGACTTGTCCATTCTCAACGGAATTATTAGCAAATGTTTGAAAGAGATCGCCAATGCCGTAGTAGGAAGAAATGCGATTTGGAATAATTAACTCTATTTCAGTTAAGCCTGCTCTTAAAAGACCATGTGTATGAAACCAATATTGCGTAGGCTCACCGTCTTTATCGTCTTCATAAACAGAATGAATAACGTACAAGTCAGGAATGTCAGGTAATAATTCATTTTCAACGTGATATTCAATATAGCTTCTAGATATCACTTTCATTGCTGCACTTGAATCGATTACAAATAACAAATCTGGGGCGAGATTCCATAAAAACTGTAACTGCTGGAAAAAGCAGTCCAGTACATCGCCTACAAATAGCGTACGAGTGAAAATTTCAGTGCCGAAAGCCGCATCTTCAAAATTACGATCTACAATTGTAGAATCTTGTCTATTGTACATTTTATATTCTTCTGGGTCGTTCGCCTCATCAATATGCAGTTCATACGGTATGACTGTTTCGCCCATATGTAATTCAACAATAAGGCTTGTCTCATCACTATAAACAATTTTTAACTCATCAACTTTAGTAGCCATAGTTTCTAGTCGTTGTTTTAACTGCTCAATTGTAATTCTAGTTGGTATAACAGCAATCATATCTGAAAAATGACGTTCTAATGTTCCATTCATAGCTGCGCGGTATGTTTCTGTTTGCACTTCCATTCAATCACTCCTATTCAAATGAATCCATTTTACATCCCAATCAAATGTCAATATTTTCTGTTTTCTTTCTCTAACATTATAGAGTGCATTTGTAGAAGGTGTAAAATTATTATTTTGTATTATAGTTTGAAAGCTTGTAAATTAAATAAATCTTTTGTAAAATTTGTCGAAAAATAGTTCTATATAACGAATCATTTGTTATGATAGAAATGCTGAGAAAATATGAAATAGAGAGAGGAAAATGGCTGTGAAGAAATTGTTAAGTGTCTTTTTATCATTCTTGCTATTGCTTTCATTTACTGGAACTTTAGCGCAAGCAGAAGAAACTGCTTCTATGTCAGTAGAAAAAGCAATTCAAGTATTTAAGCAGCAAGGGAAAACGAAGGGGATTGTGGAAGGATATATTGTTGGATATACGCAAAGTTCTTCTAAATATACGAAGGATCCAGCTAAGTTTGATGATACAAACATAGCAATTGCAGATTCGCCAAACGAAACGAATCCAGACAAAATCATGCCCGTTCAGTTGCCAAAAGGTGATGTGAGAACGGCAGTGAATGTAAAAGATCACCCTGAAAATATCGGGAAGAAAGTTAGTTTGACTGGGACTCTTGAATTATATTTTAGTAACCCAGGTCTAAAATCAGTAACAGCTTATAAGTTTCAAGGTGAAGGACAAAACCGTGTTAGCGATGTAGTAGCTTCACCGAACGGCGGAGAAGTTGCTAAAGGAACAGCGGTAACATTAACGACGAATACAGAAGGGGCAACAATCTACTATACGTTAGATGGCTCTAATCCTACTAATAAAAGTGTTCGTTATAATGGACAAATTGTAATGAATGAAAATAGTGTAGTGAAAGCAATCGCGGAAAAAGAAGGGCTTAATTCTTCAGAAATTTCGACATTTTCATTTATTATCGTAAATAATGAACAGGTTCGTATTCATGACATTCAAGGAAAATCACATATTTCTCCTTACAACGGGAAGAAAGTAAACAATGTGGAAGGCGTTGTCACAGCGCTTGATAAAAACGGCTTTTATATAGAAGATAATCAGCCGGATAATGATCCAGCTACTTCAGAAGGTATTTACGTATATAAAAAAGATGCGAATGTAGCAGTAGGAGATCTTATTCAAGTTGATGGAGTAGTAGAAGAATATGTTGGACCAGGATATGCAGAGCGATTTGAAACAGACTTAACGACGACAGAAATTAAGGCGAGTCGCGTTGCTGTAATCGCAAAAAATCAAACTTTACCAGCACCGATTGTACTTGGAGAAAACGGTGTGAAAATCCCGGACCAGATTATTGATAATGATGCATTTGGTTTATTTGATCCAAATGAAGATGCAATCGACTTCTATGAAAGTATAGAAGGTATGCGTGTTACGATGCCAACACCAAAAATTATTACACCTCAGAAAAACGGGAATTTATATGTAACAGTAAAAAATGGTGGAGATAAAATAGTAACACAATATGGGACACCTCTATTAGATGAAAATCAATTAAACCCAGAGCGTCTTTCTGTAAAAGTACCTCGCGATTATGTAGCAAAAGTAGGAGATACTTTCACTGGAGATATAACAGGGGTAGTAGGATATGATTACGGTTCTTTCCGTATTTCGCCAATAACAGAACTGCCAGCTGTAGTGGATGGTGGATTTAAGCAAGTAGGCGCAAATATTCAGCCACGTCTTGATAAGTTAACGGTTGCTACATATAACATTGAAAACTTCTCAGCGAATAAAAAAGAAACAACAGATGAAAAGGTAAAAGCGTTAGCGTATTCTATTAAATACAACTTAAAAATGCCAGATATTATCGGTGTAGAGGAAATGCAAGATAATAACGGATCAATTAATGACGGTACAACAGATGCGTCATTAAGCGCAAAACGTATCATTGATGCAGTCCTAGAAATTCGTGGACCGAAGTACGAGTATGTAGAAATCGCTCCAAACAATAATCAAGACGGAGGAGCACCAGGAGCGAATATTCGCGTCGGCTTCTTCTATAATCCATCACGCGTGAAATTAGCGACGGTACCAAAGTTACTTGATAAAAATGTTGTTCGTATTGGAGACGAAAATCCATTATTTGAAAGTACCCGTAAACCGTTAGCGGCAGAATTTACGTTCCAAGGACAAAACATTGTTGTCGTTGCAAATCACTTAAACTCAAAACTAGGAGATGCAACGCCATTTGGAAAAGTGCAGCCGCTCGTATTAAAAAGTGAAGACAAACGAATTCAGTTAGCACAAGAAGTAAATCATTTCGTGCAAGGAATTCAGAAAAAGAATACGAATGCACCAGTTGTCGTGTTAGGTGATATGAACGATTTCGAGTTCTCTAAACCACTAAAAGCACTAGAGGGAACAATCTTAAAAGATATGTTAAACACAGTGCCGAAAGAGAATCGTTACACTTACATTCATGAAGGAAATGCACAAGTGTTAGATCATATTTTAGTAACAAACAACATCGCACCGCACACAATTGTAGATCCAGTGCACTTAAACTCAAACATAATGAAAGAGCACGGACGTGTAAGCGACCATGACCCAGTACTTGCTCAAATTGATTTGAAGAAAGCTTCTTAAAGAAAGGAACGCTTAGGTGACTAAGCGTTCTTTTTTTTCATTGTTATAGAATAGTATAAAGAGATGATTCTTTTTTTTGTAATCTAATGATAAAATTAATTGAATATTTAGTTTTTTTAAAGGAGGACAACAATGCAGTTACGAATAAATGGAAAGTTAATGAATCAGCTTGCAATTTTTTTTAGTACGATCGTCATGCTTCAGTTTGTAGCTGATATAACAGGACTTACAAGCAATCTAGATATTACGTATAACTTAATTAATACAGCAGCTTCTTATATAACATTTAGTTTGGCGGTTATTTTCACTTTAATAGGTGCAAGAAGAGAATTAAGTAAATATGCAATTGTTTCATTATGTTTAGTAGTAGCGATTAAAGCGATTTATTTTGTAGCGGTTGTTATTTTATGGGGATTGGCTGGTACACCGTAAAAGAGAGGATAATCATATGAATATTGAAAATATACGATTGATAAATGCAAACGGTACTAATCTTTATGTAAAAATGTTAGGAGAAGGTGAACCCATTATATTTCTTCATGGAGGCCCTGGAAGTGAACATCGATTTTTTCTTCCCTATATGGCGCCACTAGCAGAAAAATTCCAACTAGTTTTTTATGATCAAACAGGTTGTGGAGAATCGGAAGAAGCAAAGAATAATCAATATTCTATGAGGGGTGAGGTTGAAAACTTAGAAGCACTGCGTGTGCAATTAGGGTTTGAAAAAATAAATGTATTAGGTGAATCATGGGGATCAATGCTTGCATTATTGTATGCAACTACATATCCCGAACGAGTGAATAAGTTACTTTTAACAGCTGCGATAGGAGTTAATGTAAAAGGGTTAGAAAGATTTGGTGAAGAACTGCAGAAGAGGTTAACAGAAGAAGATAAAGTAATTATTTCTGAAGTAAGCGAGAAGATTAAAATAGGAGAGGCTTCTATATACGAGATGTTACAAGTGTTAGATCCATATTATGTGTTTGCTATGGAAACTTTAACTTATAAACAGAAAACAACTTTTAGTAATGAAGTTAACACAATACTGGGTGCAGATATGGTGAAAAATTATGATGTGACTAAACAAATAGAAAAGCTCTCGGAAATTCCAATATTAATTGCGCAAGGAAGTCATGATATTTTAACCCTTGCCACTATAAAAGAACATTTTATAGAATACATACCTCATATAGAATTTTTAGAGATTGAAAATTGTGGACATTGGACAGTAGTGGAGCAGCCAAAACAAATGTGCAATATCGCGTATAGTTTTTTTGAGAACTAACAATAAGAGCGTAATTCCCAATCTAACTTAGGGAATTACGCTCTTATTCGTTCAATGATTTAGTCTGAAATTACTTGAAACGCCTTTCTACACCGCTCTCTTTTTTGCAACCTTCTTCTATATTTTTTTCTATCACGTTTTACTCCTTGTATATACATGATTAAGCTAACGAGGAGGAAGAAAGTGCATTGCATCGTTAAAATATACGGAGACATGCCATGCAACGGTTGTTTTGGGTCATATAAATGAAAAGGCGCTCCGCCTATTGTAGGGAATATTGTATTTAGCAGGACGTATGGAATGGAGGCAACTGCAAATGGGAAGAGAATCGCCATATAGTCCTTTTGTGACCACGCAGATGCAGCAAGTCCTAAAAGGGCCATTAAACCTGCAAATAAAAAATTAATTCCGATATATACAGTAATGTAAGTGAGGGGAGATTCGTAATATAAGTTTGCAAACATCCCATTATCATTTATAATGCCTGAACCAGCCGTCGGTTCTCCATCTGGAATGGTTAATTTGCAAAATAATAACGATAAGATGAATGGAAATGTATAAAGAAGTCCACCGCAAAAGAATGTAACGATATATTTCGTTACTGAATAAGGGAACAAAGAAATCCCTTTACTTACAAACGGTTTAAAACCATCTGATTTATCCGAATTGTAACTTGTGCTAAAGGGGAAACTAGCAATAACGGGCATTAATAATAAATAAACATCCATTTCATTGTCGCGAAATCCAATCCATTTAAAAGCTGTTGTTACAAACGCATCCGTTCCATCCCCAATGTAACGAATTACATAATAATAATGGTAAATAAAAATAAGAGCTAGTCCACTAAACATAATAATTAAAGAAATACGACTACAAAAAGCTTGCTTTATATTTAAACGAAGTGCACGCATCATGACTGAAAAAGCCTCCACTGTTTTGATAAACTTGTCTATTTTCTATATTACTATTAATTGTAAAGATTTTCTTGTTTTTTTATTTGATTATTTGAAAAAGAGGAATTTTGTTGTTGTGAAGTAAGGTTTAGCTGAAATTAATTTTTCTAAAATATGGTTGACAATTAAGTATTACATTTGTAATCTTAATTGTAGATTACAAATGTAATACTTAGGAGTGAAACATACGATGACAAATCAATTACCTAAAATATCTGAAGCGGAATTAGAAATTATGAAAGTACTTTGGTCGAATTCTCCACAAACAGCGAATGAAATTATAGAAGAACTGGAAGATGCAATGGACTGGAAACCGAAAACAATCCGCACATTAATTAATCGATTAGTACAAAAGGAAGCCGTTTCTTACCATCAAGATAAAGGGCGAATGTATGCTTATTATCCGTTAGTATCACAAGATAATTATTTGCAAGTGGAAACGAAATCTTTACTAAAGCGTTTTTGCGGTGCAGCGTTTAAGCCGTTACTTGTTAATTTTTTAAAAGAGGAAAAATTGTCTTCAGAAGATATTAATGAATTAAAACGCATTTTAGATGAGAAGACAGAGGAGAATAAGAGGAAGGATCGATAAAAATGATAGACACGCTTATAAATGTATATCTTCCTCATTTTTTTGATTGGCTTATAGAAACGTCACTTATGGCCAGCATATTAGTTGGATTTATTTTATGTATAAAAGTTCTATTTAGAAATAAATTAACACCCCGGTGGCAATATATGTTGTGGATCGTATTAATGATAAGACTCCTTTTACCATGGTCGCCAGATAGCTCTTATAGCATTTACTCATTACTTTCTTATAGTTCTAGCGTATCGGAAGTTATTCCAAAAAATATGCCGTCTACTGAGAATATAGTGAACATAGAAAGAGACCGAAAAGTGGAATTGGAATCAAATTCTAAAATGGTGACAAAAACTAGCGAACCGGAAGTAAAAATCAGTTCGGAAAAACAGACTACATTGTCTTTATACAAAATTGCTTTGTATGTTTGGCTAGCTGGGGTAATCGTATTAGCAGTCATAACGTTTCTTACAAATAGACGGTTATATTCGTACATAAAGAAACAACCGGATATTACGGATGAACAGGCCATTACAGTGTTTAATCGCTGTAAGCAATCTATGAAAATAAAGAAGGCAGTTTTGTTACGTCTGGCGGGAAAGATTGCGAGCCCAACTGTGTTTAGTTTCTTTCGTCCGAAAGTATTACTATCAAAAAAACATATGAAAGTATTAAATAAACAACAATTACAATATGTCTTTTACCATGAGTTAGCTCATATTAAGAGAAACGATGTAGCTGTAAATTGGATTATGTACAGTTTAATCCTATTAAATTGGTTCAATCCGATTCTTTGGTATGCCTATTTTTGTATGCGAGAAGATCAAGAATTAGCCTGTGATGCATATGCACTTACTTTTATAGATAAAGAGGAGCAAATTGCATACGGTCATACAATTATTACCCTTCTAGAACACTATTCCTATCAAGTACCAAGCCTAGCAAATTTAAGTAGAAATAAACGAACACTAAAAAGGAGAATCGTTATGATTAAAAAGTTTCAAAAGAAATCGTATCGCCTTTCTTTACTTGGAGTTATTGTTATAGTTGCTATAGCATCCCTTTCTTTATTCAACGCACGTGCAACGGAAGGAAAAGAAAAGCAAGAGGATAAAGTAGAGCAGTCAAAGGATGCTTATCAAAATGCTGTAGATATGCTGTTTGGTACAGAAGAAAATGCGAAAAAAGAATATCATTATTCAGCAAGAATATATGAACAAAAGACAGATTATTTATATTTAGCTGAAAAATCTTTAACAAAAGATGAGTTCCAGCAGTACATAAAATTATCTAAAGAAATTATTAATATACAGAAAAAAGGTGCTCCGAGAGATCCTGACTACGAGTCAGTATTCTTTAGAGAAGAGCGTTTGACAAAAGCCGATCGTGACAAATTATATGCGCTTTATGATCAAGCAAAACCATTTGATGACAAAGTGCATGAATCTTTAAATTATACGGTTAAGGAAGCGCAGGAACATGTTGATTTTCAAATTAAGAAGCCGACGTACACAATTGAAGGATACAATCTGAAGAATGAAAATGTAAGTTATTTTATTAAGAGAAGACCTGAATTAATTATTAATTTAGAATATACAAACGGAAAAGGAAACTATACAACTTATCAATCACAAGTATTTGGAGAAAGTAAAGATCCGTTCCATGCTTTATTTGTTGTAGAAGAAAATATTGAACAGTACGAATTAGAAGGTAATCAAATATTCTATGCGACTGATAACTCGGATAGGAATTTACAAGGTATGAAGATGATTGTTCCTGCAAAAGGGAAAGATAGTGCATATCAAATTGTCATTATTAATCATAGTTTAGAGCGTCCAGGAGAAGCAGTATTTGATAAAAATGTCAATAAAGAAGAGTTAGAGAAGGTTATGCTTTCTATGTTGAAATAATAAAAAGGTGTTCTTAAGATGTATATCTCAAGAACACCTTTTCCTTTTCTCTTTTCTTCTGATAAACTATGGACAGTATGATATACACTGACTGGAATTTTTTTATACTGGAAATAATAAAAAGAGAACTTGTATAGAATGTAAGCGTGTGGTAATATCAAAGATGTACTGATTGACTATATTATCCAATTGGTCATTTTTGGAGGTGATGATGTGGCAATAGATCGAAAACGTTCTATTATTGAGGCTGCAACAAAGTCTTTTTCAGCGTTCGGTTATAAAGCAACAACGATGGATCAGGTAGCGAAGTTAGCGAATGTAGGAAAAGGAACGATTTATACTTTTTTCAAAAATAAAGAAGAGCTATTTGGTGAAATTATTTCTAATTTAATTACAGAAATGAAGCAAGTTGCAGAAAGTGCAATTCGTTCAGATGTTTCATTTTTTGAAAATGTACATAGAGCATTATATAGCATCTTGGAATTTAGAAAAGAACATCAGCTCATGATTAAATTAATTCAAGAAGAGCGCGATATGGGAACGAAAGAAGTACAAGAAGTTATGCAACAAGTTGATGTGGAAATCGTTTCTGTTATTCAATCGTATTTAAAGATTGCGATTGAAAAAGGTGAAATTAGCAAATGTGATCCAGAAATTACAGCATTTATTATGCTTCGTCTATATGTATCGCTTATTTTTGATTGGGAAAAAAATCATGAACCGCTAGAAAAAGAAAAAATTGCAGAGTTATTTGAACTTTATTTACTAAAAGGATTGTCAAACTAAGATAATCCTTTTAATTTTATAAAAAAAATGACCGAATGAACAATGTGGTCATATATTTAAGTTAAGGGGGGATATAGAAAAATTATAATCATAATGAGAAAAATTTGCATAGTAATAAATTCGGGGATAAGGCATATGTATGAACAAGTATAGCCTTTTTGTTTGGGTAAAAATGACTATATGAACATTTTGGTCATTTTATAAAAGGGGGAGGAATTATGAAAGGGAATCAGTTACTTCGGAAAGAGTTCACGGAAATTATAAAAAGTAAAAAAATATTAATTCCAATTATTGCGGTCTTATTCGTACCGATTTTATATGCAGGGATGTTTTTGTGGGCCTTTTGGGATCCGTATAAACAGTTAGATGACTTACCAGTTGCAGTAGTCAATTTAGATAAAGGCGCAGTATTTGATGGGAAACCAATTGAGGTCGGAAAAGGGCTCGTTGATAATTTAAAAGATAATAAAAGTTTTAAATGGGAGTTCGTAAGTGAAAAAGAAGCAAAGAAAGGAATGGAAGGTAGAAAGTATTACATGTTAGTGCGCATTCCAGATGACTTCTCAAGTAACGCTACAACGTTACTAAAAGACAATCCAAAGCCATTAAACTTAGAGTACATTCCAAACGAAAGTTTAAACTTCTTATCTTCACAAATTGGAGGAACAGCCATTGAAAAAATTAAAGGTGAAGTAGCAAGTACGTTAACGAAAACATATGCAGAGAAAATGTTTGATTCCATTCAAGACGTCTCAAAAGGATTAGCAGATGGGGCGGAAGGAGCAAATAAACTACACGACGGATCAAGTGAGCTGCATGATGGTTCAAGTAAAGTGACGGATGGCCTTCATACACTTCAAGGGAAATCTGGGGAGATGAAGGATGGAGTTCAGAAATTAGCAGATGGATCTAATAAATTAGTAGATGGATCAGGCAAAGTAACAAATGGTTTAAATACGTTAAATAGCAAAACAGGTGAAATGCAGACGGGTATAGGGAAATTGCAAGATGGATCTCAGAAAGTAACAGCGGGTTTGAATACGTTAGTAAATAAATCAGGTGAATTAAAAACAGGAACGAATGAATTAGCAGCTGGTATGGAACAGCTTGTTGGAGGACAAAGTCAATTAGAGGGGGTTTCTCAAAAAATTGAAAAGGGTTTGCAAGAATTAGATAGTAAAGTGAAAAGTTCCGCTGCAGGTTTAGAAGAAATGCAGGCGAAAGTTCCTACAATATTAAATAAAGTAAATGAGAAAATAGACGGAGCTGAAAAAAACGTAAATCAGTTAAATGGATTTACTCAATCAACAGCAGGAGATGCTAAAACTGCAGCGCAAGATGTAGCTAATTTACAAAAGCAAATTGAGAGTTTACCAAAAGAATATCAAGAGCAGTTACAACCGTATATAACAAATGCGGCAAAAAGTACAGCGACAGTTCAACAAAAAGTTGCTGTAGTATCGGGTGGAACAAAGCAACTAAACGAAGAAGTAAATCAACTAAAAGGTGAAATAAATCAAAAGGCAAGTGAAATGCAAAATAAACTACCGAATTCAGGTGGGATTAATACTTTAACGGATGGTATTACGAAATTAATGAATGCGCAAAACCAATTTGTAAGTAAGTTTCACGGATTTGGTGAAGGATTAAATAATGCCAAAGTAGGTGCAAATAAATTAAATAAGGGGTCAGATCAATTAATTGATGGAGTAACTCAATTAGCGGACGGCTCAAGCAAAGTAACAGGTGGTTTAGGTACATTATCCGCAGGAGCAAATCAAATGTCAGGAGGAATAACGCAATTAGTAGACGGTTCAAGCCAAGTAACAACTGGCTTAGGTACTCTAAATGGTGGTCTAAACCAAATGTCAACTGGCTCAACCCAGCTAATCGACGGCGTAAATAAACTAGCAGACGGATCAGGAAAAGTAACTGATGGACTAGTGAAAGTAAACGATGGTTCAGGTGAACTTGCTGAGAAACTTGGTGAAGGGGCAGAGAAAACTGGGGAAGTAAAAGGGACAGATAAAACGTATGATATGTTTGCAAGTCCTGTAAAAGTGAAGACAGAGAAAATGGCGGAAGTTCCTAACTACGGAACTGGATTTACGCCGTATTTCTTATCACTCGGTTTATTCGTTGGGGCATTACTATTATCAATTGTATATCCATTACGTGATACAGTTGGCGTTCCGAAATCAGGATTTAGTTGGTTTATTAGTAAGTTCGGCGTGTTACTATCAGTCGGTATTATTCAAGCGATAGTAGCAGATGTCATATTACTATTCGGATTAGGTGTAGAAGTACAAAGCATTCCATACTTCATACTCTTTAGCATCATTACAAGTTTAGCATTTATCGCATTAATTCAATGTTTAGTAACAGCATTCGGTGATGCAGGGCGTTTCATCGCCATTATCACATTAATTATTCAGCTTACAACAAGTGCCGGAACATTCCCACTAGAATTGATTCCGAAGTTTTTACAACCATTTCATGCTTGGTTACCGATGACATACTCTGTATCAGGATTAAAAGCAGTCGTATCAAGTGGAGACTTTGACTTCATGTGGCAAAACATAGGAATGCTCATGATCTTTATCGTTGTATTATCACTTGGAACAATCGCCTCCTTAACTTTGATGCACAAACGACAATTTAAAAATGTTGCTGAAAATCAATCGGTTGAAGCGTAAAAAAAGCACCTTTTTGGTGCTTTTTTATTTTAATAGAGGGCATCTTTTTCTTAGTTCATCTATAAATCTTTCTAAAAGCTATAGAAACGAAAGAAAAGGAATTACAACAATTTACAGAGAAACATAGGGTAGAGGAGCTGATATGATGAGAGGAAATCTTACTTATTATTTTATCGTAAATCCGCTAATAATCTTTCTAGTTTACGCCCTTTCACCTATCTTGTTTCATAAAGAAAAATATACAAGTATGAAAGATGCAATAGGGATACTTGTATTTTACTATGTGTTAATTAGTGGATCTTACTTTATTGATATTTTAAGTGAAAGAATAAAGAAAAACGGTAAAGAAAAACAATAAAGTTGTATTACATAAAAGCTGATGGAGGATAACAAAATGACCGAAAGCGAAATGAAATTTAGGGATACGACCATTCGTAACTTTTTTGATAAAGAGAATCGTTTAAAATCGATTCCAGGTCAAAAGAAGAAAAAACTAGTATTGTTAGAGCATTTAGTTAGCAAGTTAAATGCTGAAAATCAATATACAGAAAAAGAAATTAATACATTCATAAAGCAATATCATGATGATTTTTGTACGATTAGACGCGAATTTATTGTGCATGGATTTATGGACAGAGATGATAATATGTACCGTATAAACGTGAGAGAAGTGTGGACGAAGTGGGAGGAGCTAAAATAATGAATCAGTGAGGGGGGGATCCCCACTGATTATAAGTCTGTGCTAGTCTTGCTGTTTCTTTGTAGTAAGTCTATGAACGCTTCAACATTCGAACTTGTAATGTATCCAAGCGTTATATATTCATCTTCATAGTAAAATATTATTTTTTTGTCAAAGATTCTTCTCTTCGTTTCTATGGATAAAATTTTTTCATAATCAAATTCGGCAATGAATGTGTTTTTATATTGGTTAAAAAAGAGAAGTCTTTGATTAGTAGCAAGTAACATGCCAGGATACGGGACTTTATGCGTAATCATATAGCCAGTAAGTGAACATTTTAAAGTAGATAAAATCTTTTCTTCTTTATGTAATAGTTGTTTTGCAGCTGTTAAGATTGGATTCATTTTATACATTCCTTTTATTCATATGTAAGAATATTGTATCAAAATTGAAAAGGTTCTTAATATGTAATATTGCATATTGAGAGGTTTGGTTTGATGGCTCCAGTATTATTTTTTAGGGAAAGATACGAGGTGATTCAGTGATACGATTAGCAAAAGAAACTGATGCGGAAGCAATTATGAATATTAGAAAAGAAATTATATTATCGGAAACTACTACAAAATTTTTTATAGTATCTCCAAAGAAATTACCAAATGATATTAATGCAGAAAGAGAAAAGATACGAAAAAGTAATGAGAAAGGTAATCTTTACATCGTGTATGAAATAGATAGTAAGGTAGTCGGCTTTTTACTCTTTAATCGATATGAACTAGAAAGGTTACGACATGCAGGCACAATGGGAATGGGGATTAAAGAGGCGTATTGTAATCAAGGCATCGGTACGAAGTTAATTGAATTTCTTATTAGTTGGGCTAAAGAGCAGAAAGATTTAGAGAAAATTTGCTTAGGCGTAGTTTCTGTTAATGATAGGGCGATTAAGGTGTACAAACGTATGGGATTTGTAGAAGAAGGAAGACAAAGAAAGCAAATTAAATATGAAGATGGGTCATATGGAGATGATGTATTGATGGGGTTTTATATTGAATAAAAAAAGAGGAGTATTCTATTGATATAAAGTGGGAATTTATGAGTAATTGTATAGGCGGTGCATATTTTAATGAAGAGACTGCCAATATGGGCAGTCTCTTTTTAGTGGAAATGTTAACACTTAGCAAATCTTAAGTTCCAGGCGATCTTTCTGACGAAGATGATGAGCAAAATGCATAGAAATAAGCTGGAACCATTCTGCAGCATTTAAGTAACCGAACCCGGGATGTTCGGTTTTACAATCACTTGAACTAGAAGTAAGTGTTGGCTCTGTACTTTTTACAATTGTCATTAATTCTAGAAATTGTTTCTGTACTTCTTCTTTGGTGGCCGGGTTTTCAGGCGTATATCCCGGATGACCTGGTACTTTGATTTGTATGTCGGGGAAAGCTCCCATTGTATATACCTTTTCACCCATATCCGTTTTTATGTTAGTTACAGAAGGTACTTCAGTTTTACATCTCGCAATTGCATCTAACTGCATATATGTAGAGGCAATTAAATGGTTATACATTTGACCAAGAGACCATTCTTCGCTAGACGGTTGCGTTCTAAATTGTTCTATAGAGTACTTTTCTAATTCCTCTATGTAATACGTTGCTAATTCCTCGAATTTCTTCATATTACTAACTCCTTTTTATGAAAATGTATTTGTTAATACCTACTATAAAGGAGGGATACTGACAACATTATGTCAGTAGTGAAATTAAAGTTTTAACATTTTTTTTGCTTCTTCACGAATTTTCTCAGAAAGGGCTTTTGGCTCAAGTACTTGCACTTGGCTTCCAAAGCTTAATACCCATTGAAATACTTCGTCTATGTTTCTTGATTTCAAATAGACATGAAAACCATTATCTTGATGCTCGTATGAATCTATAAAAAAGTATCGTGATTCAATAACTTTATGTGCAATATGAGATGGAAACAATAAATGAATCATAACAGTACGATTGCTTTCGGGTTTGTAGTTTTGTAAAGAAAAGTCTTTCGGTTTTGTGAAGAATTCTTGCTCTTGCTGTAATGTATCCATACGATCTAAACGAAAATTACGTATTTGTTTTCGAAGTAAACAATGAGCAACGATGTACCAAATCCCTGAAATGTTGACTAAACCGTAAGGATGAACAGTCCGTTTTATTTTTGTAGTTTCTCTCGGTTTACGATAAGAAAAAGAGATAGCTTGTTCTTTTTGAATAGATTCTTGCAACAGGAGAAGTTGGTTTTCTAGTTTTTCTTGTTCAGGTTGTTTGTGTGAAAATTTGGGAGAAAGGAAACGGAAGGTTCCTCTTAGTTCCCGGGCTTTCTGTTTTTGATCAGCAGGTAGGACAATTTCAAGTTTCTCTTTTGCCGATTGCGCATGTACAGAAAAAGAAGAAGTGAAAGTTTTCTCTATATAATCACCGCCTAGTAAAAGAGTAACAGCTTCTTCAGGTGTAAGTTGAATGGGAGGCAAAAAATAACCATCCATTAATGAATAACCGTGGCCGGGCATTGCGAAAAGTGGGACGCCAGATTCACTAAGTGCATCCATATCTCGATAAATGGTTCTTATACTTGTCTCAAATTTTTCAGCTAAGCTTTGTGCTGTAACAGTTTGTCTTCTTTGTAATTCAATTAATATAGCCAATAAACGATCTGTCCGATTCATGAAATATCTCCTTCAATTTTTATAAATATGCTTTCTATAAACTTCTAAAAGTATTATATATTCCCTTCCCATTAAACAGACTTTTACCTATGTATAATATCAATATAGTAAAATCATAAGAACCTGTATTGCAGTTTCCAATAATATACTATATAATCAATTTAAGAAAACGTTTTCATGCAAAGGGGGAGAATTTCGTGTCGACTATAGAGGACGTGGCGAAATTAGCGGGGTTATCAAGGACAACGGTTTCTAGGGTGATTAATAATCATCCATATGTTTCAGATGAGAAGAAAAAAAGGGTTCAATTAGCAATGAAGCATTTAGGCTTTGTTCCTAATTCTGCGGCGAGAAGGCTTCGTAAACAAAAAACGGAAACAATTGCGGTGCTAGTTCCAAGGATTACAAATCCTTTTTTCAGTAGATTTATTGAAGCAATCGAGATTGCTGCTTCTGAACATAAATATAAACTGATTATTTGTCAAACAAGATATTTACCTGAAAAAGAGATGGAGTATTTACAATTATTATCTACGAAACAAGTAGATGGGATTATTCTATGTTCACTAGAAAATCCGTGGGAAGATGTAGAGCCATACTTACAGCACGGTCCAATCGTGTTATGTAATGAATATATTGAGGAAGCAAATATTCCAACAGTGAAGTTTGATCATGCGCAAGGAGCATACATAGCTGCGAAGCATGTGTTAGATCAAGGGTATCGTAATCTTATTTTTTGCCGTGGTAACGAAACCAAATTAGTTAGTCAGCAGCGAAAAATGGGCTTTTTACGTGCAATAACTGAGAAGAGCCGCCAAGTAGAAGCGATTGATTTTCTTGAAAACGCTTTCTCTTGGGGGGATGGAAAACGAATATTCCATGAAGTATTAAAGGACAAAAAAAATCCTACCGCGATTTTGGCAGGAGGCGATGAGGTAGCAGCTGGAATTATCTCAGAGGCGAAGCACCATAACTTGAGCATTCCAGATGATCTCGCTGTTATCGGTTTTGATAATCAAATATTATCGCAGATTACAGAACCAGGTATTACGACAATTGAACAGCCAATTGATGAAATGGCCCGAAAAGTTGTCGACCTGATGATGGATAAAATCCATACGAAAAATTATCGAAAAAAAGAATTGTATGAGTTTGAACTGGAGCTCTTGGTGAAAGGTTCAACGATGAAGGATAAGATGTTATTAGCCTAGTAGACTATGTCTGCTAGGTTTTTTTACGTTCAAAAACTACTATTCTTCGTGAACGCAATCATCACATTTGTTATGGTATGCTTCGTGTTGCTCATCAATTTCTTTCCCGCAGTGCGCACAAGTTTTCGTCGGTAAATTTCTGAAAAACTCCATTGGTTGATCGATCATGTCAATCCCTCCATTTCCATTTCTTACTATCATTGTATTAGTACAAAAAATAAAAGTCAATAACTGTTTTATAACAAAATTGAAAATTAATGAAAAAGTTTAGGAAATGGATTATAGTTAACAATGTAGGATGTAAGTAAAAAACTTTCTCAAGTACGGAGAAAAACTGCATTCCTACTCGGTTTTAGAAAGGATGGATACATATGAAAATGACTGTTGTCGGCTTTTGGGGCGGCTTTCCAGAAGCGGGAGAAGCAACGTCGGGGTATTTGTTTGAACACGATGGTTTTCGTTTACTTGTAGACTGTGGTAGTGGTGTACTAGCACAGCTTCAAAAATATATAACACCATCTGATATAGATGCAGTTGTACTGTCACACTATCATCACGATCATGTTGCGGACATTGGGGTATTGCAATATGCGAGATTAATTACGAGTGCGACAACAAGGCAACTACCGGAATTACCAATATACGGTCATACGTTTGACGAGAATGGATTTCATTCTTTAACACATGAACCACATACGAAAGGAATCGCGTACAATCCAGAAGAAACACTTCAAGTTGGACCGTTCTCGATTTCGTTCTTAAAAACTGTTCATCCTGTTACATGCTTTGCGATGCGTATTACAGCTGGAGATGATGCTGTAGTATACAGCGCTGATTCAAGTTATATTCCTGAATTCATTCCATTCACAAAAGATGCTAATCTTTTCATTTGTGAGTGTAATATGTATGCACATCAAGAGGCTGCAAAAGCAGGGCATATGAATAGTACAGAAGTAGCAAGTATTGCGAAAGATGCAAATGTAAAAGAACTTTTATTAACGCACTTACCGCATACAGGCAACCCATCTGATTTAGTAACAGAAGCAAAACAAATTTTCAGTGGCCATATTACGTTAGCGCATAGTGGTTACGTATGGAACTCATGAGGTGATACGATGTTATTTATTGATAATAAAGGAATTACAGATCCTAGAATAAACTTAGCAATTGAAGAATATTGTGTGAAGAATTTAGATATTAACGAAACATATTTACTGTTTTACATTAATGAGCCTTCGATAATCATTGGTAAAAACCAAAACACAGTAGAAGAAATTAATGCAGATTACGTAAAAGAAAAAGGTATTCATGTCGTTCGTCGTCTATCAGGCGGAGGCGCAGTATATCATGATTTAGGAAACTTAAACTTCAGTTTTATTACAAAAGATGATGGAGACAGTTTCAGCAACTTCAAAAAATTTACTGAGCCTGTAACGAAAGCGCTTGGTAAATTAGGTGTAAATGCAGAACTAAGTGGTCGTAACGACATTTTAGCTGAAGGCAGAAAAATTTCAGGTAACGCGCAGTTCTCAACGAAAGGTCGTATGTTCAGCCACGGTACGTTACTATTTGACTCTGAAATCGATCACGTCGTATCAGCGTTAAAAGTAAAAATGGATAAGATCCAATCAAAAGGAATTAAATCAATTCGTAGCCGCGTTGCGAACATTACAGAGTTCCTAAACGAAGAAATGACGACAGAAGAGTTTAGACAACTTCTTCTAGAAACAATTTTCGAAGGGGAAACAGACATTCCAACGTACGAATTAACAGAAGAGGATTGGAAAGAAATTCATAAACTTTCTGAAGAACGTTACCAAAATTGGGACTGGAACTACGGAAAATCTCCGAAGTTCAACTTACAACACTCACACCGTTTCCCAGTTGGACAAGTTGACGTTCGTCTTGAAGTGAAAAAAGGAACAGTAACAGAATGTAAAATTTACGGCGACTTCTTCGGTTCACTAGATGTTCATGATATCGAAGAGCGTCTAACAGGCGTTCAGTTCGATAAAGATGCATTCACTGCAGCTTTAGAAGGCGTAGATATCGCACGCTACTTCGGTAACATTACAACTGAAGATTTCTTACATTTATTCTTCTAAAAATGAGGGAGGCTGCCATAACGGGCAGCCTCTTTCTTTTTGCGTAGATTGTCAGGTTTTGTCGGTAAGTCGATATAACTAAAAAATCGCTGATATAAATTGAGTTGCGCTGATATAATTGGAAAATCGCCGATATAAACCGAGTTGCGCTGATATAATTGGAAAATCGCCGATATAAATCGAGCTGCGCTGATATAACTGAAAAATCGCTCATATAATTTCATTTACCATAAAACATAAAATCACAGGACATTTGCCCCTCATAAAGGAATATATATACAAAAGGAGGCGGATCGAAATGAAAAGGGTAATGTACGTTGTATTATTACTCAGCTTCGTCATCGGAATGACAGCGTGTAGCAGTGGATCGCCCTCAAGTCGTACAATTTTGTCTATCGGAAAACCAGCGGAGGATAATGTTATATATTTTACGCATACAGATAACAAACGAAAGATACATGATATACAAGACATGTTTCAAAATAAGAAGTGGAAAAGAAATGAAACATTCAGCACTGTTAATAAAACACCAGATGTCGTCTTATCAATAGATGAAGACAACAAAGGGTTACCGACGTTATATGTTACCGTGTATTTTCATGAAAATGGAGCGGACGTTTTGAATTTGTATGGGGAGTATACGAGCTTAAATAAAGAGGAACTTGAAAAGCTTAGAAAAAAGATGAGTGCATATTATCCTAAAATGATTTTTGGTCTAGTTTCATAAATTACTTGTAAACAAAATCCCCTTATTTTTCCAAAGTAAACTAAGAGAAGGTGATCTGTCTATATGCAGTTAATAGAATATCACTTGCCACTTTAATTTTCTTTTAATATAATTAATTTAGAATTTTTAAATATTCTAAATTTTATAAAGGTGGGGTTTTTGTGAATCTCGTTCAATCTTTGGCTGAAACGGCAAAAAAGAAGGGGGAAAAACCGGCTTATATATTTATGGATCAGTCGGTCTCATATGACCAATTAAACAAAATGGTCACAAGGTTTTCTAGCAATTTAGCAGAAATGGGCATTGGAAAAGGGGACAATGTCGCATTAGTTGTTGGGAACTCACCACATTTTTTGGTCGGTTTATACGGAACAATGAAAGCCGGAGCAACTGTTATTCCAGTTAATCCAATTTATACAGCAGACGAAATGCATTATATTTTACAAAATGGAGATGTAAAAACAATCATCGTACTCGACGTCCTTCTACCTGTTATACAATCTCTTACAACAAGACTTCCTTCATTAGAAAACATCATCATATGCGAAACCTCATCAGATTTTAACCATACAGAAACCGAAAAAATGAAAACGTTTACTAGTTTTGTGGGGACTGGAGATACAACTTACGAAGGTCCTGAACTTGATGAAGAAGATGTAGCGGTTATTCTATACACATCGGGCACAACTGGAAAACCGAAAGGCGCTATGTTAACACATAAAAATTTATATAGTAATGCGAACGATGTGGCGTCGTATTTACAATATACGGCTGATGACCGCGTCGTTGCGGCACTGCCTATGTTCCATGTATTCTGTTTAACAGTTGCGGTAAATGCACCGATTGTGAACGGGGCAACGATTTTAATGTTACCGAAATTTAGTCCGAAAGAAGTATTCCGTATTTGTCGTACGTACGAACCAACGATCTTTGCTGGCGTACCGACGATGTACAATTATTTATATTTATTTGAAGAAGCAAGCGCAGAAGATGTGAAGACGCTTCGTCTTTGTATTTCCGGTGGCGCATCGATGCCTGTTGCTCTTCTACAAAACTTTGAAAAACGTTTTAACGTTATTGTTTCAGAAGGATACGGTTTATCAGAAGCATCACCAGTTACTTGTTTCAATCCGCTAGATCGTCCTCGTAAACCAGGATCGATTGGCACAAATATTTGGCATGTAGAAAATAAAATTGTAAATGAACTTGGAGAAGAAGTACCTGTCGGCGCAGTCGGTGAATTAATCGTTCGCGGACCTAACGTTATGAAAGGATACTATAATGCACCAGAAGATACAGCTGCGACATTGAAAGACGGCTGGCTATATACAGGTGACTTGGCGAAAATGGATGAAGAAGGTTACTTCTATATCGTTGATCGCAAAAAAGATATCGTCTTAGTTGGCGGTTATAACGTATACCCTCGTGAAGTAGAAGAAGTATTATATACGCACGAATCAGTAGCGGAAGTTGTCGTAATCGGTGTTCCAGATGAAAACTTAGGAGAAGCTGTGCGAGCGTACGTCGTTTTGAAGCAAGCAAACGTAACAGAAGAAGAGCTAATGCATTACTGCACGTTACATTTAGCGAAATATAAAGTGCCGAAAAGTATTGAGTTTTTAATAGAATTACCGAAGAATACGACTGGTAAGTTGTTAAGAAGAGCATTGAGAGAGAAAGCGATGCAAGTGTAATGGAGAAAGATATCCCCTTTGGGATATCTTTTGTTTTTTAGAATTGACTAAGCTATAAAACCATATATTTAAACCGTAATATAACTAATACGGGGGGGGATATATGTATGGAACAAAAGGAATTGCGCTTACGGAACGTACAATATTTGATTTGTGACATTATGGATGCAATGAATGTGGAGAGAGAAAAGAAGAATCTAGAAACATTGCAGAAAGTAATTGACCACCTTTCAGGGGCGATCGGGGATTTGGTAGATCCAGCCAGTACGTATTCAATCGATTATGTAGAGAGAAAAGTTCATACAGCACATTATTTATTGTTTAAAAATGATCGGAAAGCGTATGTATGTAGAAAATAAAAAAGAGATGTTTTATTATTTTCTTACATATTGATAATGATTATCATGTAGAGGGAGTTTGTATGAAAATCCGAAGAAATAAAAATAAATTCCAAGTTGACACATGTGAATTACAGAATTAAAATGAAAAGAAATCGAATAGAATACATTAGAAGCTAATCAGATAAACTGAAGGCGCACAATGTTCACGTTTGTGAATATATTGTGTGCCTTTTTCTATTGTATAAACTAAGGGGGCTTAACGATGAAAAAGTGGGGTAAGACAGCGTTTATGAAAAGTACAGGTGTTTTATTATCAGCAGTTGTACTTTTATCAGGGTGTGGTTCGGCAACATCCACTAGTAATTCTGAAGGAAGTGGAGATAAAAAAACAGTTGAGCTTTTAAATGTTTCCTATGATCCAACGAGGGAGTTATATCAAGATTTCAATAAAGATTTTGCGAAGTATTGGAAAGAGAAGCATGGGCAAACAGTAAATGTAAAACAATCACACGGGGGATCTGGAAGCCAGGCGCGTTCTGTAATTGATGGCTTAGAAGCAGACGTTGTTACACTAGCGCTTGCTTATGACATTGATGCGATTAGCAAGAAGAAACAACTAGCAGAAGACTGGCAGAAGCGGCTTGCGGATAATTCCACTCCATACACATCAACAATTGTATTTCTTGTTCGAAAAGGAAACCCGAAAGGAATTAAAGACTGGGATGATTTAACGAAAAAAGGTGTGTCTGTCATTACACCAAACCCAAAAACATCAGGCGGAGCACGTTGGAACTATTTAGCGGCGTGGGGATACGCACTGAAAAAATATAATAATAGTGAAGATAAGGCGAAAGAGTTTGTTAGCCAAATTTATAAAAACGTAGAAGTATTAGATTCAGGAGCGCGCGGAGCAACGACAACATTTGTTGAAAAAGGAATTGGTGACGTATTAATCGCATGGGAAAATGAAGCGTTATTATCTCAAAAAGAGCTTGGAAAAGATAAATTTGAAATTGTAACCCCTTCTATTAGTGTACTTGCAGAACCACCAGTAGCGGTTGTAGATAAAGTCGTTGATAAAAAAGGAACGAAAAAAGTAGCAGAAGGGTATCTTGAATATTTGTACTCAGAAAAAGGACAGGAAATTGCGGCGAAAAACTTTTATCGTCCGCGTAATGAAAAAGTAGCAGAAAAATATGCATCCCAATTTCCGAAAGTTCAATTATTTACAGTGGATGAACTATTTGGTGGCTGGAAAAAAGCACAGGAGAAACACTTTAATGACGGCGGCGTATTCGATAAAATTTATCAAAAATAATGAGCGCTGCTAAAGGGGGATGAGGTGAAAGAGGATGAGAAAGAAACGTGTTTTACCAGGGTTTGGATTATCGCTTGGATTTACAATGCTGTACATGAGTTTATTCGTACTTATACCACTTTCTATCGTATTTATTCAAACTTCACAGTTAGGTTGGAAGAAGTTTGCTGGGGTTATAACGAACGAGCGTGTGTTGCATTCCTATCAAGTTAGTTTTACAACTTCATTGGTAGCGGCTATTGTAAATGCCATTTTCGGTTTATTAATAGCTTGGGTGCTCGTACGCTACAAATTTCCAGGGAAACGACTATTAGACGGACTCATTGATTTGCCGTTTGCACTTCCGACAGCTGTAGCTGGTATTACACTTACAACGCTTTATGCGGAAAATGGATGGATTGGGAAAATATTAAGCGTATTTCATATAAAAGTAGCATTCACATCACTCGGAATTATCGTTGCGCTTACTTTTATCGGTTTACCATTTGTCGTTCGAATGGTGCAACCAGTGCTGCAAAATATTGATAAAGAAGTAGAAGAGGCGGCTTCGAGTTTAGGTGCATCCCGCTTGCAAATATTTGTGAAAATCATTTTACCAGAGATCTTTCCCGCTCTTCTTGCCGGTTTTTCACTTGCATTTGCAAGAGCATTAGGAGAATACGGATCTGTCGTTTTCATCGCAGGTAATATGCCGATGAAAACAGAAATTGCACCACTGATGATTATGACGAAACTAGAACAATATGATTATGCGGGGGCAACAGCTGTAGCGACCGTGATGCTTATTATTTCTCTCCTTTTCCTTCTTCTTATTAATATGATTCAAAGCTGGAGTAGAAGGCATGAACTAAAAAGTGAATAGGAGGAGAGAAAATGGAACCAACATTATTAGAAAAGAAAATAGTAAAAAGCGTATCAGCTAAAAAAGAATCTAAGCTTGTACCAGGCATATTAATTACGATTACAGTTTTATTTTTATCTCTCTTTCTATTACTGCCACTCATAACTATTTTTCTAAAAGCCTTTGAAAGAGGGATGGATGTATACATTGCCGCTATTACAGATCAAGAAGCATTTTCAGCAATTAGATTAACGCTTCTCGTTGCGTTAATCGTTGTGCCGCTTAATACGATATTTGGGGTAGCGGCCGCATGGCTTATTACAAAGTTTCAGTTTAAAGGAAAACAAGTATTACTCTCTCTTATTGAACTGCCGTTTGCTGTGTCACCAGTTATCGCAGGATTAGTATTCGTTTTACTTTTCACACCGAGGGGTGCTCTTGGCGAATGGTTACTTGAACATGGAGTGAAAATCATTTTCTCTGTACCAGGCATTATTATCGCAACAATCTTTGTAACCTTCCCGTTCGTTGCACGTGAATTAATTCCGGTTATGCAGGCGCAAGGGAAAAGTGAAGAAGAGGCAGCTTTATCACTTGGCGCAAGTGGCTGGAAAATGTTTTGGCGCGTTACGCTTCCAAATATAAAATGGGGTCTTTTATACGGCATGATTCTATGTAATGCCCGTGCTATCGGTGAGTTTGGAGCCGTTTCTGTCGTATCAGGTCACGTGCGTGGCATTACGAACACGATGCCGCTCCATATTGAAATTTTGTACAATGAATATCAATTTTCAGCAGCATTTGCAGTAGCGACGTTAATGTCATTAATTGCAGTGTTTACACTCGTTATAAAAAACTGGATTGAATGGCGAATGGAAAAACGACAATAAGGGGGATTACGGTGAGTATTCAAATTCAAGGTGTATCAAAGCAATATGGTACATTTCAAGCACTAACAGACATTCATTTGGATATTCCAAAAGGTGAACTTGTTGCCTTATTAGGCCCGTCAGGTTCTGGGAAAACGACGTTATTACGCATTATTGCAGGATTAGAAGAAGCGGATGGAGGCTCTGTTTCATTTGATGGAGAAGATTTAACAGACATTCACGTGAAAAACAGGCAAGTCGGTTTCGTCTTTCAGCACTATGCGCTCTTTAAGCATATGAATGTATTTGAGAATGTCGCTTTCGGTTTAAAAGTAAGAAAGAAAAGCTTAAGACCGTCAGCAGAAGCGATAGAAGAAAAGGTAACAGAATTATTAAAGCTCGTAAAAATGGATGGCTTTGCTAAACGTTATCCAGCGCAATTATCTGGTGGACAACGTCAACGTATTGCACTAGCCCGGGCACTTGCAGTCGAACCGAAAATTTTATTACTTGATGAACCGTTCGGTGCACTCGATGCAAAGGTGAGAAAAGAATTACGAAGATGGCTCCGAAAATTACATGACGAATTTCAAATTACGAGCGTATTCGTAACGCATGATCAAGAAGAAGCGTTAGACGTTGCAGACCGCATCGTTGTAATGAATGAAGGCTGTATTGAACAAATGGGAACACCGGAAGAAGTATATGAAAACCCAGCAAGTCCGTTTGTATATGACTTTTTAGGAAATGTAAATTTATTTCACGGCCGCGTTCATAAAGGAAAGCTAAATGTAGGATCGGTCGAACTAGAAGCACCAGAGCATAAGCACGTTTCCAACGTAGACGGAATAGCCTACGTAAGGCCGCATGACTTATCAATCTCTCGTACGAAACAAAGCATAGATGCAATCCCGGCAAAAGTATCTTATTCTCACGCAGTCGGACCTGTCGTATATGTAGAATTAAAACGAGACGAAACAGATGAATATTTAGAAGCAGAAATTACGAAAGAACAGTTCAAGCAGCTGAACATTCAATCGGGTGATTTCGTATACGTACAGCCGAAAGAAGTGAAAGTGTTTATTCCGGAGGATTTTGTAATTTAAGAGTGTTTACTCTTAAATTACAAAATCTATTAATAAGAAAAGGTCTCCTAAAAGATATTTTAGGAGACCTTTTCTTTGTTTATCGTAATAACTTTTTCTCATATGAAATGTAGTCGGAAGTTTGTATATATAATAGCGGAGCGTGTTCAAACAACTATTTGATACGAGTAGTAATGAAGATATTCTTCCTACTTTCTTACATAAAATTTTTAATTTTGGATATTTATATCATATGTTTCTGCAACAAACACAAAGTCTACATGCTCTTTATCAATAAAAATACTTGTTTTAGATGGAAGACCTGTTATGGTAGAAACAATATCAACCTCAACAAGGTCAAATCCTACACGATAAGCATCTGCAATTTCAATTCCACCAGTTAGAAAATGCAATCCATCCCCAAATGACTTAAATACAAATACATTTTCTTTCAAACTTTTATTATCCATTTCAATCCATTCTTCGTTAATATAAATCTTAAATGTCGTGCACTTTGGAACACACTCGATGTGATGTATCCCTTTATAACTATTAAGCGAAAACATATAGGTATGAGTTTCTTTAAAGTTAATATCTATCCCGTATTTAAAAGCAAAGGTTTTATATACCATTTCATAAAACAATGGCATTACAATATCATCCCATGCGTCATAGGCAAAAGCATGAATTGGTATTAGATGAGGATATAAACTTACAATCGCTTTTTGAAAATTAAGTAAGATGGTTGTATCTGTAATTTCTTTTAAAGAATCATCTATTTCATGGTCATAATCTTTCGAAATTCTGTTATCAATCATATGACAAACTCCTTACATAGTCTTCTATATACTACGTTTTCCGCATCATCAGTTTGTGCCTTCTTCAACTAAATTGCAAGTTTAACCGATGATTCCAAAAAAGCCCTGGTCTTATTTTATCAATCGTTAAATGGGGTGGGGATACTACAAGCATTAATGAGATAAGAAATCGTTTTTTCTTTTTTATGATAGATGTATTTATTTTTAAACTGTATTTACTTTACTCTTTGTTTTATTTAGATTTGGATATGTAACATTATTGTGTTGAAAAATATTTCAGCGAGGTGAGTTTATGAAAGAAAAGAAATGGTATAGGCAATTAGTCGTGATGGTGTAGGAGTATCATCTAAGGTGATTTTAAATGCTGTTAAAACTGGCGAAAAAGTTATACAAAGTGGCGGTAGAACTAAATCTACTAGTAAACAGGCTGTAGTAGTTTTAAATAAAAAAGGTAAAGTAATTACAACTTTTGCTAAAGGTTCAAAATACATAAGGAAAGGAAAAAATAAGGTTGTTTAAATTAAATAAAGAGATGCAGATTTTATTGAAACAGACATTAGAATCACAAAATAAACATTTACTATGGTTAAATGTTTATGAAGACCTAAGTATGATAGAAACTGAAAAAATAAATAAATTGAGAGATATTATAGCAGATGAATTAATGGAGAAAGGTTTTGATGAACGAGACAATATAAACCATTTGGGAAGAGCATTAGAAGAGCTAATTGATATCTTAGGAAATTTAATACCTTAGAAAATGTTAAGCTGTATGGCATTGTTTTTAGCAGATGGAAAGTTCCGTTAGTTACAGAATGAAAGATTATATAACTTTTAACAATGCGCTTAATACGAGTGTAGCTATGATTAGAGAGTTTTGTATGTGTAAAATAACTTCAAAAATATAAGGATATATTTTGAGGGTGTATGATTATATAGTATATTTATTGATTCGAATCTTTAAAAGGAGGGGAAACATGGGGAAAATAATAGGGATTATTCTGATTATAGGTGGTATGATTCCATTAATTTATGCAATGATGCAAATCTATCGTCAATGGAAAGAAAAAGGGCCTTCTTTTGCTCTTAAATCAATAATTTTCCTAGTCGTAAGCATTTTGCTAGATACTGCAACAACTATTATATTGTGTATAGTAACAGTATTCATTGGTATTTGTTTAATTATCTACACATAATAAGTTCAAGAAGGCTAACTTATCGATTGTTACTAATTGGAGGGATTGGATGAACTTCATTTTACATGGATCTAAATATACAGTTTTAGCTTCCGTTTTTGACTCATTTCAAGGTAGGGAAAAAGAGTTTAATTGGCTTATAACAGACATGGAGATTGTCGCACATCAGGAAGAGAAACTTATCCGAGATTATCCTAAAATGTCGCATCCAATAGTTTGGATAGCAGGTGAAGATCTTTCAAATCTCGTAAAGAAATATAATCCTCAATTTATTTGGGGTGTACTATCTGCGTTTGATAAGTCTATAAACATTGATATTAATAATTTGCTTGTAGAACCCTATGCAAATGGAAATGAAGGGCTCTGGGTACCAAGTCCGAATATTCAGCACCCTCAAGCAAAACTTGAAATTGTTTGTTGGGATTCGTATGTAACGCTTTTTTTTAGTAAAGATGAGGACATCGATGATAAATTTCAAGACTATTTCAAGTCCGCTAAAAAATTGGATTTTTAAATAGGTCGTCCTTGAGTAATAAAATGAATGTATGAATAATAATCTCTTTGATGATTATTGGAATATTAGCTAGTATTTTTGAAAAAGTAACTTGTAAAACTTCGGAGTGAATTGTTAACTTTTGATGCGATAGGAAATCGTAAATAAATTTATGAAGGAGAATTTAGAGTTGATAGAGTTTTTGGGATTTATTATGATTTTGGTTTTGAATATTTTAGTAGCATCTATTATTCTTTTGCAAGATTACTATGTGGGTAGTATAAAACTATTTTATTATCAGAAAATCGGTGCTATGTTTGTAATTATACGTTCGTTGTTGAGTATATGGATTACCTATTCTATGATAGCCACACTATTGGGGACATTAAAAATTTTAGCAGTTCAATCAGTTATATTACTTTGCCTTTGGGGGCTTATGCAGTATGTAAAGAAGTACGGAGGAAAGTGGTATATTACAATGATTGCACTTATTATTTATGGTCTTAGCTGTTATTTTCATATTATGTATGCGAAAACTGTATAGATAATGAGAGGGTATTTGTAGACCTAGTTACATGATAGTAAGAATCTTTAATGAAAATTAAAAATGATGTCAAAAGGGAGACTAAAAGTGCTTATAGAATTTTTAGAATTCATTTCTATCTTGGCTTTAGTAGTTGTATTAACATTAACTGTTATGTTGCAAGATATATTTTTTATAAATATAAATAAACAATATACTGAAACACGTATTGGGGCGATTATTTTTTGTATTCGGATGTTGTTCGGGACATGGGTAGTATTTGTTACGGAAACTACTATATTTGCTGTCTCAAAAGTGACTGCAATTCAATTAATTATTTTACTTCTTATTTGGGCATGCTCGAAGTATGTACAAAAAAATAGTGAAAATTGGCTAATTACTATAGTTGCTTTTGTTATTTATGGTGTTGGTACTTACATGTATATTCAGTTTGCTTTTAGAGGCTATTAATATATCACCAGAAAAATTAGTGGTTAGAAAGATTCATTTGTTAAATGTGTGTATGAAGGAAGAGCGAATATACGCTCTTTTTTCTTTATATATAGGATAGGACATGTATCTAATCCTCGTGGGACAAATCAAAATAGAGAGCGGAAGGAATTATATGAACAAAAAAGAATTAAAATTAAAGCTACTGCAAGGTCTAATTGAAGATTTTTCTGCTATTTAATATTTAGAGGTCCTAAATATTTTTAGTTGTGGGGATGTACCTACAATAAGTTTTATAGAAACATTGTGTAGATTAAAGTAGTTCTCTTTTACAGAAAGTAATGTTGTAGATGATAATTTTAGTGTCTGTAAAGGGATAGAATTTGGTAGCTTTATGGATAAGAGGCATTATTCGCATAAAAATAAGAGTTTTAATGGTAAATAGGAGGTTATTATAATGAAATTCCCAAAAGATGAAGATGGACAAGTATTAAATATATTATATAAACAAGGTATAGATTTTAATAAAAAACATATAGTAGATTTCTTTATTGCAATTCCTGATCAAGGTAATGGAGAAAAAATAATTGGCAGACTACAAGAGCTGGGCTTAAATTGTGAATTAGATTATAATGAAGAATTTGAAGATTGGACATGTACTTGTTTTAAAGAAATGTTCTTAATTTATGAGGATATCGTAGAGATGCAAAAGGAATTGAATAAACTGGGTGAAGAGTTTGGTGGATATACAGATGGTTGGGGTGCATTTGTATAATAGTGAATTTAATTATCGTGATAAAATAAATTAGATGGAGTAAAGAAACTATTTATGGAAAGAAGGGCTTATATAAGTTCTTCTTTCTTTGTATATATTAAGATATCTTAGTGGTAGAAACGTATATGATATGTGGGCGGGGGGCTACCGGTAAAAGCCCGATTGGTAAGGACTAATTAAAGTTTCACTTTATATAGGTTTTGAGAGAGTAAGATATAAGATATATTGTTTGTAGTGAGATCTTGAATGAAGGGAGCGTGTGATAATTGGCAATGACGGATGAACAATTCGAGAATTATTTTGTTATGTGTTATGACAAATTAGAAAGTAAACAGCAAAAATTCATTTCGGATTATAATATCTATAACTTTGATGAGTATTGGTATGAT
Organism: Bacillus sp. 22475; assembly: GCF_052044835.1. NCBI lineage: Bacteria > Bacillati > Bacillota > Bacilli > Caryophanales > Bacillaceae > Bacillus > Bacillus sp. 22475. Next base: position 75,570 of record NZ_JBQENW010000011.1, on the reverse strand, counting down.
CAAGATCAATGTATATTACAGTTTAAAAAAAATGGTCAAGTATTACTTGAATTTAGTGTTGTTTTTATAGGTTCTTGGTCTGAAAAGAGTAACAGTTGGATGTGGTCTTGGGCTAATGAGAATGTGGCTGATTATACAAGAAGTAAGTCTAACTGTTTGAAAGATTTACAAAAGATTACAGGAAGTGAGGTTTTTATAAATCCACTTTTTGAATGCGATCAAGAAATGGCGTATGAGCTAGCAGCCTTTTCCATTGAATATTTAGATGCAGAAGGAATGTATATGGCACCAGGTGAGAGAAGTGATGTATTTATGGCTGTTATGTCGCCGCGTGCGTTGTGAGTAAGCATATTAAAAATATAGATAAGGTAGAATGAAAAAGGAGTACAGTTTAATAAATTAATAAAAGGTATCATAGGTCCCTGATGCCATGGTGATAAATTTAAAGGAGTGAATTATATTGCTTGAAGTAAAGTTTTACGATTGGAAAAAAAAACGTCCTAAAAAACATTATTTGCTTGTACATGAAATTAGGATTTTTGAGTTGGTTTTCGCAAAGAAAGTTAGCGAGTTTGAGATGGGATTAAAAGAAATTGAGAAAGTTACTGTTTATTGTTTAGCTAAGGAGCACACTGATGTTTCATATAAAGTGAATAGGGCATCGGGTGAAATTAGTATACTGGTTCCTTATGATTTTATGAATTTCTTAACACTGGAATCAGTTGAAGAGAAATACAAAGAGTTTTGCAAATTAGTACGCCAATATGTTGTCCCTGGACTTGAAGAAAACTCTACTCTTTCATCATCTATTGTTAAAGGGTATATAGAGGAATCTTTAGATGAAATTGTGAAGCAAAACTATGAAGGAATATTTTTAGTTGGGAAGACACCTAAGAAAAGCCCAAGCCGTAAGAAGATAGCGATATTAAAAGGAATTCATCGTGTTAAAGGTTTCCAGCTACGATGTGAAGTGTATGATGAAAAGGGATTAAAGATTCGAGATCAATTATTGGTGGAAGAGGTAGGGAATGAAATGGTATATTCTAGATTCTTAGGGACATTAAAATGGGAAAGTGAAAATCTAATAGTAGTTCAATCTAAATCCAGTAGTTGGAAAGAAGAAATCTATCTTTAATAACAAGATAGTATAGTAGAAAGAGGGTTGTAGAGCATAAATGAATTTTTTTCGAAAAAATAAATTAAGTGACATTTAGAAAAAATACTATGAACATTTTGGAGAGCCTAGTCAGATTCTTGAATATACCTGGGGTGAAAGAGGAGCTAAAAGAGTAGAATTAGATAATACCGCTCTAAAAAAAGGAATGCTATACGTTTTAGAATTCCCGAAAAATGAAGATAGGCCAGTATGGACATATGTGACATTAGGGATGTCAGCTGAATATATGACCAATGGTGCTAAAGGAGAATTAATTTGGTTAAATGCAAATCAAAATGATGAAATGATTGATTTGCTTGCTGGATTGGCACACTATCCATTTATAGATGAAACCTCGTTTGATTACGGAGATACAATTTCTAATGCGGATGCTGAATCTAATTTTTCAATGAATGTGCTTTTAGTAAGCCCGGCAGTTATTGAGGCAGGAGAGTCTCCAGAGCTAATGGAGTTTTTTGAAGAAAAGGAGCTTGATTTATTTTGGTTATTACCTATTCATCAAGCAGAAAAAGAGTATATGATGGAACAAGGAGATGGAGATATTAGTGCGCTCTTTGACCTTTGGCTGGAAAAAGAGATTGATACAGAAACTTTCTGTGATCCACATCGTTTATCTACGGTTTGATAAAAATATTTTAAATAATAATTGTGAGTAAGCATCAAACTTATTAATATTAAGGAAGTTTGATGCTTATTTTTTATGTTTAGAATAAACGAGAGGTTTTTGATATATATGAAAGATATTGTATGTAAAGAATTAATAAGTCTTAAGTCTATTGTTGAAGCCTATCAATTTAAAAAAATGAGTTTGGATTATAAACAAAATGTAATTTTGCTAGTAAAAGACAATCAGAATCGACCTTTTATTATTGATTTAGATAAAAATAATGTGAATATAAATATTTTTAATTTAAATGTAGATATTGATGTCGAATCAGTGTTATGTATGCAACGAATCGGCGAGAAATGGTTACTGATATTTCACTATGAAGATGATAATGCGGTTATTTATAATGCGGATGGGAGTGAATATGTTAAGTTTTATATTGGAGAAGGGGTTCAAGATTGTCAGGTTGATGTGAACGAAGATATATGGGTTAGTTATTGTGATGAAGGAATTTTTGGAGAGTCTCCAATTGGAGCAAATGGTATAGTTGCTTTTGATTCTACAGGTCAATTGATTTTTGATAGCTATGATCAATATGTAGAACAATATAATATACCGTATATAGATGATTGTTATGCAATGAATGTTATAGATGGAGATGTTTGGCTCTATTATTATTCAGAATTTCCTTTAGTTCAAATGAAAGATAAAAAAATTCATATGTCGTGGAATGAAATACATGTAACTAGGAAAATATGGTCGAAAAGTTTTGCGGTTGCTCAAGGTAAAGTAGTATTCATTACTCAAGATAAAAAATTGGTTGTTTATGATTTAAACAATAATCAAGTGTACGATAGTAATCTTTGTAATGAACTAGGGGAGCAGGTTCAATTTGTTAATTATTATAGCCGCGGATCGATTATGTATTTTCAAACGGATGATACGCTTTATTATGTTAATTTACTGAATGTATGAGGTGATAAATGTGAATGAACGTCTAAAGAAAATTGCAATGTTAAGAGAAAAGGTAGAGGAAAAGGCTACTAGAGAAAAGTTTTTAATGTTATGTCCGTCTATAAAAGAATTTGAGATTATTAGCGGGAAGAAAATTGCTTCATTAGTAAACTTTTTAATTGATGAAACACCGAATCCTATCAAAGTTATGAGTGAATTAAATGCTGAACAAGTTATCAATGAAATAAAAGAATTTGAACGTGAATTAACTAGTTTATTGTCTAAGAAGATTATTGTATGGTATGCACATGAAAATTGGGACTTTGGTGTGCAATTAGAATTAGAAGATTTCATGTTATATACAAAAGAAGTATTACATTTCATTGGATATGACGATGCTCAAAGAGGATTAATTTATTCTAGCCTTATTGTAGTAGATGAAGCAATGAGAAGTGCTTTTTCTTTTCTAAAGAATGAGTACAATGTCGAGATAGTACTATGGAAAGAAAGCTGAGTGTATTAGAGTGTTTTAAAACAAATTGGATGAATGGTTGAATTTATTATTAGAAGAAGTGGTGCGTGGTTTAGTGTGATAGAAAGAAAAAGAGAGTCTTCAAGGGATATGTATAAGAGAGTAAAGGAGAGAAAATATGTCTTTTTATAAAGAGGAAATAGAAGGGGATAAATTGATTATAAGTGATGAAAGCATTGATATTTTAATGGATGCTTTTCAAAATAAAGGTGAAGAGATGCCTAAAAATATATCATGGAATTTCATAGCGACGGTATTACTCGCGGGATCTTATTATGAATAAGTAAAAAAACGAAGAGTCTAAATAGTCCCTTCGTTTTTTTACTTATTTTTTCTCTACTAACTTTTTATTCTTCCAATCTAGTGTAAATGATTTATTAAATGTTTTTTGATCAACGTCTTTTACGTTGTTTCCAACCCAGTTTGCAGTTCCGAATGTGTAGCCTGGACGAAGTTGGTAATCGTCGGCGTGTTTTGTATAAGCGACTTGTAAGTTAGATTGATCTGTATTTTTTTCAGAGATAACAACAGCAATCATACCAGGAGAGAAACCGCTATTTGTTAATGCTGGAAGTTGATCCATCGGTATTAAATTACCTTTTGCATCAGATTCATATAGGTATGTGCGAGAGTACATGAAAAGTTGGTTTCCATATAAAGAATGATAGGAGTCACGTGTGTAAATACCCCAGTTTTGATTGTTATATCCGTTAAAGAATACGTTCCACTTTACGTTTTTGTTTGTTTGGTCAATTAAATTTGTTTTATAACTAGTTTGTTTATAGCTTACAGAGTCAGACCAAGTGACTTGACCAGTTGCACCAGCTTCACCGCTAGGGCCATTAGGCGTTACAGAAGCTTTAACAGAGCCACCAAGTTGATAAGATACGCTAGATGTTACAGTCGTTTCTTCTACAGCATTTGTAGGCGCTACGTTAAAGAAACGAGCGCTGTTATCTTGAAGGTTAAATGCAACATCATATTGTGAAGGATAACGTAATGTTGCACTAGCGCCAGGGATTGGGTAGTTATCAATAGGTGCATCACTTATAGTAGGATTTGCTTTTAGAAAACTACCAGTTGTATTAATAACGGCAATCTGTTTATCAGCGCTTGGATCATCGATAAAAGTTACCTTTAAAGACATTGTCATATTATCAGCTTGATCATTATTAAATGTATTATAGCTCGTATGTGTTTTTGCATTTTGCCCGATATCTGTTACAACTTGTGACGTCGTTTGAGCGTAAGTAGCAGGTGTTGAAAGAGTTACAGCACTACTAGCAAAAACAGCGGATAATGCTAAACATTTTAAGTAGGTTTTAGAACGTTTCATACAATCACTTCCTTTTATCTTTGTCGATATATGTCGTATTACATTTATATCGTAACATGGAAATAAAACGGAATGGATGGTTATGCATAATTGCATAGATGAGTTTTGAAGGATAAAGATAATAGAATTTCATCCAACACTTAAGACTCAAAAATGTCCATTACAGCCGTTCTTAAAAATTTTAAGACAATATGTTTATCAATGTTCTTATTCTGAAGATTGAAGCGCTTAATATTTACGTTATAAGTGCATAACAAGTTATAATAAAAGAAATCAATAAGGAGGCTGGCTGTGAAGAATCTTCGTTATCTCAATATATTTACCATATTAATTATATACACACTACTTATGTTTTACATCGGCTGGAACGGATGGGTTTGGCTTCATGCGGTATTTGGCTGGGAATCTTGGGGATATTATGCTTTCATAGTCGCATTTATTTCATATGCGTACATTCTCGTGCAAGTGTTTAAGTTTTTGCCATTTCTGCGAACGATAGGTTCGATTTGGTTTGCGGTCATACAATATGCGCTTATGTTGTTGCCATTAGCTGATATTATGGTCTTTCTTTTACAGTTTTCAGTAGAGAAAGAAGCGGCAATTATTTGGACAGGGGCGGCTGTGATAGTTGCATTTATCTTTATCTTTGCGTATGGAGTATTTAATGCGTATAGTCCGGTAGTAAGAAAGTACGAGGTGCACATACCGAAAAAGGTAGAGGGGCGTAAAAGTTTACGCATTGCGATGGCTTCTGATATGCATTTCGGTAAACTGTCTGGCGTTTCGCATTTAAAAAGACTTGTTCGTCATGTAAATGAGATGGAACCTGATATTATTTTACTGCCAGGTGATATTATCGACGATCATCCAGGTGTGTTCATTCAAAAGAATATGGGACCAATCATGAAACAAATGAAAGCACCATTAGGCGTATATGGCGTATTAGGAAACCATGAATATTACGGCAGAGCAGTTCCAGAGTTTTTACAAGAGATGGATAAGATTGATATTCGTATTCTTTTAGATGAAGTAATTACAATTGAAGATGACTTTTATCTCGTTGGAAGAAGAGATAAAACAGAGCGAGATCGCCGAAGCTTTGAACAATTAATGAGTACGGTAGATAAATCGATGCCTGTTATCGCAATGGATCACCAGCCATTTGAGTTGAAACAAGCAGCAGCGTCAGGTGTAGATTTATTATTATCCGGTCATACGCACCGCGGACAAATGGCGCCCAATCATATTGTAACGAGAAGAATGTACGAGCTAGACTGGGGATACGCACAAAAAGGCGCGTTCCACGCAATTGTTTCTTCTGGATTTGGATTTTGGGGACCCCCGCTTAGACTTGGTAGTAGGTCGGAGATTGTGCAGGTAGAAGTTACATTTGAATAGGGGTTATGAAATAGAGAGCTGATGGCTCTCTATTTTTTCAATAAAAACAAATAACAATAAATGTTTATGTTGGTGCTAATTTCATAAAAGAGATACGATTATAAGACTCGATTAAAATAAAGGGGGATTGTAAGTGATCATATCAGATGTACTATACGGAGAATTTGAAGTGGATCAAGTAGTAGAAGAATTAATTTCAAGTAAGTCTATGCAAAGACTAAAGGGAATTCATCAAGCAGGCGCAAGTTACTTAGTGAACGAGAAATGGAATGTAACGCGCTTTGATCATTCAGTTGGTGTTATGTTATTAGTTAAAAAACTAGGTGGTTCAGTAGAAGAACAGATCGCTAGTTTACTGCATGACGTATCACATACTGCTTTTTCCCACGTGATTGATTACGTTTTTGATAATGAAGATGAAAGTTACCATGAAGAGATATTTAGTTCTGTTGTGAAAAACTCAGAAATTCCAGCGATCCTTGTGAAGCATGGTTATAACTATGAAGATATTTTATTAGATGATTCGAAGTGGACGTTACTGGAAAGGTCAGCGCCCGAATTATGTGCAGATCGAGTGGATTATACGTTACGAGATATGTATACATACGGATATATTTCTTTAGAAGAAGTTCACAGTTTTTTAGAGGGTGTCATCGCAGTAGAGGGGAAAATGGTTCTTCAAAATATCGAAATAGCGGAATGGTTTACAGAAACGTATTACAAAGAAGTAATCGATTTCTTTATGAAACCAATGAATATTTACGGAAATGATATGTTAGCGAAAACGTTAAAGGTAGCTCTTCATAAAAGGATTATTCATGCAGATGATTTTCTTCTTGAAGATGAGGAGCTTATTTCGAAATTGCAGCAATGTAATGACCTCGAAGTAGAAGCTTTATTAAGCAAAGTTCATTCAAATATAAAAGTAAAAGAAGATAGAAACGATTATGATCTACATCAGAAAAATAAAGTACGTCTTATTGATCCGCCGTTACTTCGTGAAGGTGAAGTTATTCCAGCATCTGTTGTGTCAGAAAACATAAGACAGATGAGTGATATTGCTTATGAAAAAGCGGTGAGAGGGATGTATGTGAAAGTGATTTCGAATTAAAAAAGAAGTAGCGCATCGTTTTTAGAGCGCTACTTCTTTTTTATTAATGATCAAACCAATTCCAAATCTCAATATCTCCAAGAGTCGCATAACGTACGTGCGGGGAGTTTTGTAATTTTAATAACTCTTTCGACGGGCCAGTAATAACAATGCCGTATACTTTTACACCGTTATCCTTTACATATTGATAACGTTTATCTAAGTTTAGTTCTTTCTCAGAAAGCGCTGCTATTTTGCTTACCGTTTTTTTATGGATAGAAAGGACGCTCATCATTTCGGTTACTTTGTCTTCTTGCGTTTTCTGCCCGTCAGTTTCATTATCGAGGAATCTTACATGTTCTGGAAACCCTATAGCTTCTCCGCCATGTAGGATATAGTCATCTACATTTTTTCTTTCTTGTCCTGTATCTAAAGCGTACCATACAGGAGTTGGAGGGAGTTCTTGTGCTTCAAATATGCTATATAAAAGCGGTTCTAATTCTTTTAAAGTGTAAGCTTTATCAAAAGAAATTGCTACTTCTGCAACGGTTCCATCATGTACTTTTGCAAGTGTATCCCATACTTTTTTTGATGAATCCTTTAAATAATCACCCTGCTCTGTTTTTGGATGAACAAAGAAGAGTTTTGGTTGATAGAACGGATTCATCCAAGTTTGCTTCGTGATATCTACAGATGATAAGAAGCTTTTTGTTTCTATTGTACCGAGGGGCATTTCTTTTTTACCCACGGTTCGTACTAAATCAAATTGGCTATTCGTACGGAAAAAAGCTTCTACACTTGTTCCGCCGCCCATAACACGGCTATTTGGGATCGTTGCTTCAAGTGCAAGCGAAGGAACCTCTCTAATTTCTTCTAGCCTTTTATCATTATTAGCTTGAAAATAAAAGGCTGATAATACCCCGCCGATTATATAGATAACGATGCAAATTGATAATATAAAACCAAACGTTTGTAAACGATGTTTCCACTTAATTCTCCAAAAAGGAATTTTAAGATCTTTTGGAGGTAACTTTTTCTTAATTGGTTCTGTTTTTGTTAACAGCTCATCTAAGTAAGCTTCACACGCTTCACATGACTCAATATGACTTTCTAACAGTTCTTGTTCATCATGCGTGAGCGTTCCATTTTCATACTTCTTCCATAGTTTTTTAAATTCTGTACAACCCATCCGTATCACTCCTTTATGCTTTGTATTTCTTTTCGTCCCCTGTGTAATTCAATTTTTACTTTCGCTAATGAGAGACCAGTCATTTCTGCTATTTCCTTATAGGAGAATCCATAGTAATCTCGTAGTAGTAGGACATTTCGTCTTTCGAGCGGAAGAGAAGATAAACTGTCTAACCAACTAGCAATCTCATGTTTTACGAAATATTCATGTTCTGTACTTGGCACGTTTGGTAAATGGAATTCTTCCACTGTAGCTGTGTTATACTTTTTTTCTTTTCGATACCAATCGATAAAGGCGTTGTAGGCTATTGTAAATAACCACGGCCTAATTTCTTCGCCTTTATAATAATCAATATGGACGAGCATTCGGTAAAATGTTTCTTGCATGAGATCTTCCGCATAGTGGGAATCTCCGGTTAGGGAGAGAAGATAGCGAAATAAATCATGCATATGCTCTGAGTAAATTTCTTCTAATGATTGTTTGCGTTTCACTACATTTCCCTCCCTCCCTTCATACATAACAACGAAATACATATAAAAAAGTTACAATTTTTTATGGAATTATAGTAAAAAACGTCAAGAATTGGATTGTGTTCTCTTTTATCATAATACATATAAGGCGGGTGAACAGAGATGGAAAGCTATGAAACACAAATTCAAAGGTCAATTGATTATATTGAGGAAGATGTAATGGAAAAACAGACGCTGCGTAATTTAGCACGTATTGCAGGTTTTTCTGAGTCGCATTTTCATCGTGTATTTCAGGCATTAGTAGGTGATACAGTAATGGAGTATGTTCGAAAGCGGAGGTTAGCCCGGGCAGCTTATCAACTTTCTCATACGGATGAAAAAGTTATTGATATCGCATTTGAGCATGGCTTTCAATCTCACGAAACGTTCACGAGAGCCTTTAAGAAATTATTTCAAATGACACCGAGTGAATATCGAAAACAAGAAATTGAAACACCGATGTATTACAGCGTGAATGTAAAGCAAAGAAAATTAAATCCGTATTTAGGAGGCATACAAATGGAATATCGTATTGTAAATAAACCAGAATTTTTAATGGCAGGTTATGAACTGAAGACGACAAGTAAAGAAGGGAAAAACCATCAAGACATCCCAGCATTTTGGCAAGAATATTTACAAAAAGATCTTGGAACAACGATTCCGAATCGTAAAGATACGAGCCAATGGGTAGAGCTTGGATTATGTACTGATTTTAATTTAGAAACAGGGGACTTCACTTATATTATCGGAATGGAAGTTACAGACTTTGAAAATGTACCAAATGAAATTGCAAAGCGTACTTTCCCGGCAGCAACATATGCAGTATTTACAACGCCGAAAGTTCCTCATAAAGAAATGGTATCGTCTATTCACCAAACTTGGAATGCAGTATTCTCAGAATGGTTCCCGCATTCAGGATATGAACATTGCGGAGTTACAGAGTTTGAACTGTACGATGAGCGTTGCCACGAAGATAAGAGTGAGTTTGCACAAGTAGAGCTTTGGATACCGGTGAAGAAAAAATAATAAGGTAAGAGCGAATCGTTGGGAGATGGTTCACTTTTTCATAAAAGGGGAAATAGGAAAATGTTCAAAAAACTAGAATGTGTATCTATACATACGAAAGATATAGAAAGATCAATTTCTTTCTATAAAGAAATGGGAATGAAGCAAAACTGGATGATAGAAAGAGAACTAGAAGAAGGAGCTATTTGGACGTTAATAGGATTGAAGTTTCCAGATGAAAAAAGTTCGGAGTTAGTAATAAGCAATCATCCGGATATTAATTTTATGGAAGTCGAAGTATTAGTAGAAGATGTACAACAAACGTATGAGAGTTTAAAAGATAATAAAGATGTAAAGTGGATTCGCGAACCATTTCCAACAGAATCAGGACATGTTGCCGTAATGGAAGCACCTGATGAGAATGTGTTTGTGTTAGTAGGGAAATAGCTGAAATATGGAGTGACCTTTCATAGTGAGTTATGAAAGGTTATTTTTATCCCGCTATTTGTCGGGCAGCCCGATTGGTGAGGGCTAATAATCAGTGCGGGATGAACAAAATCTCCACTGATTAAAGTTTCACTTTATAAGTGGATTGTTAAATTTGTATTGTTTTATCTGTAATACATATGAAAATGGTAAAATAAAACAGCAATTAAATATTGCGGGTGGAAGGTTATGCCCTTTCTTCATTTGGTGAAGAAAGGAGGTGTAATCGTATGGAATTTCTTTTGCAAATTTTGTTGGAAATCACAAAAACTATAGCTAGAGAAGGTATAGTTTTGGGATTTAAGAAATTAACGGCAAAAAAGCGCAAAAAGAAGACCACCCGTCTGCCTGCGAAGCGTGGGAAGTCTTCTAAGCGCAAATAAGCTTTAGTTGCAACCTTCCACCTTACGGTAATTAGTTGCAGTGACGGGGTGTTGGAAGCACCTCGTCTACTTCATTTTATGCAAAACTTAGTTAGTTTATACTTCTATTTATAGTATAACAGTTTAGAAATGTATTTGTTAATAGTTTTATTTTTACTTTGTATAGTAGGGAGGTAGGTTAGTATTGTCGGTTTTTGTCGGTAAGTCGATATATCTAGAAAATCGCTGATATATTTTGAATTGCGCCGATATATTTCGAAAATCGCTGATATAATTCGAGTTGCGCCGATATATTCAAAAAATCAGCGATATAATTTCATATACCGCTAAAACACCCCAAAAAAATGATCTGCATAATTTCAATTACCGCGAAATTCTCCCAGAAAAGAAAAAAAGACGCCACATAGCGTCTTTCCTACGAACGAAACGGAAAGACAAGAATAATCGTCGTTCCTTTTCCGAGTGCACTATCAACGGAAATTGTTCCGTTATGAGCATGAACGAGCTGTTTTGTAATGGCTAGGCCAAGTCCAGTTCCGATGTTGCTTTCTTCTGTGTTTGTTCCGCGGTAATATCGTTCAAATAGAAGTTCTTTCGTTTTTTCATCCATTCCTTTTCCGTCATCTGAAATGGAGAGTGTAAAGGAATTAGCGTTTTGTGATAATTTTACGATGACAGTAGTTGTTTCGTTATTATGTTTTACAGCATTTACTAGTAAGTTTTCGATAATACGCTGGAACCATTTTTCTTCAATGAAATATTGAATTTTATTTGAGCTCGGTACGAATTCAATATTTTGATTTTGGAGTGTTGGATTGTTAATAAATTGCAATAATACTTTTTGGACGAACTGATTGATTTCAACGTTTACGTGTTGGGCAGGAAGGCTGTTATTTTTTAATTGATACGTTAAGCTTAAATCATCAATTAATGTCGTCATATATTGAGATTTCTCTTTCATAACACTACCAAATTGCTGAATATCACGATCAGTCCAGTTATATTGATCCGATTCGAGTAATAATGCGTATCCATATATAGAGCTAAGTGGTGTTTTTAAGTCGTGTGTTAGACCGGTAATCCATTCTTCTCGTGTTTGCTGAAGTACTTGCCTCATCGCATCATTTTTTTTGAGTGTAATAGAAAGGTGTTCTAGTGAACTTGTTACATCTCTAAACAAACGGAATGACCATTTTTCTTTACCAGATCGCCGGAACCTGACAGGTTTTCCTTTTTTACTAATAGGTTCTTCATACTTTCCACCAGCAATATTTTTAAGCCAGCGCATCGCATGTAATAACGGTTTCCCGAATTTATTACCGTACCAAATAGAAAGAATGACTAAATAAACAAATACGATAAGAAGGATTAATCCGCATCCGATGAGAAACTTCTTAGTAAATACATCTTCAATTTCGTCATCTGGATAGTAGTGCTCATTTTTTGCAGTTACAACGAGAAGGTTGCCACTATTTGCATCGTAAAAGCTAGACGTGTTTTCTTTATGATTCCACGGTTCTTTTTCATTAAGGGCAATTTGTATTGCTGAAAATGTTTTTTTCTTTCCAATTGGATAGGAAAAAACCTCTTTGCCATTTTGATTAAATATTTGAATTGTTGCTTTTTCTTTAGACAGTAACTGTTTTTCTTGATCTGTTAATGTGAACGAATCCGTCGTTAAAGAGGAGTGCTCCTTTTGAATTGCTGTCAGTAACGCATTGCTTTTTAACATACCACCATAAATAACAAGTACTTTCTTTTCTTCTAATTCAATTTCCCAATATGTAAATTTATAATTACTTTCGATATGATGTTGTATATATGCGACTAAAGATGTCTTTGTATAAGTATTCGGAACATCATTTGGTGTATTAAAGTGGTAGAGGATTTTTCCGTTTTCATCTACAACTTGGAGCCAATCATTTTTCTCCTTAATTAAATCTTGCACTTCAGATTGTAACGAAATATGCCCATCTTCTGAAGAGATGTATCTTGAAATTGTAAAACTATCAGAATCTGGAATGTTAGGTTCGTATAAAGTACTAGTAAGAAGAAAAATTAAATAAGTAAAAGCAGCAACTACAGCGATAAGTAATGTAACTAAAACAAAAACGTGTTGCATGATAAATTGAATAATAAGTCGTTTATTAAAATTCATATCGTCACCCTACTTTGTAACGAACTTATAACCAAGCCCGCGAACGGTTTTTATATATTCTGGTTTACTTGGATCGTGTTCAATTTTTTCACGTAGTTTTCGAATGTGGACCATAACGGTGTTGTCATCGCCATTATAGGCAGGTGCTCCCCAAACTTTTTCGTATATTTCCTCTTTCGAAAATACGTAGTTCGGATTCTCGCAAAAGAAGAGTAGTAGTTGAAAGAGTTGAGCGGAACATTCGACAATGTGTCCATCTACTGTTAGTTCTGCAGAGTACTGATCAACTTCAAATCTTCCAAATGAAAGCGAGTGTGATTTTTGTTCGTGCGGTAAGGTTTGTTTCATATGTCTCCGAAGCTGTGCTTTCATACGTGCTACTACTTCTAATGGATTAAAGGGCTTCGTAATATAATCATCTGCACCGTATGAAAATCCGGATATTTTATCTAAATCAGATGCTTTTGCTGATAGGAAGAAAATTGGACAATCTGTTTGTTGGCGAATGATTGGACAAATATCAAAACCAGATTGTCCAGGAAGCATTACATCTAAAATAATTAAATCGTAATTGTTTTGCTTAGTTAGAGATAAAGCCATTTCAGCTGATGTTGCAGTTGTAATATGAGAAAAGCCTTCTTTTTTAAGAATGGTAGTTAGTAATTGTAAAATTGCTGTTTCATCATCAACGAGTAAAATATTTGCTTGGTACATAAACATCCCTCCTAATTTCCTCGAATATCATATCATCATTTTGTAACTTATGGAATTTTTAAGGAAATTTTAAGGTTTTCTTTCGCAAAAAATTAAGAATCAAATGATATGATAAAAGTAACATAGGGGAGGAGATGAGTGTGAATCCGTTTCAAGTGATGCGAGCTAGATATTTTTTAATTGTATTTGCACTATTAATTTTAATAGCGAGAAGTAGTGGCGAGTTACTAACAAGTACATTTCATATACAAAATTCTTCTTTTATAAATATTCTTATATTCTATATCCTTCCGATGCTATGGATTTTTTATGAGTATAGAAAGCATCACATTTCATTTTCATTGTTTGTTAATAAAAATGAAACATTTAACTTGGTGCAAGTTTTATACATTACGATTATGTTATGCATGTTTAGTTACGGGTATCTTATTTTGTATATGTATAGTTTTGCATGGATTACACCGGACTTTATTATGAACGCCCTGCATGAACCGATTGTAGATAGTACTGGGGGATATGTATATCAAGTCATTATGGTTGTATTCATCGCACCAATTATCGGGGAGTTTGTTTTTCGCGGATTTTTACTTCAACGCTTTGCAACAAAATGGGGAACGAGCATAGCAATCATCGTTGTAGCAATATTGTTTGCGTTGTTACATGTTGATTTCCTCGGTGCAGCCATATTCAGCATCGTATTATCAATCGTATATATTCGTACGAAAAGTTTACTCATGCCAATTGCAATACATATGTTAAACAATGCATTTGTAATGGGTGCGTCTTTTTTAATAAGTAGAGAAAAAATTATGAGTTTTGCCGATTTCTCAAATTACACGACATTCTTTCCTGGACTTATTATTTTTATAACAGGATTAAACTTAGTACTTATCTTTTTATTTGTTAATCGTAAATATTGGAGTAAAGAAGTGCCAGTTATATATGCAGAGCAGGAAAAGAGCTTTTCAGATGTAGTGGGGAGTAAATGAGATGAAGAAGACGGTTGAAAAAATATTAAAAGACATTATAGATTCTACGTCTATTACAGATATGTGTGATAAAAGCGTTTGTCATTGGCTTCAACCGGTAGTAGATACGATTGTGTTTCCAGAGTATTACTTATTTTCTAGTACTCATTTAAAAGGAAATATTATTTCTCTTCTTATTGTGTTCGGGGTTTTACTAATACTTGGTCTAATTGTAGAAGAAATGATGAAGCGCATCTTCAGAAAGAATGAAGAGAAGTATATGTGGATTCATAAAGTATTCGAGAAAGTAATGGTGGCTTTCCTTTTGTTTTATGGTATAAAAACAATCATTTACTTTATAGCTTTGAAACATCATTAATTCGAAATTTGAAAGGGATGTATAAAATTATATGAATGAAACGATATCATCAAATAAGTTTTTTTATTTGATTTTACTTAGTCTAGTGTTAATAACGACAGTGAATGTTATTTTGCGCTGGGAGGAAGCTTATTTTTTCATGTATTTAGCGCTCCATTTGTTGGGGATTTTATGTATAAGTGGTGGAGTCGTTACTGAAAAAAAGAATGAAGAAAGCGTTAACTATATGTGTGTGATCGGTCTTGTTTTACTTTTAGCTGTACAAGGTATTATGAAATATAGTTCTTTCTCTTTACAAGATTTTAGTTTATTAATAGATGTACTTCCTTAAAGAGGTTTTTTATGTTATCTAAAAAGCAAGTAGGGTACGTGTGTTGGTTTGTACGTGCGATCTTTATTCCGGATTATGAACTAAAGAAAGTGTTTAAAGATAGGGAAAACTCTTCTTATGTAGAAGAGTTTTTTTATGTAAATAAAAGGATCTCGAGCAATTCGCATAATAAGCTTGTTCTAATTTAGCGTGTACGAACTTACAATAATAATAGACAGGCAGCATAGAGGAGGGAATAGCGTGAGGAAGGTTATTGGTTGGTCGTTTTTTTTGTACGTTGGATTTGCGTTACTTATATATTGGTATTTATTTGGATGGAATCATGAACTTATTCCGGACATGTATAAAGGAACAAGTGCAGATCCAGAAACGTTTATGAGTGCGAGAGAGCTTACGCTAAGCCAAGATTATTCGCGCGTGAAAAATTTACTATACTTTTTAGCGACGCCTCTTGAATGGATTATTTTATTATTTGTACTTGTGCTAGGTATTTCAAGAAAGTTTGAGAAATGGTCGAAGGAAACGACTAAAATAAGTGTTTTGCAAGTTGCGATTTATTTCTTTTATTTATCATTACTGACAACAGTGCTTGCCTTACCGATGCAATGGATTGGCCGGAAAGTGTCCGTTGATTACGGCATTTCAACGCAAAGCACACAAAGCTGGATAAAAGATCATGTTATCGGTTTTTGGGAAAGTTATGCGACTATGTTAATCGTAGTTACCGTTCTATTATGGCTTATCCGTAAATTTCCGAAGAGATGGTGGCTAGCAGGGTGGGCGCTCTCTGTTCCATTTACAATCTTTTTAACATTCATACAGCCTGTCGTTATTGATCCACTGTATAACGACTTCTCGACGCTGAAAAATAAAGAATTAGAAACGAAAATTTTAGCGATAGCAGACAAAGCGGACATTCCTGCTAAACACGTATATGAAGTAAATATGTCAGAAAAAACGAATGCATTAAATGCTTACGTAACAGGAATTGGCCCTAACGCCCGTATTGTAATGTGGGATACAACGCTTAAGCAGTTAAAAGATAAAGAGATTTTATTTATCATGGCCCATGAAATGGGGCATTATGTTATGAAGCATATATATTTTGGCGTTGCAAGTTATGTATTGCTATCGTTTATAGGTATGTTTTTAATTAGTCGTATTATAAATATGTGTATTCGCAAATGGGGAGATACATTGCAAATTTCAAAAGTAGCATGTTTCTCCATTTTACCTTTATTTTTCTTAATTTCTTCTGTACTCTCTTTTGCAGCACAACCAGCAACAAACTACGTTTCACGTATAGAAGAAAGAGCGGCAGATCAATATGCTTTAAATATGACGAAGGATGGGAAATCTGGTGTGAAAACTTTTCAATATTTATCAAAAACAAGTTTAAGCCAAGTAAATCCGCCTGCGTTAGTGAAATTTTTCTTATACACGCACCCGCCAATTTTTGAAAGAATTCATGCGTTTGAACAATATGAGAAACAAAGAAAAAAGGAGTAGCTATTATGCTACTTTTTTTTATAGAGATATAAGTTTCATATTGGGAATATTTATCATTGCTTTTTATTGCGATTTTGTAAATAATAAGCTATAAAATTCTAAAAATCTATATATAAAGGAATAAAGGTGAAAAAATGTATTTTTTACAAAATTTAAAAGTGAAATATAAATTATTAGCGCTTATTTCATTAGCAGTTTTAGGTATGATAATTATGAGCAGTGTAGCAATTAATTCTATTAATAAGATTAAGCACGATACAGAGGTTGTAGTAGATGATTATCAAAATTCTGCAATTTTATTAGAAGGAATGCTTCGCACACAAAATTCACTAGAATATAATTTATTAGAATTAATTATGGCGTCACAAAATGAAGTAGTAAATAAAGAGGGGATAATTGATAATATTGAAAAGGATCTTAAAAAATATGATTCTTTATTAAAAGAATATGATGATGGCGTTAATTTAAGTAAGCAAGAGGATGAACTGTTTCAGAAGATGAAGAAATCTTTGCCAAGTTATAAAGATACATATAAAAAATTATTTGAAAAGGCGAAGGCAACAAACGAGCCACAAATGGTAAATGAATTTCAGAAGGAATTAAAACCGAAGGGAATAGAGTTAGCTGGTTATGCAGTGGATCTAGAATCGTATGTTTCAAATTTAGCTGACCAAGTATTTAAAGATTCTCAAAAAATGATTGATCGTTCCGTTATTACCTTTATCATTCTTGTAGTAGTTACTACAATCGTTATATGTATAGTAAGTTATATTATTAGCAAGCTTATAGTTGCTCCTTTACAAACGGTTAGTCGTATGATGGAAAGAGCGAAAGAAGGAGATTTAACTGTACATGGTGATTATACTGCTAAGGATGAATTAGGTGTATTAGTAAGTAATTTTAACGAGATGATTGCAGGGCTAAGAACAAATATGCAAGAAGTAGAGAATAATATTCAGCTTTTATTCCAACATGCAGACGGAGTAGTATCTGCATCAGAAGTATCTAGTAGTGCAGCGAAGAAAATCACTATGGATATTGAAGAAGTTGCAAATGGTGCAGAGAGTCAAATGCAAGCAATGGAACAAACTGCGGGTGCGATGGAAGAGTTGACACAAGGAATGCAGAGTATAGTCAATACATCATCCTCTGTAAATGAATTATCTGCTCAATCAGCATTAGATGCAGAGAATGGTAACAAATTAATGAAACAAATGATTCAACAGATGGATACAATCCAAAATTCGGTACATAGCGGTGTGAAACAAGTAGAGACTATGAAAGAACAATCAGAAGAAATTGTTAAAATCATTGATGTAATGCAAGGTATTACCTCCCAGATTAACTTATTAGCATTAAACGCCGCAATTGAGGCTGCACGTGCTGGTGAAAGTGGTAGAGGATTTGCAATTGTGGCAGATGAAGTGCGGAAATTAGCAGAACAATCTAGTGATTCTGCAAAACAAATTGAGAATCTTATTACTCAAGTTATGGGAACAACGAACCATACGGTACATATGATGGGGAAAGTAGATAATGAGGTACAGGCAGGTACACAAGTAGTAATGCACACAGAAAAAGTATTTGGAACAATTACAGAAAAAGTACAACAAGTATCTGAGCAAATTCAAACGGTATCTATGTCTACAGATGAAATTGCAGCGAGTAGTGAGGAAATCTCGGCTTCTGCAGAAGACATGGCTCAAATTTCCCAAAGATCTTCTGACCGAACTGATAGGGTAAAAGAGTCTATTCAACAGCAAGAAAAATCTGTTCAAGAGATTTCGGTTTCAATTGAACATATGCATAACGCAGCAGGAAAATTAAAACAAATAGTTGCCCAATTTACTCTTCAAAAGTAGTAGCATATTTGAGTGTTAATAAATATAAAAAAATCATCCTCTTTTAAGAAAAAAGGATGATTTTTTTATCTCGTTATTTGCTGGGCAGTAAGACCCCCACCTCAAAATTCAGCGAAAAATGCTACCTCTGAAATATAAACCATGAATATAGTAACCTCCACTAGGCATCTCCTTTAGGTGCCAATAAAGGGAAGTTATAAAGTGAAAAGGAGTTTATAAAGAGATTGTAGAATGTTTTAGTATATAACACCTTAGATGTGACAACTTCCTTTTTGAAAAAGAAAGAAGGGGGTATAAAGCAGAAAGGTAGTGGAAATATTTCTTCTAGAAGATTTGCATTTTATCTTACATTCACAAAAAAATAGTACTCCTGAAACAATGAAGTTCATTTTATTTGAATGAAATAGGGAGAGAGGATAATGAAGAAAAAAATATTGGGTGTAATGATGATTGCGACAATGGCAGGAGGTATATTTGCAGGGACGAATGTGACGCCTGTAAAAGCGGAAGAGTATCCACAAATGATTGTGTTTGAAGATGTTCCATACGGATTTTGGGCATATGATGCTATTATGGATTTAGCGTATCATAAAATTATATTAGGGTATGGAAACGGGAAGTATGGTGTTGGCGATCTTATAACACGTGAACAAGTAGCTGGGACTATTTACAGAACACTTGAGATAAAAGAAGAAGGGCCAGTAGCGAATCCATATAAAGATGTTTCTGATAGTACAACCACTTTTAAAAAGGAAATTTTAGCGTTAACAAAACGTGGTGTTTTTACAGGGGATGGCCAAGGGGATTTTAGGCCGAAAGCACCAATCTCTAGAGCGGAAATGGCTGTCATTTTAAAACGAGCATTTAATTTTGAAACGAAACAAAAACATACATTTAAAGATATTCCAAAAGGTCACTGGGCAGAAGATGCAATTAGTGCGTTGCAATCTAATAATGTTGTGAGAGGAACTGGGAATGGCATGTATGAATTAAATCGCCCTGTACCTAGAGAACAATATGCTCAGTTTATTAATAATGCGATTATTAATTATCATTTGAAAGAGGATTGGAAGTAGAGTGAAATATGAAAGCACAAATAGAAAAATTTGTGCTTTTTTGTTTGTTTAAAAAAGAATTATTATTCGTATTTATGTATTTTTATGGTTATAAACAAGCTTTATAATCAACCCGATGAAAAAGACATGATGTGTAATATGATTCACAAAACCGTCACGAAATGTGTCGGAAAATATATTGTCACTATACCATTTATTCTGTATATTTTTAAAAAAACATATACATATTGGGGAGATAATTTGATGAGCAAAAAATTATTAAAAACAGCTACAGCATTAACAATTATGGGTGGGGTGTTATTCTCAGCAGAGAGTAATAGTGTAAAAGCGGAAAGTGCACCGTTGCAAAAAGCAAATACAATTGTATTTAAAGATGTACCAAAAGGACATTGGGCATATGAGGCAATTCATGAATTAGCGGAACAAGAAATAATTTTGGGATATGGCGATGGAATATTCGGTTTTGGGGATAATGTAACACGTGAGCAAGTTGCAGCTTTAATTTACCGTGTGTTTGATATGGAAGAACAAGATGAATATGAAAACCCATATGGAGATATCGATGAAAATTCAACAAGCTTTATCGAGGAGATATTGGCTCTAACGGAAATCGGAATTTTCCAGGGAGACGAGAATGGAAACTTTAGACCGAAGGCGACGTTAACGCGTGCGGAAATGGCACAAGTTCTTACGAATGCTTTTGACCTACAGGCAAAGGGATCTCATAACTTTAATGATGTTTCAGCAAATTCATGGGCAACGAATGCAATTAGTGCAGTACAAACAAATGGTATTACAATGGGAATCGGAGAAGGTAAATTCGGTCCGTCTATGAAGGTAACGAGAGAACAATACGCACAGTTTTTACATAGAGCAATATTGCATGATATGGAACAAGGGCAGTAATAAAGTTTAACTAGTCAAAGTGAAATTCAAAAATAATACAAAAAGGTCGTTGTTGTATAACAGCGGCCTTTTTTGTATGAAATAAAGCGCGAAAGAATGGCGTTTTGAAAAAAAACGAAATGAATTTTCAAAAAAAACTTCCTTTTCTGAAGATTTGTTATATAATATAAAACATGAAATCAAATCTGTTATAAAACAGTTTAAGAAGGGGATGCTAATATGTCGACGCAAACTTCACGGGTTACACTCGTTGGAGAAATGTTACCAGCGTACAGCGAAATATTGACACCTGAGGTGCTTAGTTTTTTGAAGGAACTACATGAGAATTTTAATGAGCGCCGCATAGAACTTTTACAAAAACGTGTAGAAAAACAAAAGAGAATTGATGCAGGGGAGTTTCCGAAGTTTCTAGAAGAAACAAAACACATACGTGAAGCGGATTGGACAATTGCCAAGCTGCCAAAAGACTTAGAGGATCGCCGTGTAGAGATTACTGGACCGGTAGATAGAAAGATGGTCATTAACGCTTTAAATTCAGGAGCGCATCTTTTTATGGCGGATTTTGAAGATTCGAATTCACCAACTTGGGAAAATGCAGTGGAAGGCCAAATCAATTTACGAGATGCAGTAAAGGGAACGATTTCACATGAAAATGATAAAGGGAAAGAATATAGATTAAATGAGAAAACAGCTGTACTCATTGTACGTCCAAGAGGATGGCATTTAGAGGAAAAGCATATGCAAGTTGATGGGAAAAATATGTCGGGTAGCTTAGTAGACTTCGGCTTGTACTTTTTCCATAATGCGAAAGCTCTTTTAGCAAAAGGGAGCGGCCCATACTTTTACTTACCGAAAATGGAAAGTTATTTAGAAGCGAGATTATGGAATGATGTATTCGTATTTGCTCAAAAATATATCGGCATTCCAAATGGAACGATTAAAGCAACTGTGTTACTGGAAACGATTCACGCTTCGTTTGAAATGGATGAAATTTTGTATGAGCTAAAAGATCATTCTGCTGGCTTAAACTGCGGAAGATGGGATTATATTTTTAGCTTTTTAAAGAGTTTCCGTAATCATAATAAATTCTTACTACCAGATAGAGCACAAGTCACGATGACGGCGCCATTTATGCGTTCGTATTCTTTGAAAGTAATTCAAACATGTCACCGCCGTAATGCACCAGCAATTGGAGGAATGGCGGCACAAATTCCGATTAAAAATAATCCAGAAGCAAATGAAGCAGCTTTTGAAAAAGTGCGTGCTGATAAGGAACGCGAAGCTTTAGACGGTCATGACGGGACTTGGGTTGCCCACCCTGGACTTGTACCGGTTGCAATGGAAGTGTTTAATCACATTATGAAAACACCAAATCAAATTTTTAGAAGACGTGAAGAAATATGTGTAACAGAAAACGATTTACTAGAGGTACCGGTGGGAACGATTACAGAAGAGGGCCTTCGCATGAATATTAGCGTAGGTATTCAATATATTGCATCTTGGTTAAGCGGACGGGGAGCAGCACCCATTTATAACTTAATGGAAGATGCGGCAACAGCTGAAATTTCAAGAGCACAAGTATGGCAATGGATTCGTCATGAAGGTGGAAAACTAAATGATGGTCGTAATATTACGCTTGAATTAATGGAAGAATTAAAAGAAGAAGAATTAGCAAAAATAGAAAGAGAGATTGGTAAGGAAGCCTTTAAGAAAGGGAGATTCCAAGAGGCGACAACGTTGTTTACAAATCTCGTTCGAAATGATGAATTCGTACCATTTTTAACATTACCGGGTTATGAAATTTTATAAAAAATGAAAAGGGGATGGAACAAATGAAAAACGAAAGAATCGAGAAGTTACAAGAAAGCTGGGAATTAGATGAGCGTTGGAAAGGGATCACACGTCCATATTCGGCAGAAGATGTAATTCGCCTGCGCGGGTCAATTGATATTGAACATACGTTAGCGCGCCGCGGTGCTGAGAAGCTTTGGACATCGCTTCATACAGAAGACTATATTAACGCACTTGGCGCATTAACAGGAAACCAAGCGATGCAACAAGTAAAAGCTGGGTTAAAAGCGATTTACTTAAGTGGTTGGCAAGTAGCAGCTGATGCAAACCTTTCTGGGCATATGTATCCAGACCAAAGTTTATATCCAGCGAACAGCGTACCTGCTGTAGTAAAACGAATTAATCAAACGCTTCAACGTGCGGATCAAATTCAGCATATGGAAGGAAGCGATGATACAGACTATTTCGTACCGATTGTAGCAGATGCAGAAGCTGGATTTGGTGGGCAATTAAATGTATTCGAACTGATGAAAGGTATGATTGAAGCAGGTGCATCAGGTGTGCATTTTGAAGATCAATTATCTTCAGAGAAAAAATGTGGCCATTTAGGCGGAAAAGTACTACTACCAACGCAAACAGCAGTACGCAATTTAATTTCTGCACGCCTTGCAGCAGATGTAATGGGAGTGCCGACAATTATCGTTGCAAGAACAGATGCGGATGCGGCTGATTTAATTACGAGCGATATTGATCCTGTTGATAAAGCATTTATTACAGGAGAAAGAACACCAGAAGGATTTTACCGTACGAATGCAGGTCTTGATCAAGCAATTGCGCGCGGTTTAGCGTATGCACCGTACGCAGACCTCGTTTGGTGTGAAACGTCAGAACCAAATTTAGAAGATGCAAAACGATTTGCGGACGCAATTCATAAGGAGCATCCAGGGAAGCTACTTGCATATAACTGCTCACCTTCATTCAACTGGAAACAAAAACTAGATGAAAAAACAATTGCAAGCTTCCAAAAGGAAATCGCATCTTACGGTTACAAGTTCCAATTCGTAACACTTGCTGGATTCCATTCATTAAATTACGGTATGTTTGAACTAGCACGTGGCTATAAAGAGCGCGGCATGGCAGCATACTCTGAACTACAACAAGCAGAATTCGCAGTTGAAAAACACGGCTACTCTGCAACACGTCATCAACGCGAAGTGGGAACAGGTTACTTTGATGAAGTGGCACAAGTGATTACAGGCGGAACTTCATCAACGACAGCGTTAAAAGGATCTACAGAAGAAGCACAGTTTACGAAATAAAAGGAAGGGGCACCTTTTTGAAAGGTGCCCCTTGTTATTTTCTAAAAGATTCGAAAAGAAATATCGATTTATCGGCAAAAAACGATACTAACTTTTCTTTATTACTAAATCAACTCCACTCAGCTCCATAATCGCGAATAAACTTCATATCTTTCTCGTAATGCTCTAGATGTCCTTCATCAATCATTCTTTGGAAATTCAAGTCGCCTTCTTGTGCTTTTCGTTTCATATATGTACATAACCCTTCTAATCGAAGCAACACCATTCCTAAGTAATCTTCATCCATATTTTTATCATAGGACTGAACGAACAAATTCATTCTCTCTTTAATACAATCTGCATGTTGCGATGAGTCATAATAAACGGCTTCACCGGATTCTGTATAATACACTCTACTTAAAGGCACACAAGTATAGAGTGTATAAGCGATATCCCATAGTCTTGGACCAGGAGCAGCAACATCGAAATCAATAATCCCTACTGGCTTCTCATTATTAAAAATAATGTTATATATGGCAAAATCATTGTGACATAAAACCTCAATGTTATTTGGAGTATGATCCATCGGTTTCCAATCATCTAATAACGGAAAATCACTTACAGCATCATGGTAAAGGCGGAGCATCTTTGCGATTTCTTTTAATACATCATTAGATCGCATATATTCTTTTAAAGGATAATTGCCAGCTTCTCCTTCAATAAAGGATAAAATCTCTCTATCCTTTTCATCTACACCTAAAAACTTTGGAGCATAATGAAATCCTTTGTTTTCTAAATGTTGTAATAGCTTATGAATCTTTTCACTGCCTGGCTTTAACTCTCGCCGAACAGTATTTTCAGAACGATATACGCTTGAGACGTTTCCCCCTGTTAGCCTTTCTTCTTTAGCGTAGTTTGACATGTGAAAATTCCCCCTATAATTAAAAAATCCAATTCCAAATAGTGAATAGACCAACAATGGCAGAAAAGAGAAGGGAAGCAAGCAATGCTAGACAGCCAAAAGGGACTAGCTTATCTTGCCATGTTTCTTTATACTCATAAATTAACTCCTCTGCTACTTTCTTCTGCACTGAAGATAAAGGTTGCTCTTTATACAAACTTTTTATATGGTTAGAATCGCCTTTAAACTTTAAAGCACGTGCAATATGATGAGGACTATTTCCCATTGATTTTTCAAATAATAAACATGATTCATGCATAATGTCTGTTTTATGCTCCTCTAGATACCAGTAACGTCCAGCCATTTCTGGATATTGTAATGTATAATAAATATCTCCGAGTTGTTTTCGAAGGTGTAATTCATTTGGGTATGTAAAGATGAGGCCGTGCAATCTGTCTCTTGCTTTTCCAAGATTATTATTTTTAATATCCTCTTCGATTCTTGCTAATGTTTTTCTAGGAATTTTGTTGTTCATAAATTCCTCCTTATTTGGAATAGAGATAATTATATTTTATAAGAAATACTAAAAATTAGAAATTCCATTTTAGAAAAAGATTGTACATTTTATTTTAATGTGCTATGATGATGTCAGTTGAATAGTTAAATTAAGCAATCCATATGTTATCAAGTGCTGAAAACGAACGAGAAAAAATATGTGAGAACTAGTTTATGTTTCGTATTTGATAATGTGTGGATTCTTTTTTTAGATAGGAAGACTAAAAAATTTAAAATTTGTATTTTCTTAGGAGGAAATAATTATGGCAGTAACAGGACAAGTAAAATGGTTTAACAACGAAAAAGGCTTCGGTTTCATCGAAGTTCCAGGTGGAAACGACGTATTCGTACATTTCTCTGCAATCGAAACTGACGGTTTCAAATCTCTAGAAGAAGGTCAAAAAGTTAGCTTCGAAATCGAAGACGGTAACCGTGGACCTCAAGCTAAAAACGTAATCAAACTATAATTTTATAGTTGATGATGAAAAAAAGGATGGCTAATGCCATCCTTTTTTTAGGTTGTGGAGAAAATTTTTCCAGAGCCTGTTTTTATATGTAAATCTCTTTTTTTATGTTAAAACTGGTAAAAAATTATCGGGAATGCGTATTAGTTTCTGTAGAAGAGTTAGTTCAGCAAGAGCATTTGCTGCGTATGATAGTAAATAACTATAAATTTGTATTCTCTATTGAAGTAGGGAAATCTTTTCCAGATAGACCTTTAGTAACATCTTTTTTGTTAGCATTGTTGTTGGAAGTTTGTACGTTTTGAGATGATGTTTCTAACAGTTGTTCTTGTTCCTTACTAGGGGTATTCAGAGCATCTGAGGGGATGCTATTAACCTGCTGGCTTAATAGGTTTTCTTTATCCATAGTATACAGCTCCTTTTTGGAATTCGATAAAAAGCAATGTAATTATAAAATGACCACTTATATATATTGTGTTTTTGAATGAAATTATATACAAAACTTATATTATAAAGTTAACTAATTAACGAATTGTTAGTGATGGATAAAGATGTACAAATTTGAAGTGTTTAATAAAAATTAAAAGCGAGTAACAAGTACAAATACTATTTCTCATGTTTTATATAAGGATCATATACAAATCAAAAAAGATGTAGAGAACCTTGGAAGAAAATATAGTTGTTTTTTAGGGTGAAGAAGAATAAATAAAATGATACTACAAATGTAAAAAGGCATTCCATAAAGGAAGGCCTTTTATTGTTCTTGCCCTAATTTTTTCTTCTCACGTTTTTTACATTCTGGACATTTTGATTTACGAAATGGTTTGGAAAAGAATAGAAGAATGAAAAATAAGCCGAATATAATACTAGCTGAGTTTTTCACGATAATGACGCTGCTATTTTTCATTTGAATCGATGGTTGGATTTCTTTTTCTTCCATAGTGGCCCTCCATATATTGGATTTACATTTTAATTATAGCAAAGTTAATTGTTGTAATGATGTGAAAAGAGGAATGGATAATAAATATTTATAGGTAGTATAAATGCTGTTTTTATAGTTGTAACATTAAATAATTTCTATATTTCGATTTTACTATTTGACAAATGTTTGATAAATGATAAAAAATTGTAAAAAAGCGGAACTTGTAAGCTATTTCCTTTTCATAGGTGCTAAAATTATATATGCAGCTGCTAATATAAATGGAAAAAGGAGATAATAGAGCATGGAAAGTAAAGTGGAACGCTATGTCGAAAATTATGTTGTAACGAAAAATACGATGGCCTTACTTCCTGTTATTCTAAGTGAAAAGAAAATTGTTACTCGAGTCGTTGAAATGAATGATTCTTTTTTCGTATTTCAAAAACCTCTAGATATTATAGAAAGAAGTTGCCGCAAGCATGGCTCTAGTTTCTTAGGCAGAAAAGAAGGAACGAAAGAGTTAACTCATATTACACATAAAGCACCGATTGCGATTAGTCCAGCAGATCAACTTTATTTTTTCCCTACCTATTCTTACTCTAGAAAAGAGTGCGCGTGGTTGTCTCATTTTTATATTGAAAGTAATAAAGAATTAAAAGATGGAAATCTTATTATTAGATTTATAAATGGCTTTGCTGTGAAATTAGAAATATCAAAAACTAGTTTTGAAAATCAACAAAATCGTACAGCGAAATTGCGTACTGAATATGAAGATCGTAGGAAAAAGCAAGGGAGTCCTTGTTTTAAAGAGATTGATAAAAAAGAGGAATCAACATTAAGACCCGCTTATGAGAGAGTGTATTTTGTGAAGGAAGGCGAAGTGTGAAAGGATGGGGGAATCCCCATTCTTTTTTTATTTATCAGTCTTTGTCGATAAGGCGATATATTAGAAAAACCGAGTTGTAATTGATATATTTAGAAAGTCACCAGTGTAATTTCATTTGCCGATAAAAATATCGGAAAACCATCTAAATAACAAAACGAACGACACGTCCTGTCGAATATTGATAGATTATCATAGCTAAATAATGAAGGAATTCTTATGAAAGATATGGAAACTTTAATAAATACATCTCCATATGTCGTATCTACCATTTCCTCTTTCATATAAGCGATGATACAGTAGGGATAGTATTTAGAGTAAAGGGGTAAAGTGTAGAATGGATTTTCAGACAATCAAAGAGTATTTTTCACCAGAAAATATGGATCATATTGTTGAGAGTTATAAAGCGTTCGGACCACTTCTTGGTATTGGTTTACCGATGATAGAGGCGTTGATTCCAGCATTACCGCTTATCGTATTTGTACTGGCGAATGCTGTTGCATTTGGCTTTTGGCTCGGTTTTCTTTATTCATGGCTTGGATCAGTAATGGGTGCATTACTTGTCTTTTTCATCATCCGCTATTTTGGTCGCAGTCGTTTCTTTTCGTTTGTAAATAAGCATGAGAGAGTACGGAAAGCAATGGGGTGGATTGAAAGGAAAGGATTCGCACCGATTTTTGTTATATTTTGTTTTCCGTTTACACCGTCAGCGCTCATAAATGTTGTCGCTGGTTTATCCCGAATTAGTGTAAAACAGTTTGGTCTAGCGTTAGCATTCGGAAAGCTTGTGATGATTTTTATTTTAACGTATATCGGTCATGATTTAATGTCATTTATTCATAATCCGGTGAAATCAGTCGTTGTAGCGATTGGTATTTTTATTTTATGGTATGTCGGTAAGAAAATTGAAGTAAAGTTAGAACTACATTAAGAATAGTCTTCTTTGTAAAGGAAAGCTTCAGTATTAAAGGATAAGGGGAGAAGTAGATGAAGAAAACTTTGAAAAAAGAAGGCATAGAGTGGATACGAACAATTTTAATTGGTGTATTATTAGCTGTATTTTTTCGAACGTTTTTCTTTTCAACGTATGTTGTAGAGGGGAAGTCAATGATGCCGACATTGCAAGATGGCAATATGCTCGTTGTAAATAAGGTGAGTTATCAAGTTGGGGACTTGAACAGATTTGACGTTGTGGTGTTTCATGCGAATAAAAAAGAGGACTATGTAAAGCGAATTATCGGTTTACCTGGAGATCATATTGAATATAAGCATGATAAGTTATATATAAATGGACAATTTATTGATGAGCCGTATCTAGAGAAGTATAAGAAAGAGATAAATGGAAGGCAACTAACAGGCGACTTTAAATTAGAAGAGTTAACGAAAGAAAAGCTGGTGCCACCCGGGTTTATTTTTGTAGTAGGTGATAACCGGCTCGGGAGCTGGGATAGTAGACACTTTGGTTTTGTAAAAGCTGATACAGTTGTCGGTAAAGTTGATTTACGATATTGGCCAATTAAAGAGGTACAAACGAATTTTTCAAAAGGTTGATATAATGAAGTAGAAGTATAGAAAAGACAAACAACTCAGTTTGTCTTTTTTCGTGTACTATAATACAATTATAGTAGCAAACTAACGTTCGTTATGTAAGTGAAAGGTGGGGTTACATGTCACTTCGATTTGTGATTGGTAGAGCGGGAAGTGGAAAAAGTACACTTTGTTTACGCGAAGTGCAAGAAGAGTTAAAACAGCGCCCGAGAGGGAAAACAATATTATATCTTGTGCCAGAACAGATGACATTCCAGACGCAGCAGGTGTTAATTGGAAGTGAGGATGTAAGAGGTTCTATTCGGGCACAAGTTTTTAGTTTTTCACGATTAGCGTGGAAGGTACTGCAAGAAGTTGGCGGAGCGAGTCGTCTTCATATTGATGAAGCTGGTATACATATGTTACTCCGTAAAATTGTAGAGTCTCGTAAAGATGGATTATCGGTGTTCCAAAAAGCAGCGGAGCAAAACGGTTTCTTTGAACATCTTGGCAGTATGATCGCGGAGTTTAAACGTTACAATGTAACGCCATCTAACGTATATGAAATGTGGCAACAATTAGATGCGCATAGTAGCAGTGCCGAACAAAAGTTACTAGCGAATAAAGTGTATGATTTACAGTTACTATACGATGATTTTGAACGTGCTTTAATTGGAAAATACTTAGATTCAGAAGACTACCTGCAATTGCTAGTGGAAAAGCTTCCGCAATCTGAATATGTAAATGGTGCGGAAATTTATATAGATGGATTTCATTCATTTTCCCCGCAAGAGTTAGAGATTGTAAGACAGCTTATGATTTGCGGAGCGAGAGTTACGATCACGTTAACGATAGATGAAAAAACGTTAGCACAGCCAGTAAATGAACTCGATTTATTTTATGAAACGACGTTAACGTATGAAAAAATAAAACAAGTAGCGCGTGAAGAGAAAATAGAAATTGAAAAAACAATTCCACTTATGGAACAGCCGCGTTTTCATTCTCCGGCATTAGCGCATTTAGAAGCTCATTATGAAGCGCGTCCGAATGAAAAATTTAACGGTGAAGCGAGTGTAACGATTAGTACAGCTGCGAATTTACGAGCGGAGGTAGAAGGTGTTGCTCGTGAAATTCGTAAACTTGTTGCGGATGAAAAATATCGTTACCGAGATATTGCAGTGCTTCTTCGTAATGGGGAAAGTTATTACGATGTGATGCGAACGTTATTTACAGATTATAATATCCCGCACTTCATCGATGAAAAGCGCCCGATGTCACACCACCCATTAGTAGAATGTATTCGTTCTGCACTCGAGATTATTAGTGGGAATTGGCGTTATGATGCGGTGTTCCGTTGCGTGAAAACAGAGCTTTTATATCCATTAGACGTAAGAAAAGAAGCGATGCGTGAAGAAATGGATGAATTTGAAAATTACTGTTTAGCGTACGGTGTACAAGGAAAGAGATGGACTTCAGAGGATCCATGGATGTATCGTCGTTATCGTTCTCTTGATGATACGAACGGGATGATTACAGACAGTGAACGTGAAATGGAAGAGAAAATAAATAGGCTACGTGACGTTGTAAGAACACCTGTTATTCGCATGCAAAAAAGGTTAAAGCGTGCAGGAACAGTTATGCAAATGTGTGAAGCAGTTTACTTATTTTTAGAAGAGCTGGATGTTCCGAAAAAACTGGAAGAATTACGTATACGTGCAGAAGAAAGTGGAGATTTCTTATTTGCGACAGATCATGAACAAGTATGGGAAGAAGTAATGAGCCTTCTTGATACGTTTGTAGAGATGCTTGGTGAAGAGAAAATGTCTCTTTCTATGTTTACGGACGTTATGTCGACAGGTCTTGAGGCACTTCAATTTGCTAACATTCCGCCGTCATTAGACCAAGTGTTAATTGCTAATATTGATCACTCCAGGTTATCTGACGTGAAAGCAACGTTTATTATAGGTGTAAATGAGGGTGTCATTCCAGCAGCACCTATGGATGAAGGGATGCTTTCTGATGAGGAAAGAGAAGTTCTTGGTGCGGCAGGGATTGAATTAGCGCCAACGACGAGACAAACTTTGTTAGAAGAACAGTTCGTTATGTATCAAATGGTAACGAGAGCATCTGAGAAGTTATACATTTCATGCCCGCTTGCGGATGAAGAAGGAAAGACGTTACTTGCGTCTAGCTTTATTAAGAAAATAAAAAGAATGTTCCCTAATGTGAAAGATTCATTTATTACGAATGACGTAAATGATTTATCACGTTCAGAACAAATTTCATACGTAGCAACGCCAGAAGTAACGTTATCTTACGTTATGCAGCAACTACAAACGTGGAAGCGATACGGATTTGAAGGGAATTTAGACTTTTGGTGGGACGTATATAATTTCTACGTAACTTCAGATGAATGGAAACAAAAAAGTAGCCGCGTCTTATCAAGTTTATTCTATCGAAATCGTGCGAAGAAACTAAGTACAGCAGTAAGTAGAGATTTATACGGAGATATAATTAAAGGAAGCGTCTCTCGTATGGAACTATTTAATCGTTGTGCATACGCTCATTTTGCGCAGCACGGTTTATCGCTTAGAGAGCGTGATATTTTCAAGCTTGATGCGCCAGACATCGGCGAATTATTCCATGCGGCATTAAAGAAAATTGCGGACAAGTTATTGCGTGAAAACCGCACTTGGGCGGATTTATCCATAAAAGAGTGTGAGCATCTTTCTGTTTTAGTAATAGAAGAAATTGCGCCGTTATTACAACGACAAATTTTATTAAGTTCAAACCGTCATTTCTATTTAAAACAAAAACTACAACAAATCATTTTCCGTACGTCAATCATTCTTCGTGAACATGCGAAGTCAAGCGGATTCGTACCAGTTGATTTAGAGGTGCCGTTCGGTATGGGAGGTACAGGATCACTTCCGCCGATGGAATTCTCATTACCAAATGGTGTGAAGATGGAAGTAGTCGGCCGTATTGACCGTGTTGATAAGGCAGAAGATGAAAACGGGACGTTCTTACGTATTATTGATTATAAATCAAGTTCAAAAGCGTTAGATTTAACGGAAGTGTATTACGGATTAGCACTTCAAATGTTAACGTATTTAGATGTTGTTACTTCGAATGCACAGACGTGGATGAAAAAAGGCCACGCAGCATCACCAGCTGGTGTATTGTATTTCCATATTCATAACCCAATCGTTGAGATGAAAGGTGACGCATCTGAAGCTGAAATTGAAAAAGAAATTTTAAAGAAATTTAAAATGAAAGGACTCGTATTAGGAAATGCTGACGTTGTTCGTTTAATGGATAACAAACTTTCAACAGGAAGCTCAGATATTATTTCTGCTGGCCTGAAAAAAGACGGTAGCTTTAGTGCGCGTTCAAGTATTGCAAGTGAGCAAGAGTTTAACGTACTGCAAAAATATGTACACCATACGTTTGAAAATATCGGAAAAGATATTACAGAAGGTGTTATCGATATTGCTCCTTATAAAATGGGAAATAAAGCAGCATGTACGTTCTGTAACTTCAAATCTGTTTGTCAATTTGATGAGTCACTTGAAGATAATCAGTTCCGATCGTTAAAAGATATGAAAGATAGCGAAGCGATGGAGAAAATAAGAGAGGAGGTTGGCGGAGAATGATAGAAAATTGGCCTAAAAAACCAGAAGGTAGTCAATGGACAGATGACCAGTGGAAAGCTGTTGTAGCGAACGGACGTGATATTTTAGTTGCGGCTGCAGCTGGATCAGGTAAAACAGCAGTATTAGTTGAACGTATTATTAAAAAGATTATTAATGAAGAGAATCCAGTCGATGTCGACCGCCTGCTCGTTGTAACATTTACGAATGCAGCAGCGCAAGAGATGAAAAACCGAATCGGGGAAGCGTTAGAAAAAGTATTAATTGATGAACCAGGCTCTCAACACGTAAGAAAGCAGCTGAGCCTATTAAATAAAGCTTCCATTTCAACAATTCACTCATTCTGTTTACAAGTTATTAGAGGATATTACTACATGCTTGATGTTGATCCTCGTTTCCGTATTGCGAATCAAACAGAAAATGAATTGTTAAAAGAAGAAGTGCTAGATGACATATTAGAAGAAGAGTATGGCATCGAAGATAATACGATATTCTTTGAACTCGTTGATCGTTATACGAGTGACCGTAGTGATGATGACTTACAACGTATGATTTTAGCGCTTCATACAGAATCAAGAGCGCATCCAAATCCGGAGAAATGGCTTGATAAATTAGTAGAAGCATACGACGTCGAAGGAAAGACAATTGAAGATTTAGTATATGCTTCTTATTTATTAGAAGATGTGAAATTCCAGCTTGAAACAGCGGAACAGCATATTCGTAAGGCAACTGAACTCGCAATGCTTCCTGACGGTCCAGCGCCTCGCGTTGAAACCCTGCAAGCAGACGTAGCTTTACTTGGAACGTTATCATCCGCAGCTCGTGAATCGTGGACAAGATTGTATGAAGCGATGCAAAACGTATCGTGGCAAACGTTAAAGCGTATTAAGAAAAGTGATTACAATGAAGATGTTGTAAAACAAGTAGACTCTCTTCGTAATAAAGCGAAAGATGAAGTGAAGAAATTACAAGAAGAGTTATTTAGCCGCAAACCTGAAAGTTTCTTACGAGATTTTCAAGATATGCACCCAGTATTAGAAAAGCTTGTTCAACTTGTAAAAGTATTTACAGAGCGTTTCCAAGCGATGAAGCGAGATAAAGGAATGGTCGATTTCACAGATTTAGAGCATTTTTGTTTACAAATTTTAAGTGAAAAAAGTGAAAATGGTGAAATGAATCCTTCAGCAGTAGCGCTTCAATATCGTAATAAATTTGCTGAAGTGTTAGTCGATGAATATCAAGATACGAACTTTGTACAGGAATCCATTATTAAATTCGTAACGAAAGATTCTGAGAGTGAAGGAAACTTGTTCATGGTTGGCGACGTGAAGCAGTCAATTTATCGTTTCCGACTAGCAGAACCAGGCTTATTCCTAGGAAAGTATAAACGCTTTACGCAAGAAGGATTGGGCGGCGGAATGAAGATTGACTTAGCGAAAAATTTCCGTAGTCGTCATGAAGTGCTAGCAGGTACGAACTTTATCTTCAAACAAATTATGGGTGAAGAAGTCGGAGAAATCGACTACGATGCAGACGCTGAATTAAAGTTAGGTGCTAGCTATCCGGAAGGTGAAGATGTAGCAGCAGAACTACTGTGCATTCAGCAAACGGAAGAAGAAGTAATAGACGGAGAAGAAGGTGCAGAAGTCGAAAAAGCACAGCTTGAAGCTCGTCTTATGGCGCAGCGCATTAAAGCGATGGTTGATTCAGGTTATGAAGTGTATGACCGTAAAAATGATAGTATGCGCCCAGTACAATACCGCGACTTCGTTATTTTACTTCGCTCCATGCCGTGGGCCCCGCAAATTATGGAAGAGTTAAAATTACAAGGAATTCCAGTGTACGCTGACCTTGCGACTGGTTACTTTGAAGCGACGGAAGTAAATATTATGATGAACGTATTCCGCGTTATTGATAATCCGATGCAAGATATTCCGCTTGCAGCTGTACTTCGTTCTCCAATCGTTGGATTGAGCGATGAAGAACTTGCAACGCTTCGTGCTCATGGAAAGAAAGGCTCGTTTTATGAAGTAATGAGCTCATTCTTAAAAGGGGCACCACTTGAAGAGGAGCAAGAACTTCATGATAAATTAGAGTGGTTTTATAACTTACTGCAAGGATGGCGTGAATTTGCACGTCAACAATCACTTTCTGATTTAATTTGGAAAGTGTACGGTGAGACAGGTTATTACGACTTCGTTGGCGGTTTACCAGCTGGAAAGCAAAGGCAGGCAAACTTACGCGTACTATATGACCGCGCAAGACAATACGAAGCAACATCATTTAGAGGATTATTCCGCTTCTTACGTTTTATTGAACGTATTTTAGAACGCGGTGATGACATGGGTACGGCGAGGGCCCTCGGTGAACAAGAAGACGTTGTTCGCATTATGACGATTCATAAAAGTAAAGGGTTAGAGTTCCCGGTTGTATTTGTAGCTGGACTCGGTCGTCGTTTTAATACACAAGACTTAATGAAACGTTTCTTATTGCATAAAGATTTCGGTTTCGGTTCGCAATTTATCGATCCGCGTAAACGAATTAAATATACAACATTATCACAGCTTGCGATTAAGCGTAAAATGAAAATGGAATTAATTGCGGAAGAAATGCGCGTGCTATACGTAGCGTTGACGCGCGCGAAAGAGAAGTTAATTTTAATCGGAACAGTTAAGGATGCAAATAAGGAAATGGAAAAATGGCTTGATGCGAGGGAACATAGTGAATGGTTATTACCAGATCACATACGTGCCGGGGCGTCTTGTTATTTAGACTGGATTGCACCTTCATTATATAGACACCGTGATAGTGAAATGCTTCTTGAATTAGGACAAGGAAGTATTCCAGATGAAATTTACGGGTATGACACTAGCTGGAAAGTAGAAGTTGTGGACGGTAATACGCTACTTGCACCAGAGCCAGTTCAAGAAGAGAAACAAGAATTGTTAGAAGCGCTTCGTGAGAAAAAGGCTGTGCCGTTAGAAAGTGAACGAAAAGATGAAGTGTACGACAGATTAATGTGGAAGTACGGATATGAGGAAGCAACATCTCACCGTGCGAAGCAATCTGTTACAGAAATAAAGAGAAATTATCAATCAGAAGATGGTAGTGATAACGCCTTTATTAAAAAACTACGTGCACCAATTAAAACACGTCCGCGCTTTATGGAGAAAAAAGGGTTAACGTACGCAGAGCGCGGAACAGCAGTCCATGTCGTTATGCAGCATGTTGATTTGAAGAAGCCGATTACGGTTGAAGTTCTTCAAGAGCAAATTGCTGGAATGGTAAATAAGGAATTATTAACATTCGAGCAGGCGGAAGAAATAGCGATTGAAAAAGTAATTTCATTCTTTGACAGTGACTTAGGTAAAAGGGTATTAGCGGCGAAAAGTGTTGAGCGTGAAGTTCCATTTACGATGATGCTTGCAGCAGAAGAAGCATATCAAGATTGGCAAGGGAATAGCGGGGAATCGATTCTTGTCCAAGGGGTTATCGACTGCATGATTGAAGAGGAAGATGGCATTACGTTAATCGACTTCAAAACAGATATGATTGAAGGGAAATTTCCAGGCGGATTCGAACAAGCGAAACCAATTTTAGAAGATCGATATAAAGTGCAGCTTTCGTTATATGCAAAAGCACTGGAGAAAAGCTTACAACATCCTGTAAAAGAGAAATGTTTATACTTCTTTGATGGGAATCACGTTGTAAATATTGAAGAATAGAGGGGCTTGAAAATGGTAACGGAAAAAACGTTAAGAACTTGTGAACAGGGACACGAGTACTATAAAAGTAGCGATTGTCCAACTTGCCCAGTCTGTGAGAAAGAGAGAAAACCAAAAGAAGGTTTTCTCTCTCTTCTTTCAGCGCCAGCAAGAAGGGCATTAGAACACCATGGAATTCAAACTGTAGAAGAACTCTCAAAATATAGTGAAAAAGAAATATTAAAACTGCATGGTATGGGACCTGCGTCTTTGCCGAAGCTTAGGAGGGCTTTGGAGGAGAGCGGGTTATCATTTAAATAAAATGAAATAGTGCCTCTTCACTACTTACTTGTTTATACCACTATTTGTGGACAGTAAAGCTCTTGCTTATTAAAATTTTATTTTAATAATTTTGAATTAGATAAAAGAAAAAAGTAGGAGAATATCTCCTACTTTTTTTACGCTGTTCCAATCTGATCTTGATCTGCCACATCAGAATCAAATGTATTCGTTGCACTAACACCGTTAAACGTATTCACGACAAACCCAACATTGGAAGCTCCAGATCCGTTATAGGCTTTCGTGTTTTCTTTCGGAGATACGTTATAAAAATCTCCTAAGTTGAAAGAGCCGTTACTGTTTTGCACGACGAGATTTCCTACAACCGAAGGCATACCATCCACCTACTTTACTAAGCTTTTTAATTACTATATGAATTATTGTGCGGAAGGTTCATCCGTAATATATTGGCGGATTTGTATAATACGAGAGTTATTAAAACCATAATCAACATTTCCAATTTGAAAGCAACCAGAATTTAAAAGTGTGCGTAATTCAACGTTATTAACTTCAATAAAAGGGCATTCATTTACAATGTTTAATTTTACATCTGTCGTTCGTTTTGGAATTGTAATGTGTTCATCTGTAAAGATTTCAAAAGCATCAAAGCGACCTTCTCCCCGTATATAAAAAGGAATTTCACGGTGGACGGCAATAGCTCTACTTTTTAATTCCATTTGGTTTGCATCTCCAACTTGAAATACAGCAGCAATCCCTAAAGAAATAATAGAAACATTTTGGACAATAGACACATGATGCAACATAATTTCTCAGTCTCCTTAACCTGGAGTAGGAGGGACATCTGTTACTAATGGTACAAATGGACCCTCTGTAACTGTTTCAAATGGTGTATCGAGAATAGAAGATAGAATGAGGAGATTTGCATCTCCAATTAAAAAGAGTGCGGACGACGATACACCGTTCATTTTAATCTGTCCGACTTTTAACTCACGGTTTACAACGTTAAGGTTCATACATACTTACTCCTTTCGGAAATTTCCCGGTATGTGCTGAATAAAGGAGAGAAATGCTTTGTCAATATCTTGTTTCATTGCCTGAATAATGATATCTCGTAAATAATCTGGATCTGTTGAAATACCTTCATATGATTGCGCTTGTGATAAATAATAAGGGAGTCGATGCTCCATCTGTTTTTTTATGTCATCCACCATCATTTGTCGATACATTTCATCAAGCGGTGTTCGCTCTTCTTGTTCAAAATGGAGAATACGATTATATGCTTCTTCATCTAAGTATCGATGCATTTCTTGGAGGATACCTTGATAAAAGTCTGGGTTTGTTTCAGTTTCAGGGTTTACCTTCAATGTTTCTGTATCCACTTGAAAATCTTCAATTTGTTGTCCTTTTGCTGAAAATGGGTTTAAACCAATATTTAAAGTACCATTTAAATTTTCGACTTTTAATTGATCGAATTTGTATTCCACTTTTCCTACAGAAGAGGAGGGGCGATTTTTTAATTCGTTAAGCTCTTCTTGGAGTTGGCGCACTTGATCTTCTAAATTCAGGATGGCTGCTTGTTGTGTTTGAAGAGCTTGTTGAAGTTGGTGTAAGTAAGTATATATATCTTGATTCATTTGTGAAACCTCCTTTTCAATAGGGAGGGTAAAAATATTCCTGCTATATATTTATGACAAGGATGTCTTAAGAAGAACTAGTTGATGGTTTGATAGAAATAATTTGTCCTTTCGCCTGTAATGGGCGAAGCGGCTCCGTAAATCCGCCCGTATTTGAAAATTTAGATAGTGCTTTAATACTTCCGGCAGTACCGATTTGGAATACAGAAGAGGTTGTAATGCTATCAATTTTAATACTGTTGATGATGATACTTTGGTTTACATAAAAATTCAATGCAATTGCCTCCTTTAAGTTGAGCCAATTATCGCTTGATCGATTACATCTGAATCGTTGACAGTCGTTGCACTTTGATAATTGTAGACAGAAACATTGTCTCCAACGTTGAAAGAGCCGGCCCCGGCGAAAGCACGTGAGTAACTAATAGGCCTAATCGCAAATACATCTCCAATATGAAAAATACCACTTGATCCAATATTGACGATACGAATATGTCCGACCATAGCTGGCATATAAAACACCCTTCGTTTTTAAAATTTTCTTTTCTACTATTGTATGGGCGTTTCCAATAAAATGTGTGTTTTTTTGAAATAAAAGACACACACACGCTATTGCGTGTGTGTGTCGAGTGTTTGATTTGGGTGAAAATCCGTATGTACATGCCAAATTACATTTAAGAGCCTGTCCAGTTCTTGGCTACAATCCACTGTTTTTTGAGAAGTCATTCCATAGCGTTCAGCAAAATAAATCATTTTTTCACGTTTTTTTTCAATCGCTTGCTCAAACATTGAAATCGGCTCCATCTCTAAATGAAATTTTTAGTATATATGTAGTACATATTATACAAAAACTCCATAAAAAAGAAATACCTTCGCTAAAAAAAGTAAAATTTCTACATTTTATGCCAAATATAAAGGCGTAACGAATAGGGTATGAGAAGAATATTGTAAAAATTAGCGTGTATGAGAAGGTTTTTTTCTTACGGATGCGAATACAATTAAAGGGCATGAGTTTTAGGATGGAGAGTGGAAATATTGCGTTTTGTAACGGCGAAGAAAGAAGAAAAGGTATTTGTAGGTATTGTGGATGAAGAAGAAAAAAAGGTATTACACTTAAGAGAAGCGCAAAGACAAAAAGGGGAAAAGGTTACAATCCCTATTACAATGTTAGAGTGTATTGAAAGAGGAACTGAATGCTTTGAGAAAGTATGTGAAATTGTAAATTGGGCAAAAGAGAACGGGGAAGCGGCGTATTATCCGTTAACAGAGGTGAAAATATTAGCACCGATTCCAAGGCCAAGAAAGAATATTTTGTGCGTTGGAAAAAACTATCGTGAGCATGCCATAGAAATGGGCGGAATAGAGTCTATTCCAGAAAATATAATGATTTTTACGAAAGCACCAACAACAGTTATTGGCATAAATGAGCAAATTAATGGTCACCCTCATGCAACGGATGAACTAGATTATGAAGGAGAATTAGCTATCATTATTGGTAAGCGAGGGAAGCAAATAAAAAAAGAAAAAGCGCTTGAGCATGTTTTTGGTTATACGATTATCAATGATGTAACAGCTCGAGACATTCAAAGAAAACATAAACAGTTTTTCCTTGGGAAAAGCTTCGATACATTTTGTCCGATGGGACCGTATTTAATTCATAAATCGGTGGTTAATGCGCCGAATGC
The DNA here is from genome assembly GCF_052044835.1 of Bacillus sp. 22475. Classification (NCBI taxonomy): domain Bacteria; kingdom Bacillati; phylum Bacillota; class Bacilli; order Caryophanales; family Bacillaceae; genus Bacillus; species Bacillus sp. 22475. The sequence continues at coordinate 35,690 of NZ_JBQENW010000011.1, read as the reverse complement.
ATTACACATTGAAACGGTAGTAAATGGAGAAGTAAGGCAAACTTCCAACACAAATAAAATGATTTTTTCAATAGAAGAAATTATTTCAACGATAAGTAAAGGAATGACTTTAGAACCAGGCGATATTATCGCAACAGGAACCCCGGCTGGTGTCGGAAAAGGTTTCACACCACCGAAGTTTTTACATGCTGGTGATGAAGTGGTTATTACAGTAGAAGGAATTGGTACTTTGCGAAATGTAGTGAAGTGAAGAAAAGAGCTATCTTGTTAAAAGATAGCTCTTTTTTATGGCCTTGGGTTATAGAGGTAATCAATAACGGAAAAAGTGTAAAGACCAATGAATGCAAGTGTACAAATGCCAAATAGTATAACCGTAAGTGCGCTTTTTTCTCGTCCAAAACCAATGATAGTAAGAATAACAGCAGTCCAAAATGATGCTTTCAGTAGTGTGAATGTAGTAGGAGTTGAGTAGTGAGTAAGCCATGTTGTGGAAAGTAGGAAGCCAAAGAATGTAACTAAAATAAAAGATGTAGCTAAATAGTTAATATGTTTACCATATCTTAATAGCATATCGCACCTCCTTTACGATTTTAAAATACAGAAAATTACAAAAATATCTTAATGTAAATGAATATAAAAAGAAAGAGGTTGTCCCAACATGTCGGACAACCTCTCTATCATTACGATAATACAGCTTTAATTTTTTGGAATGCCCACTCTAAATCTTCTTCAGAGATTACTAGAGGTGGTGCGATACGAATTACGTTTTCATGTGTTTCTTTACATAGTAGACCAGCTGCTTTTAGTTGTTCACAGTAAGGACGAGCTGGTTCGTTTAATTCGATACCGATGAATAAACCTTTACCGCGAACTTCAGTGATCATTGGGTTATCAATCTCTTTTAATTGCCCAACTAATTTTTCACCTAATTGAAGAGAACGCTCTGTTAATTTTTCTTCTTCTAACACTTCAAGAGCTGCGATAGAAACAGCACATGCAAGTGGGTTACCACCGAATGTAGAACCGTGAGAACCTGGCTCGAATACGCCTAAAATGTCGCGGTTTGCTGCTACGCAAGAGATTGGGAATACGCCGCCGCCAAGTGCTTTACCAAGTATGTACATGTCAGGAGTTACATTGTCCCAGTCACAAGCAAATACTTTACCAGTACGGCCTAAGCCAGTTTGGATTTCATCTGCTACAAATAAAACGTTTTCTTTTTTACATACTTCAAAAGCTTCTTTTAAGTAACCAGCTGGTGGGATGTTAATTCCTGCTTCACCTTGAATTGGCTCTAAAATGAATGCTGCTGTGTTTGGTGTAATTGCGGCTTTTAATGCTTCTAAATCACCGTAAGGAATTACAACGATGCCAGGAAGCATTGGACCGAATCCACGCTTGTACTCTTCGTTTGAAGACATAGAAACAGAACCCATTGTACGTCCGTGGAAGTTATCTTCACAAACGATGATTTCAGCGCGGTTTGCTTCTACTTTCTTCACATCGTAAGCCCAGCGACGAACTGTTTTAATTGCAGTTTCAACAGCTTCAGCACCTGTATTCATTGGAAGTACCATTTCTTTATTAGTTAGTTTCGCAACTTTTTCGTACCAAGGACCTAATTGATCGCTATGGAAAGCACGAGAAGTTAACGTAACACGATTAGCTTGGTCAATTAAAGCGTTAATAATTTTCGGGTGACGATGACCTTGGTTTACTGCAGAATATGCACTTAATAAGTCCATATAGCGGTTTCCTTCAGGATCTTCTACCCAAACACCTTCTGCTTTAGAAATAACGATTGGAAGTGGGTGATAGTTATTTGCTCCGTATGTGTCTGTAAGTTCGATAATATCCTTAGTTTGAATCATGATTGTTCCCCCTTTTGTTATTACAAGAAGTTTGTAAATACTCTAAATATTATAGCATTTAAATGTAAAAAAGCGAAACATTTCCTGAAAATAAATGAACATGTTATCATATAGAGTGAAAAAGTGTGAAAAGAGGAGGTAAGGGATACGATGGTACATATGCATATTACAGCATGGGCGTTAGGTTTAATTTTATTCTTCGTTGCGTATTCACTTTATTCAGCAGGAAGAAAAGGTAAGGGTGTACATATGGGGCTTCGCCTAATGTATATCATCATTATTGTGACAGGCTTCATGTTGTACATGAGTATTGTGAAGACAGCAACAGGTAGCATGCACATGTGGTATGGCTTAAAAATGTTAGCTGGTATTTTAGTTATCGGCGGAATGGAAATGATTCTTGTGAAAATGAGCAAAAACAAACCAACAGGGGCGGTTTGGGGCTTATTTATTGTTGCGCTAGTAGCAGTATTATACTTAGGACTGAAATTGCCACTTGGCTGGTACGTATTCAAATAAAAATAAAACCACCTTATAATCTCAAAGACTTGGGAGATAAGGTGGTTTTTTATTTTATGTCGCATCGATATGCAACTCTTCTCCATTTACTTTCGTAAAACGGAACATATTTTTATTTGACGTAGTGTGACGGACGAAATAGTGCTGCAGTGTACAGATCATTTCGTCGTTATCAAACAAAAGAATATTTACTCCTTCGCGTGACTCCTCTTTCGGTAAGAAAGATAAATAATTATGACAATACATGCAATCATATAAAGAGTAGTGAAGTGATTGCAATGATTCGGTTAATAATGTGAAGACAGAGTCAGGTAATTCCTCGAGCCATTCATTATAGCTAAGAAGTAACTTTTTTCGAATACGTACCATTTCACCATTTTGCAAATGGTGTTGCTCGTTGGCGATTTGTAATACATCTTGTTCATAGAAACGGGCTGGTAACCAATTGTTGTTATACAAAATTTCAAACCCATCTTCGGCAATATCTTCTAATAGAAACGCTTCATCATTTTCATCATCAAAGAATACCCATTCATTGTTTATATATTCTACATTACCGACTGTATGAGCACGGGGCTGGTTATATAAAATATGTTTACGTTGTATCATATACGATTTCTCCTTTATGAAAAGTAGTTATTCCTGTTATAGACAGTTCGTGCGTTCTTTATAACTAGACACATCTAGACATAGGTGGGCATACAATAAAACACGTTTTACTGAGTGAGAATGCTATTCCATATGTGGATAGTAGGTTATCGTCAAGTTTTTCATTTTTTGATCCGCACTCTTAGGGTGGGGATTACTGCACGTTCAAGAAAAGAAATAAGATGGAAGGATGATTTATATGTGCGGGATTACAGGATGGGTGGATTATAAACGCTCATTAGAAGGAGAAAGAGATGTCGTTACGAAGATGGCTGAGACGTTAGCCAAACGTGGGCCGGATGATAATAAAGTTTGGATTAAAGGAAATGTCGCATTTGGGCATAAACGGTTAATTGTTGTTGATCCTGAGGGGGGGAAACAACCGATGACTTGTTTAAAAGATGAAACGAATTATGCCATTTGCTATAACGGTGAACTTTATAACACAGAAGACATTCGAAAGGAATTATTAAGAAGAGGGTATACGTTCAAAGGTCATTCTGATACAGAAGTATTATTAGCTTCTTATATTGAATGGAAAGAAGAATGTGTCGATCATTTAAACGGTATATATGCGTTTGCAGTATGGGACGAACAGAAAGAACAAGTATTTATTGCGAGAGATCGATTAGGTGTAAAGCCACTTTTTTATAAATATGATAGCGGACGCTTATTATTTGGTTCGGAGTTAAAAGCGATATTGTCGCATCCAGATGTGAAGGCGGAAGTAACATTAGAAGGGTTATCAGAAATATTCGGACTCGGACCGTCAAGAACGCCTGGCCACGGTATTTATGCTGGTATAAAAGAATTACGTCCAGGTCATGCGATGACATTTTCAAAGAACGGTTTATGTATATGGAGATATTGGAATGTAGAAAGTAAAAAACATGAAGACTCTTTTGAAGAAACAGTAGAGAAAACGCGCTTTTTATTACAAGATGCTATTACAAGACAGCTTGTTTCTGATGTACCACTATGTACTTTTTTATCAGGTGGTGTAGATTCGAGCGCTATTACAGCTATTGCAGCGAAAGAATATGAGAGATCGGGAAAAGGGCAATTACACACGTATTCTATTGATTACGAAGATAATGACAAATACTTTAAAGCAAATGCATTCCAGCCAAATTCAGATGCTCCGTTTATTAATTTAATGACTGAGACATTTCAAACAACCCATCATCGCTGCGTCATTTCGAATGAAAAATTAGCAGAGTATTTAACTGAAGCAGTACTTGTTCGTGATTTGCCTGGTATGGCAGATATCGATTCGTCATTATTATGGTTTTGCCGAGAAATTAAACAAGATTTTGTCGTTGGCTTATCTGGAGAATGTGCAGATGAAATATTTGGTGGATATCCGTGGTTTTATAGAGAAGATGATTTACAATCGAGTGCATTTCCATGGATGCGTTCTACAGAGGCACGTGAACAACTTCTAAAAAAAGAATGGAGAAATAAATTAAATTTACAACAATATGTACAAAGGCGTTATGAAGAGTCGATTCAAGAAGTTCCTATTTTAGAGGGGGAAAGTCCGCTAGAAGCAAAAAGACGCCAATTATTTTATTTAAATATGGTATGGTTTATGACAACATTATTAGACAGAAAAGACCGCATGAGTATGGGGGCAAGTTTAGAAGTACGTGTTCCATTTGCAGATCATCGTCTTGTCGAATATGCGTGGAATATTCCTTGGGAAATGAAAATGTATAAAAACCGCGAAAAAGGTCTATTACGTAAAGCGTTAGAAGATGTACTTCCGCATGACATCTTATATAGAAAGAAGAGTCCGTATCCGAAAACGCACAATCCACACTATACAAACGCAGTAACAGTATGGCTTAAAAATCTATTAACGGATAAAGGTTCAATTTTACACGAACTGTTTGATAAAGAGCAGTTGAGCGGATTGATTCAGTCTGGCGGCAGTGCATTTCAAACACCATGGTTTGGTCAATTGATGACTGGGCCACAGCTTTTAGCTCATTTAGCACAAATTCATGTTTGGTTTAAAGAATATGGGGTAAATATTAAGGAATAAGGGAAAAGCGGCTTACAATTATGTAAGTCGCTTTTTATTAAAGAAATTGTCATATAAAATTCAAAATCACCTTATAAATAATACTTAATTAGAATTATTATTTTGACGTACTTATTATTACTTGTTATAATTGGAAACAAACGTTCTGAAAAAGATTCTCATTTATAAAATTGAGGTGTTATATAGATGACAAAGAAAAGAATAGGTTTACTCGTAATGGCGTATGGAACACCAGAATCATTAGACGATGTAGAGGCATATTATACACATATCCGTCACGGGCGTACGCCATCAGAAGAAGCGCTTGAAGATTTAATTGGGCGCTATAAAGCGATTGGTGGAATTTCACCGCTTGCAAAAATTACGAAAGAACAGGCGCATAAATTAACAGATTCAATGAATAACATATTTACAGAGTATGAATTTACTTGTTACTTAGGTTTAAAACATATTGCACCATTTATAGAAGATGCTGTAGAAGAAATGAAGCGTGATGGGATCGAGCAAGCGATTAGTATCGTATTAGCGCCGCATTACTCTACATTTAGCATTAAAGCGTATAATGACCGTGCTATTCGTCTTTCAAAAGAAATCGGTGGTCCTGTTATTGAACCAATTGAACAATGGTATGATGAACCGAAATTTATTTCGTATTGGGCAGACCAAATAAAAGAGACGTTTACAGAAATTGATAATAAAGAGAAAGCAGTCGTAATTTTTTCAGCGCATAGTTTGCCGGAAAAGATTATTGCAGCAGGAGACCCATATGTAGAACAACTAAAGCATACGGCAGATTTAATTGCAGAAGCTGCAAATATTCAAAACTATACAATCGGTTGGCAAAGTGCTGGGAATACTCCAGATCCGTGGATTGGTCCAGATGTGCAAGATTTAACGAAAGATTTATATGAAGAGCATGGGTACGAATCTTTCGTATATTGCCCAGTTGGTTTTGTAGCGGAGCATTTAGAAGTTTTATATGACAACGATTATGAATGTAAAGTTGTAACTGATGAATTAAATGCCAAATATTTCAGACCAAATATGCCGAATGCACAATCTGCATTTATCGACTGTTTGGCTGAAATTGTTTCTAAAAAAGTGAAGGAAATAGTTGACAAAGATTTAGTTTTGAATAATAATTAATTTATAATAATTTTAAATAAATAATGATTACTACGAAAGAAAGAGGAGGATCCCCCTAGATGAATCCAAATAATCGCTTAACAACAAACCAAGGTGCTCCAGTTGGAGACAACCAAAATTCTCGTACAGCTGGTCGTCGTGGACCAGTATTATTAGAAGACTATCATTTAGTAGAAAAACTTGCGCACTTTGATCGTGAACGTATTCCGGAGCGTGTTGTGCATGCACGTGGTGCAGGTGCTCACGGTGTATTCGTAACGAAAAATAGTATGAAGCAATATACGAAAGCAGCATTTTTACAAAATGAAGGAACTGAAACGCCTGTATTTGTTCGTTTTTCAACGGTTATTCATGGTCAAGGTTCTCCTGAAACAGCACGTGACCCACGTGGGTTTGCTGTTAAATTTTATACAGAAGAAGGAAACTACGATATCGTAGGTAATCATTTACCAGTTTTCTTCATTCGTGATGCAATTAAATTCCCTGATATGGTACATTCCTTAAAACCAGCACCTGATACGAATATTCAAACGCCAGATCGTTATTGGGATTTCATGACGTTAAGTCCAGAATCTACACATATGATGACATGGGTATTTTCTGATTACGGTACACCAGCAAGCTATCGTGAAATGGAGGGTTTCGGCGTCCATTCATTTAAATGGATTAATGAAGAAGGTAAAATTGTTTATATTAAATACCACTGGAAACCACAGCAAGGTGTACGTAACTTAAATGCGAAAGAAGTGCAAGAAGTACAAGGGAAAGACTTCAATCATGCAACTCGTGACTTGTTCGATGCAATCGAAAAAGGAAATCACCCAAAATGGGATTTACACGTACAAGTTATGCAATTAGATGAAATGGACTCTTTAGACTTTGATCCACTAGATCCAACGAAAGTATGGCCAGAAGATCGCTTCCCATTAATGGAAGTAGGGACAATGACGTTAAATCGTAATCCGAAAAACTTCTTTGCAGAAGTAGAACAAGTAGCGTTCTCTCCAAGTGCAACTGTAAATGGTATTGAGCCATCGGAAGATAAATTATTACAAGGTCGTTTATTCTCTTACCCAGATACACAGCGTTATCGTCTTGGTGCAAATTACTTACAAATTCCTGTAAACTGCCCATACGCAGCTGTTCATAATCAACAACGTGATGGTGCGATGCAAGTGAATCAAAACCCATCTACAATCAACTATGAACCTAGTCGTCATGCTGAAAATCCAGTTGAAGACAAAGCTTACCGCGATTCAACTATGAAAGTAGAAGGCTATGTATCTCGTGAAAAAATTGAGAAACCAAATGACTTTAAACAAGCAGGTGAGCGTTACCGTTCATTCTCTAAAGAAGAGCAAGATAACTTAATTGCAAACTTAACAAATGATCTAAAAGACGTAAATGAACGCACAAAATTATTAGCTGTTTGTAACTTCTTCCGTGCAGATCAAGAATACGGTATGCGTTTAGCGCAGGCATTAAATGTTGATATTACGCAATATGTAGGAAATGCTCCGAAATAAATAGGAAAAGACGACCGGGTTTCGGTCGTCTTTTTTGTATAAAGTTATGTCGGTATTTTGCATGTAAAACATGTCGGAATTTGTTGGTAAATCGATATGTTGTGTCGAACCGTTGATATATTGAAAGAAACAATCGATATATTTGAAAAATCGTTGATATATTTACATTTATACTAGGTGGGGTATGTTACCTCGTGCGCAAAAAAAGGGATGCAATCTATTAGTAATAGATTGCATCCCTTTTTAGTTTGCTCGCTCTGCATGTTCATAAGCCTTCTCGCCATGCATCGAAATATCAAGTCCCATGTGTTCCTCGTGCTCATCTACTCGAACAGGGAGGAAGAAGTTAATAACTTTAATAATGGCATACGTCATGATGATCGTGAATGCATATGTTGCACCGATCGCTATAAGTTGTTTAAACAGTAAAGCTGCATTTCCGTAAAATAATCCGTTTGCACCATCTCCGTTTATGGTAGTAGTTGCAAATAGTCCTGTTGCGATGCCGCCCCAAGTTCCTCCGATGCCGTGGCATCCAAAGGCATCAAGTGTATCGTCATACCCGAATTTTGTTTTTAAGAAGAAAACGGCGCCAAAGCATAATATACCACCAATTGCTCCGATAAGAAGAGCGGAGAAAGGTGTAACGAACCCGCAAGCTGGTGTAATAGCGACTAGACCAGAAACAACTCCACAAGCAGCTCCCATCGCAGTCGGTTTTGATTGGAAGAACCATTCAGAAAGCATCCAAGTTAGAGCGGAGGCAGCAGCGGCTATATTTGTATTAATAAATGCAGTTAAAGCTACGTCGTTTAAGGATAATGCGCTGCCGACGTTAAAACCGAACCAGCCAAACCATAATAAGCCTGCGCCTAACATTGTAAATGGCAAATGATGAGGAGAAGAACCATTTATGTTTTTTCGTTTTCCGAGGAAAATAGCTAAAACAAGACCAGCAACTCCGGAAGTGATGTGAACGACGTTTCCGCCAGCGAAGTCTAGTGCACCAAGTTCCCTTAGCCAACCGCCGACGCCCCATACCCAATGAGCGACAGGATTGTAAACGATCGTTGTCCATAGAAGGATAAAAATAAGAAAGGCAGAAAATCGCATTCTTTCAGCAAATGCACCTGAAATTAAAGCTGGAGTTAAAATGGCGAACATGAGTTGAAACATCATGAATAAATTGTGAGGAATAGTAGATGAGTAGTCTGGATTTGGTGCGTAGGTAACTCCGTTTAGACCGAACCAATCAAGTGTACCGATAAGCCCGTGCCAATCTGGTCCGAATGATAAAGAATAGCCGATAACAATCCATTGAATCGAAACGATAGCCATTGCACTATAACTATGCATCGTTGTACTGAGTACATTTTTGCTGCGAACCATACCTCCATAAAAAAGTGCCAATCCTGGTGTCATCAACATGACCATTACTGTCGTTACAAACATAAAAACCGTATCTCCCATATTCATGATTTTCCCTCCTGTAATGTTAGAAAAAATAACATCATTTTGTTATGTTTCATATCATATTCGAAATTAAACTAAAAATCAACTAAAAATTCAGAAAAATATATACATGATGTTAGGAAACCTAACGTGTATTATTTTGTGAGGGTTGAAATCGACATATGCGTTTCATTCGGAAAATTGGTATAATATTCTTACAATTAAAAAACTTGGGGGATGCGTGTGGGAAAAATACGGACTAGGAAACTATTCATTTGTTTTTGCTTAGCTGTTGTTTTGTTTGTACCAATACATACTTTTGCAGACGAAAAAAGAGAGTGGCGAGATGAAGTTATATACTTCATTATGATTGATCGCTTCAATAATGGAGAACCGAAAAATGACAAACAATTAGAAGTTGGTAATTTAGAAGGGTATCAAGGCGGGGATATAAGAGGAATTATAAAAAGGTTGGATTACATAAAAGAAATGGGTTTTACTACCGTTATGCTTTCGCCACTTTTTGAAAGTGGAAAGTACGATGGATTAGACGTGCGAAATTTTAAAAAGGTAAATGAACATTTCGGGACAGAAAATGATGTGAAAGAACTTGTAAAAGAAGCTCAGGCAAAAGGAATGAAAGTTGTATTTCAATTTCCGCTTGGAGAAAACGAACAACAGGTAATTGACGCAATGAAATGGTGGATAAAAGAAGTTGATTTAGACGGAAGTTATGTTATACATAGTGAAAAAAAGCCGCGTTCCTTTTGGGATAACGCGCAAAAAGATATGCAAGTGATAAAGAAAGATTTTCGTATTATGACAAAGGAGGATAGCGAATACAACGAAAAAATAGTAGAATCGTTTTCCAAAGCGGATGTATCGGTGAAATCGTTATACGATGTGAGTAAAAAAGAAGGGGAATTTGTTACGTTTTTAGATGATCAAGAAACAAAAAGATATGCGCGTATTGCAAAAGAAAATATGTATTATCCGCCATCACGTTTAAAACTGGCGCTTACATATCTGTTAACATCACCTGGAATTCCGAATTTTTATTACGGAACTGAAATTGCATTAGATGGAGGAAGTGTACCCGATAATAGACGATTAATGGATTTTAAGTCAGACGAAAAATTTATGCAGCACATAACAAAACTAGGTGAACTTAGACAGGCGAGACCGTCTTTACGACGCGGTACGTTTGAGCTATTGTATGATAAGAGCGGGATGAGCATACTAAAACGAAAATATAAAAATGAAGTAACTTTAGTAGCAATTAATAATACGAAAGAAACACAAAAAGTCTCCTTACCTGCAAGTACGATTGGTGAAAAACAAGAGTTAAGAGGATTGTTAGAGGATGAAATTATAAGAGAGGAAAATGGGGAATTTTATCTCGTTTTAAAGCGTGAAGAATCAAACGTGTATAAAGTTAACGGAGAAACAGGTGTGAATTGGTTATTTATCTCCTTAATCGTTGGTGTGAATGTATTATTTATTGCGTTTTTAATTGCAGTTAAAAGGAAACGTAGATGAGATGAGAAGTTACTCGCTCTATGTTCATGTCTTCTTACTTGTATTTGTAAGTTTGTTCGGTGGGGCCAGGTTAGGGAGAAAGTCTTCTTCCTAGCCTGTTTTTGTATCAATACGGATAGAGAAAGACCTTTGAAACAAACAATAATTGCAACTATATTAATTTTACATTACATTAAAAGTTAGAGAATACTCTTATACTAAGATAGTGCTAAATAGTAGGTGGGAAAATGGAATTTTACGATTTGGGTATTACCATTAAAGAGCTTAGAATTAAAAAAATATATCACAATCCGAATTATGTCATGGAATATGTTCGCAAAGTCAAATTAGCAAAATAGAAAAAGGTATGATTTATCCATCTAGTATATTGTTATATCAATTATCAGAAAGACTTGGTATTGACCCAAATAATATATTTGCATTAACTCAAAACAAAAAATTAAAATATGTAGAAAATGTAAAATGCGTAATAAAAGATTGCTTAAAGCAAAAACAATATAAAGAACTTTATGAAGTCGTGAAAAAAGAGAAAGATGAAAAAAATTTTCAGGCAAAAGAAGATAAACAATTTCTCCTATGGCATGAAGCAATTGCTGTATTTGAGGTGAACAGATCCATAAAAACTGCTTTAAAGCTTTTAAATAATGCATTAAAACTAACTTTAACCAATGTTGATTTTTTATCAGAAAGAGAAATAGATATTATGCAGACAATGTCTATATTTTATGCGGAAAATAAAGAATATGATAAAAGTATTACTATATTAGGAAGATGTTTAACTAATTTTAATAAGTTAGATTTTCCGAGAGATAAAGCGATTAAATTAAAAATCATTTTTAATTTAGCGAAATGTTTAGGTATGACCTATCAATATGAAGAAGCGGTAAAATACATTGATAAGGGCATCAAATTAGCTATTAATCTAAATACTTTATACTTATTAGGCGAACTTTACTATTTAAAAGGATGGAATTTATTAAGATTTAAACAACAGAATGAAGAAGATATTGCAAATAACATGAAAAAAGCATTATTTATATTTGAACTAACAGAAAAAGAAAATCTGATAAAAATGGTTAAAGAAAAATATTTTGAAAACCAAACTGAAAAAAGCCACTCATAATTCATTTGGAAATCACTTGAAATATAATAAAACCTACAGGGGAAATCCCTGTAGGTTTTACACTTATAAACTTGCTTCTAAAATATTAGTGTTTAATATAAATTTTTGAATAAGAGTTTACTTAGTGTACTTTTTATTTTGAAGTCTGCATCTTTATTAACAATGTATGCTTCTTTTTAATTCCATCTAAATATTATTAAAATTAAGATGGTTCAAGTCGGAGGAAGGCACTTTGAGGTGTCTTTTTTTATGACCTTTATCATTAACTATTTAATGTTTTTTAAATGATTACATGACATAGTTTTTTTGTACCAAGCTTTGTTGATACAGTTAGACTTATCCGTTAGTGTATTCGTATTATTAGAACATCCTACAGTATTTAGGGAGAATGTGGCCAATAAAAACCATAATATTAATTTCTTCAAATAACCACTTCTAACTCTTTTTTAATTAACATTTTTTAAAATACTTATTAATTTTACATTACATTAAAGGTTGGAAAATATTCTTATACTCATAAATTGTTACGTTTTGGCGAGGAGAGGAATTATGAGTTATAGCAATTTTTAAGATGACTTTGGCCTAGGATGTAATTACTAAGAAAAGTAATTCAAATCGAAGGGAAAACGTCTTAAGGTGTCTTTTCCTTATTTTCAATTTACTTAGCGATTTTTACCACACATACCCTTTTTCTATGGTTTGTTCTTGTAATATTGTCTCTGCAAGGCTAAAAAGAAAACTCCTCTAATTAAGAGGAGTTTTCTTTTTAGCGGTAGTTAATGAACTGTACGTCGATTGGTAAATCAGCGCTACGAACAGCTGCGATTACGGCTTGTAAGTCATCACGGCTTTTCGCTGTAACACGTACTTGATCGTCTTGTACTTGTGTTTTTACTTTTAATTTCATTTCTTTAATGATGTTGTTAATTTTTTTAGCGTTATCTTTATCGATACCTTGTTGAAGTGTTGCGCGTTGGCGAACAGTGTTGCCAGTTGCAGCTTCAACTTTTCCGTAATCTAAGTTCTTAATTGGAACGTTACGTTTTACAAGTTTAGAAATTAAAACGTCTTTTACTTGGTCTAATTTGAACTCGTCGTCAGAAGTTAAAACTAGTACTTCTTTTTCTAATTTAATATCACTTTTACTTCCTTTAAAGTCATATCGGTTTTGAATTTCTTTTAAGGCGATATTAATTGCGTTTGTTACTTCAGGTAATTCTACTTTCGAAACGATGTCAAAAGAACTATCTTTTGCCATAGTTAGCACCTCCAAATAAATTTCTAATCTTGTTATGTACTGTACATACTAAAGTATAGCTGAAAACGAGTCTAGACTTAAGTGTTTTCGTACTTATATTCATGGAACCTCATTTTATTATAGTGAATTTTGGGCAGTTGGACAAATACAGGAAAAATCATGTTATAATTAACTTTTGTTTGGAATGATAAAAAAGATAATTTTATATATATAGAAGGGAATTAAAAAATATGTATTTGCAAATAGGATCGATTGAACAGGTAACTGTTTTACGCGAAACGGAAATCGGATATATGGTTGGGAATGAAGAAGAAGAAATTTTCCTACATAAAAACGAAGTAGCTGGAGAAATTGAAGAAGGCGATACGATTGATGTATTCTTATACCTTGATCACCAAAATCGTATTTCAGCAACAATGAAGGAACCGATTATTACAACTTATGATTGGAACTGGGTAAAGGTTGTAGAAGTTATTCCTAGTTTAGGTGTGTTTGTTGATATTGGTGTGTCAAAAGATATACTAATTCCAGCTGATGAGTTCCCGATTTATATGCCAGTATGGCCAGAAGTAGGCGACGAATTATATTGTACGTTAAAATTAACGAATCGTGATCGTTTAATTGCTCTTCCGGCAAGAGACAGTGATATGCAAGAAATTATCGTAGATGCAACGCCATCTATGCGTAATAAAAACGTAAATGGACGTGTATATCGTTCGCTTCAAGTTGGTTCATTCATACTAACTGATGAGCATTTCCGTGCTTTCTTACACCATACAGAAAGAAAAGAACAAGTTCGCATCGGTGAGCGTGTAACGGGCCGTATTATTGACGTGAAAGATGATGGTACAATTAACATTTCACTTCTTCCTCGTAAAGAAGAAGGAATGGAAGACGATGCTGCAGTAATTTATGCATATATGGAAGAACGAGGCGGAGCAATGCCGTTTTGGGATAAGAGCCATCCAGAAGATATTAAAGAACGCTTTAACATGAGTAAAGCTGCATTTAAGCGTGCACTTGGTAAGTTGATGAAAGAAGAAAAGGTTTACCAAGAAGAAGGTTGGACTTACTTTAAGAAATAAGATAGAAGATTAAAAAACACAACCTTATTTAAAAAGATAAGGTTGTGCTTTTTTAATTTCCTTGCGGAGAAACAAGAGTAAATGTATCTTTCAAATCACTATCGTTTATTTTAATATTCGCCTTTTTTAATTCCTCTTGTAATAATTTTTGGCTGAATGCAGGATCAGCAGTACGTTCTTCCTCTAAGTTTTTGCGAATAGAGTTTTTTACCTCATCGTAAGGTTTTAGATCTTTTTTATCAGTTAATTTAATAACGTGATAACCGTTTGATGATTTTACGGGATTGCTAATTTGTCCAACATTTAGTTTGTAGGCAGCGGTTTCGAATTCAGGAGCCATTGTACCTGAATTGAAGTATCCAAGGTCTCCACCTTTATCTTTTGATAGTAGATCTTGTGATTCTTGTTTTGCTAATTCTTCAAATGAAGCACCAGCATCTAGTTTACTCTTTATTTCTTTCGCTTCATTTTCGTCACTTACTAAAATGTGACTCGCTTTAATTTCTGGCTTATAGTGATCTTTTACGTCTTTTTCTGTAATGCTTTTCTTAATCGCTTCATTCATAGCAAGTTTGAACTTAATTTGATTTTTGAAATCCTCTTCATCTTTTAAACGATTGTTTTCTAATACTTTTTTGAATTGATCTCCATATTGTTTTTTTACTTTTTCTACTTCTTTATTTACCTCTTCATCAGGTACTTTATATTTTTTTGTGATGACGTCTTGTGCCATCATTTCGTATAGCATGTCTTTTCCGTAACGATCTTTCAATTGTTTTTCGAAGTCGTCCTTCGTAACAGTCGAGTCTGTTGCTGTGGCGACTGTAGCTGAGCCGTTTTTTTGTCCGCAAGCAGATAGCATCAATATACTTATTAGTGCAGTAATAATGAAAATATGTTTCCCTCTCATGCCAACACCTCATCCGAATATGTTATCGCTATTGTAGAATATAGAAGTGAACATGAAGTGAATTTTTAATGTTTTTTCCTTTAAAATGTAAAAAAGTACATCAACATAATTGTTGATGTACGATGGAATCAAAGGTGATCGGTCTTTTTAGAGTATGCACGTTTACCTTGCTGAATATTTTTTTGCTCTTGCTCATTTTTTTGTGTGCGTTTTGCATTATTATCGCGTGCTTTTTTGTCGTTATCACTCGTATGTGGCATATGTATCAACTCCATTTCTAAACGTTGTACGTTTATCATTTCCTTTTTCGTAAAGACTATGTATAGCGGTGCATTTATGAAGGGTAAAGGTGGATTCGAAATGGATTTGAAGTTGAATTATACTGAACTTATAAAGAAGTTAATCGTTGTAATCATCGCAGGTTTATTAAACGCGATTGGGATGAATTTATTTTTAACGCCAGCGAAAGTGTATGCGAGCGGCTTTGCTGGATTGTCTCAATTATTATCACAAATATTAGGTGATTTTTTATCGATTCACATATCTACGGGAGTATTGTTTAGCTTATTTAATATTCCTGTCGTTATTTTAGCGTGGAAAAAGGTTGGAAAGGCCTTCACCTTTTTTAGTTTTCTTTGTGTTATATTTATGACTTTGTTTCTAGAAATCATCCCTGTTAGAGCGGTTTCGAATGATATCATATTAAATGCGATTTTTGGCGGGATTATTTCGGCAATTGGAGTAGGGATTGCTTTAAAGTGGGGTGCTTCTACAGGTGGATTAGATATTATCGCCATGATTTTATCAAAAATAAAAGATAAGCCTGTCGGTACATACTTTTTCTTTTTTAATGCAATTATCATTATCGCTGCTGGCTATGTATATGGATGGGAAAAAGCGTTATATACGTTAGTGACTTTATATGTATCAACGAGAATTATTGATGCAATTCATACTCGTCATGTAAAGATTACAGCATTAATTGTTACGAAGAATGGGGCGGACGTAAGAAAGGCGATTCACTCGCGATTAGTAAGAGGAATTACAACGATACCAGCAACAGGTGCTTATACGAATGAAAATAAAGAAATGTTAATGATGGTTATTACCCGTTACGAGTTATACGAATTGGAGAGGATTATTAAACAAGTGGACCCAGGTGCATTTACAAATATACTGCAAACAGTTGGGGTGTTCGGATTGTTTCGGAAAGATTAAAGAGGACCGAAGTTGGTCCTCTTTTTTAATGTACATTCGTAATGTTTTGCAATTGCTCTTGCATTTCACGGAGCTGAACTTTTTCAGCAGTTGAAGAGTTTGCGTAAGCGGATTGCAAAGCATTTTTTGCTCTATATACGAGATCTTGTTGCTCAGTACCGCTTGAACAAGATACGGCATTTTCAACAGCATCTCTAGCTTGTTGGAATAGTAAGTTCCCCATTTAAACCCCTCCAAAAGAAGAGTTACTTCTTGCCTTTTCTGCCTCAGCTAATGTACCTCTGTACGGGAATCTTGCATCATGCTTCATAACAGCATCGGCTCCTTGTTGGATAAAACGCTTTGATTTGTTCTTTTTACCCATTCGAAAAACCCCCTTTATTTAGCTGAAAACAATCGACGCGATGTCTCTTGCGTCTACTTATAGTATGGACATTTGGCAGGAAACTATAAGTAGGGAATTTTTAGATTACAACCCAAGAACCTCTTCTAAATATAAAGCAATACCATCTTCTTCGTTCGTTAACGTCGTATGGTTTGCGAGTGATTTTAATTCAGGGATGGCATTCCCCATTGCGATGCCGTGACCAGCAAATTCAATCATTTCAAAATCATTATCTTCGTCACCGAAAGCGATAATTCGCTCTTGTGGAATGTTGTAATGACTAGAAATTTTTTGTAATCCAACCGCTTTATTTAATCCGCTTTTCACAATCTCAATAATCGGCCAAGGTGCGCCCCATTTTCTATGATCGATTACTTCCGCGTGCATATCCGTTAAATGTTGACGAATTGCAGTGGAATGCTCGTCATGTGCATCAATTAATAAGCAAGTTGGATGATCGTTTAAAATATTTAATAAGTCTCCCGTAAAAATCTTAGGAGAGCCGAATTCGAAAATATGTTTTTTATCTTCATCAATTTCACGAACATACACATCGTCCATTACTTCCGCGTATATATTTTTTACGCCGAAATCAAAGCAAGCTCGTACAATTTCTTGCGCTGTTGCTAGCTCAAGAGGAGAGTGGTGTGTTCCCCAATTTGAATCAAGAGGATGATGTACGTAAGCACCGTTAAAGTTTACGATAGGTGTGTTAAGAGCAAGTTCTTTATAGTAATCATAACTAGCACGGAATGGACGTCCTGTTGAAATAACAACAATATGTCCCTGTTCCTTTGCTTTTGCAATTGTATGTTTCGTTCGAGTGGAAATTATTTTGTTGTCTGTTAATAAAGTACCGTCTAAGTCTAATGCGATTAAATGTTGTTTGTTCATAATTTCACCTCTTATAATAATTTTTTTGTATCTATCTGTATTTCCGTTTTTAATATGCAGAAATAAGAGGTTAGACTCGGTGAAATCACCATAGATGGAAATTTCACTATATATCCATCTTACGTCTCAAAGTGCTACGGTGTCTACTATTTATCGTTGGAAATTAAGAAAAGTCAACATCTTTTTAGAAAGTTCAAACAATGTTTCTTTCATTATGTACAAATTGTGAAAAGGGTTACATTGCTCGTGTGATGAGACTTATAATGAACATGTAATCTTCTCGTATATGTTTGACTCTCCTTTGAAACTAGCCTAGAGTAGGTTGGTTTCTTTTTTTTTCTACAAGTAGGAAAGAAATCCCTGCTTACGCTTGTATCATTCATATATATGTACAAGGACGAGATGTAGTACTGTTTCCTAAACATGACAGAAAACCTTTCTTTTAAAATGGATATACTAATGAGGCAAAGACGTCATGGAAGGAGAATGAAAATGGGACAAAATCGCAGGTTTCGTTCTGGACAAAAAGCGCCGAATGATGGTATTTATGTAGAAATTGGTGAAACGGGAAGTATGGTGAAAAATCCGCAAATGGTACAATTAACTGCCGGTGAAAAGTTTCCGGATAACACGAATCATAACCGTCAGTGGACATATAAAAGAAAACCGTAACAGAAGCCGCAATCGTTATTGCGGCTTTTTTGTCGTTACACATTATAATTTCATTTACCGTATTTTTAAAACAGTATAATGAATGCTTCCTTTTTCTTTTTCCAATAATAAGTTTGAAAATACATAGGCAAAATTATTGTATAAAAAAGTCAGTTGGCGTATAATCAAATCAAAGGTCAAAGAAAGTCAAACTTTTGGAGGGCTGTAAAGATGGACTTAAATCAGATGACAACAAAAACACAAGAGGCGATTATGAGTGCCCAATCTTTAGCGGTATCTCATCATCACCAAGAGGTGGATACTGTTCATCTATTACTTGCATTATTAGAAGAGCAAGATGGATTAGCAGTACGTATATTTCAAAAAATGAATGTTGATATAGAAGCATTAAAGCAAAGCGCTGAAAGCTTAATTAAAAAGAAACCTTCTGTAACAGGGAGCGGTGCAGAGGTTGGAAAATTATATGTAACGAGCGCTCTGCAACAATTGCTTGTAAGAGCAGGGAAAGAAGCAGAAAAACTGCAGGATGATTACATTTCAGTCGAACATGTATTGCTTGCTTTTTCCGAAGAAAAAGGCGATATAAATCAATTATTTGCAAGATTGCATATTACGAAAGATAACTTATTACAGTCTTTAATGACAGTTCGGGGGAATCAAAGAGTGACTAGTCAAAATCCAGAAGCAACTTATGAAGCGTTAGAAAAATATGGCCGTGATTTAGTGGCAGAAGTGAGAGCTGGGAAAATTGATCCTGTTATCGGCCGAGATAGTGAAATTCGACGCGTTATCCGCATTCTTTCACGTAAAACGAAAAACAATCCTGTTTTAATTGGTGAGCCAGGTGTTGGTAAAACAGCAATCGTTGAAGGATTAGCACAGCGTATTGTGAAAAAGGATGTACCTGAAGGATTGAAAGATAGAACGATTTTTGCGTTAGATATGAGTGCGCTCGTAGCAGGTGCGAAATTCCGTGGTGAGTTCGAAGAGCGTCTGCAAGCTGTATTAAATGAAATTAAAAAGAGTGAAGGACGCATTTTATTATTCATTGATGAACTTCATACAATCGTTGGAGCTGGTAAAACAGAAGGTGCGATGGATGCAGGAAATATGTTAAAACCGATGCTTGCTCGTGGTGAACTGCATTGTATCGGGGCGACAACATTAGATGAATATCGTAAATATATTGAAAAAGATCCAGCACTAGAAAGACGTTTCCAACAAGTATTAGCAGAAGAACCAACTGTTGAAGATACGATTTCCATATTACGTGGATTAAAAGAACGCTTTGAAATTTATCACGGTGTAAATATTCATGACCGTGCGATTGTAGCAGCGTCAGTTTTATCAGATCGATATATTTCAGATCGCTTCTTACCGGATAAAGCGATTGACCTTGTTGATGAAGCGTGCGCAACAATTCGTACAGAAATCGATTCTATGCCGACAGAATTAGATGAAGTAACGCGTCGTATTATGCAGCTGGAAATTGAAGAAGCGGCTCTTGGAAAAGAAACGGATCGTGGTAGCCAAGAGCGTCTAAAAACATTGCAACGTGAATTATCGGATTTAAAAGAAGTTGCAAGTGGTATGAGAGCGAAATGGGAGAAAGAAAAAGAAGACATTCACAAAGTTCGTGACTTACGTGAACATTTAGAACGTCTGCGCCGTGAATTAGAAGAAGCAGAAGGTAATTACGATTTAAATAAAGCAGCCGAACTTCGTCACGGGAAAATTCCTGCAATCGAAAAAGAATTAAAAGAAGCGGAAGAAATGGGCGCGCATAATAAACAAGAAAATCGTTTATTGCGTGAGGAAGTAAGTGAAGAAGAAATTGCAGATATTGTTTCACGCTGGACTGGTATTCCTGTTGCTAAACTTGTTGAAGGTGAACGTGAGAAATTACTACGCTTAGAGCAAATCTTATCAGAGCGTGTCATCGGACAAGAGGAAGCAGTAAGCTTAGTATCAGACGCGGTTCTCCGTGCGCGCGCTGGTATTAAAGACCCGAATCGTCCAATTGGTTCCTTCATTTTCTTAGGCCCTACGGGTGTTGGTAAAACAGAACTTGCAAAAACGTTAGCGCAGTCTTTATTCGATAGTGAAGAGCAAATGATTCGTATTGACATGTCTGAGTATATGGAGAAACACGCTGTGTCACGCTTAATTGGTGCGCCTCCTGGATATGTAGGATATGAAGAGGGCGGTCAATTAACAGAAGCGGTAAGACGTAAACCGTATTCAGTTATTTTGTTAGACGAAATCGAAAAAGCACATCCAGAAGTATTCAACATTTTATTACAAATGTTAGATGATGGACGCATTACAGATTCACAAGGAAGAACAGTAGACTTTAAAAACACAGTTATTATTATGACTTCAAATATTGGATCTGCTCATTTACTAGATGGATTAGAAGAAGATGGTTCGATTAAAGAGGAATCAAGAGACCTTGTAATGGGGCAATTAAGAGGACATTTCCGCCCTGAATTTTTAAACCGTGTTGATGAAATTATTTTATTCAAACCTCTTACAACGAATGAAATTAAAGGCATTGTTGATAAAATTGTAAAAGAACTACAAGGCCGTCTAGCTGACCGTCACATTACAGTAGAATTAACAGATGCAGCAAAAGAATTTGTTGTAGAAGCTGGTTTCGACCCAATGTACGGAGCTCGTCCATTAAAACGATATGTACAACGTCAAGTGGAAACGAAATTAGCAAGAGAATTAATTGCAGGAACAATTACAGACAATAGTCACGTAGTTGTTGATGTAGAAAATAAAGAATTAGTCGTTCATGTGAAATGAAAATAAAAAAGAGTTCGGATAAAATCCGGACTCTTTTTTTAGTGTTGTTCTACTGGCTCGTTTGGAATTGCAGCTGAAATTGCGAGTACTAATACAGCAAGAACAACTGAGAAAATAGACGCTTGGTTAAAGTCGTATGTACCGCCAGTCATAGAGCCAATTACGTAGCTCATCATATGTACAAGTAAGAACGACCAAATTAATGCCCAAATGAAACGCATATTTTACACCTCTATTCGTTCAATCTGTCCTTATTGTAACACAATTGAAAAAAGAATATAGAAAAATATTTGTAGATTTTTCAACGCAAATTTGCATTCCGTTCATACATTATAAAAGAGTGGTTTTATATGTTTAGAAAATAAGGCGGGGGAAAAATGAGTATTACGGAACGTTTTTTTTATTTGGAAAAAGAACCATGTGTTATTTATTTACCGGAGAAGCCAAATGGATTTTCTGTTATGCTCCTCGGTGATTATAACTACTTTATTGAGAATGGTACAAGTTTATGGACACAACATGCGGGTAAATCTTATTTCTTACATGGTCTTATTGAGCAAGGCTACACGGTCTTTTCCTCTAATTTATACGGAAGACATTGGGGAAACGATCAATCTGTTCGTCTGGCAAAACGTTTATATGATGTTGTTTTGAGAAAAGAGACGTTAAATGCGAAAATGCACATTATGGCAGATGGTATGGGAGCGCTTGTGGCACTTGAAATGATGAACAAATATCCTGAATGTATTCGTTCTGTTGTTATGTTAAATCCGTGTTTGGATTTACCTGAATATGTAAGTTTTGAGAAAGAGCATAAGTTTTTTTACAAGAGACTCGTGAAGGAATTAAGTTTGGCGTATGATTCCAAAGAAGAAGAATTAGAATTAAAAATAAATAAGAAATCATTTACGCTTCTTCCATCTTGTGTACCTGTTAAAATTTTCGTATCAACACAAGAAAAAAGAGGAAGAAAACAGCAGTTGCGTAGATATGAGAAAATGAGGCAACTAAATCAATGTGATACTTCTGTCTTGTTCCATCTGCAAGATGTGAAATATAAAATGGTTAGGCAAACGACCGATTTCTTTAAAAAATATGAAGAAGAATTATGAAGCTCCCATATACATAAATGAGGAGCTATTTGTTTCAGAGGGAAAGGGTTGGTGGTATGAAACGCGTGCTGATAATAGGTGCACTTACGTTTGTAGGTTATCACCTTGTAAATAAAATGATTGCAGAAGAAGTGGAAGTGTATGGTCTTGATTTTGATGAATTCGATAGTATGACCAAAATTAATGAAGAGAAGTTATTATTAATTGGGCGAAATGCGTTATTTACGTATTATTCGATAAGAGATGAAGATGGATGGAGATTGGTTGAGGAAGAGAGATTCGATACTGTTTACTTTTGCTTATATGAGCCAAATCAGCAAAGTGGATTTCGGAATGAAAGAGTCATATTACAATATTTAAAGCGAATTATAAGAATGTGTGAAGAACAAAAAGTGAAGTTAAATTTAATTTCTTCTATTGAAGTAGGCAGTACAGATGAATCCGAAAATAAGCGACTATTTTTGAAAGTAGAAGAAGGATTGAAAAAAGGGAATTTACAATATAGTGTATTTCGAGTTCCAACATTATATGGACCGTGGCAACCGTCCTTTATGATGTTTCATCAGCTTATTTTATCAGAATTAGGTGAAAAAGAGTGCCGTTGTACGATTGAGGAAAAGGGGAATGATTTACTTTACGTTGAAGATGTATGTGAATACTTATGGGAAAATGGAACGAACGGGGCGCATCTTGGTATATACAATTTACTTAGTGGTAAACAGTCATTATGGGAAAAAGGTATGAATCTTTTACGCGCGGATGATAAAGTAAATAAAAATAATAACGAAGTAAGAGATGAGGCTATCGAGGTAATTTCAATAAAAAGAAATACTCCGTTAGAATACGGTTTAAATAAGCAACTGGCACACATGAAAAAATATAAAGAGTTATACGAAGGGTAGTACGCGTGTTACACTATTGTATGTGAAAGTTTTAATGGAGAGGAAGAGCATAATATGAACGAAAAAAGCATGCAGTTTTTACAAATCGCAATGAAGCATTTACCGGAAGCAAAGGCAATTTTAGATGATAATGGAATTGCACTTGATATGGAGAAGGCACAACCGGTGTTAGAGTTGTTAATGAAAGTTATGAACGAAGCTTATGAGCTTGGGAAAGCAGATAAAGAATAAAATCTTTCTTTTTTGATGGAGGAGAGGCTCGAATCGTGAGTAGAAGCGGTTCGGGCCTTTTTATTTGGAATGAAACACGAAAAGGTATGATTCTGTTTCTTTTAATGAAAAATAAAGTGGATAATGCGTTAGCTTTCTGTTTTATGCGAAATATATTCTAGACAAAAATACATTTATGTTTTAAAATTAGTACCAAGTCATAATAATTGATATAAAACGGAGGGCTGCGATGTGAACGTGGGCATTTTAGGGATCGGAAGATATGTGCCAGAAAAAGTAGTCACAAATCACGATTTAGAGAAAATAATGGAAACGTCCGATGAATGGATTCGTACGAGAACGGGAATTGCAGAAAGACGCATTGCCGATGATACAATAGATACTTCATATATGGCCGTAGAGGCTGCAAAAAAAGCACTTGAAGATGCAGGGGTTAGCGGAGAAGATATCGATCTTATTTTAGTGGCGACAGTAACACCAGATCGTGCGTTTCCAGCAGTAGCTTGTGTCATTCAAGAAGCGATTGGAGCGAAACATGCAGCTGCAATGGATGTAGGTGCAGCATGCGCTGGTTTTATGTACGGAATGATTACAGCGCAGCAATTTATTCAAACGGGGACTTATAAAAACGTATTAGTAGTTGGTAGTGATAAGCTATCTAAAATTGTAGACTGGAATGATCGAAATACAGCGGTATTATTTGGAGACGGAGCCGGTGCTATCGTAATGGGAGCAGTTTCAGAAGGAAGAGGCGTTCTATCTTTCGAATTAGGAGCAGACGGAAGCGGCGGTAAGCATCTATATCAAGACGAGTATGTTATGATGAATGGCAGAGAAGTTTTTAAATTTGCCGTTCGTCAACTTGGTGAATCTTGTCTTCGCGTGCTGGATAAGGCTGGTCTTACAAAAGAGGATGTGGATTTCTTAGTACCGCATCAAGCGAATATTCGTATTATGGAATCTGCAAGAGAGAGATTAAATTTACCACAAGAAAAAATGAGTATGACAATTGAAAAGTTTGGTAATACATCAGCTTCTTCAATTCCAATTGCAATGGTAGAGGAATTGCAAAATGGACGTATTCAAGATGGTGATTTAATTATACTTGTTGGTTTTGGTGGCGGATTAACATGGGGAGCAGTCGCTCTTCGTTGGGGTAAATAAGGACTGAGAGAAAAAAAGGAGTGTATTTTGTATGGAAAAAAAGAGGGTCGTAATTACAGGACTAGGAGCTGTTACACCGGTCGGAACAGATGTTGAAACAGCATGGGAAAACATTAAAAAGGGTGTATCTGGAATCGGGCGACTTACAAGAATCGATCCAGAACTATTTCCAGCAAAAGTAGCGGCGGAAATTAACGACTTTGAAGTCGAGAAATATATTGATAAAAAAGAAGCGCGCCGTATGGACCGCTTTACACAATATGCAGTAGCAGCAGCGAAAATGGCAGTTGCAGATGCAAAGCTTGAAATTACAGAAGAAAATGGACCTCGAATTGGTGTATGGATTGGATCTGGTATTGGCGGTATGGAAACATACGAAGAACAATTTAAGATTTTTACTGAGAAAGGCCCGCGCCGCGTGAGCCCATTCTTCGTGCCGATGATGATTCCAGATATGGCAGCAGGTCAAGTATCAATTGCAACAGGAGCAAAAGGAATTAACACTTGTTCTGTAACGGCTTGTGCATCTGGTGCAAACTCAATTGGTGATGCATTTAAAGCAATTCAGCGTGGTGATGCTGATGCAATGATTACAGGCGGAGCAGAAGCGCCGCTAACAAGTATGGCATTCGCAGGATTTAGCTCAGCGAAAGCATTAACATTTAATGAAGACCCAGCAACGGCTTGCCGTCCGTTTGATAAAAACCGTAGCGGTTTCGTAATGGGTGAAGGTTCAGGTATTTTAATTCTTGAAGAATTAGAACACGCATTAGCTCGTGGTGCTCACATTTACGCGGAAATCGCTGGTTACGGTGCAACTGGTGATGCATTCCATATTACAATGCCTGCTCCTGGTGGTGAAGGCGGAGTGCGTGCAATGCGTCAAGCTTTAGCTGATGCAGACCTACAGCCAGAAGATATTGATTACATTAATGCGCATGGTACAAGTACGGATGCGAATGAAAAATATGAAACGATGGCAATTAAAGAAACTTTCGGTGAGCACGCGTATAAAGTAGCAATTAGCTCAACGAAATCAATGACAGGTCACTTATTAGGAGCAGCTGGTGCTGTTGAAGCGATTTTCTCTATTAAATCAATTACAGACGGAGTAATTCCTCCAACAATTAACTATGAGACACCAGATCCAGAATGTGACTTAGATTACGTACCGAATCAAGCGAGACACCAAGAAGTAAACGCAGTATTAAGTAACTCATTAGGATTCGGTGGTCATAACGCAGTGTTAGTATTTAAATCGTATAAATAATAGATAAAATAAGGAGTTTTTCCGCATTATATTGCGAAAAAACTCCTTATTTATTTTTACGTCTTTTTCTCCTGTAGCATATATATAAGAAAAAGGAGGGATAAAGATGGGGATTGTTGAAACAGCTGAATGGCTACATTTATATTATGGACGGCCAGAAAAACTTTGTGAGAAATTTACGAAGTATATTCCGTTGCCAAAAGAAAGGTTGTATCGCTTTTTAATTTCAAAAGGGATGTATCGCCCGATCATGCGCGGGGAAAAGGAAATTAAAGAATTAGAGGAAAAGGAAATTTGGAAAGAGTTGAGCCTGGAGTATGATAAATTGAAAAATTGGTTGAAAGGTCCGGATGTCCCTGTCTTTATTTTATTATCAGATTCCTATAATCGAACTGTGCAAGAAGAGTATAACGGTAGGGCTGGATTATCTATGCGTCATGTTATTTTCTTATTCGTATGTGGACGGAATTCGGTAGAAGAATTAAAAGTGTTATTGGCGCATGAATACCATCACATATGCAGGTTACATCAAATTGAGACGAAAGAAACAGAATATACATTACTTGATACAATGATTATGGAAGGGCTAGCTGAGCAAGCAGTAACAGAAAGGTATACAGAAAAAAATAATGCACCGTGGACGGCGTATCTTTCAAAAGAAGAGGCTATTTATTATTGGAAAAATGTTGTACATGAAAGAATAAGTATAAAACGAGGAACAAGGGAACATGACATCTTATTAAATGGCTTTCACTCTTATCCGAAGATGCTTGGCTATGCGCTTGGATTTCATATTGTCAAAGATTGTGTAACTTTGGAAGGAGAAGATACACTTTCTTTATTATCTATAGATGCAAAAGAAATATTGAATAAAGCAAATACATTTCATATATAAAAAAACAGGGGCTCTATTTCCTGTTTTTTTTAGTATTAATAGAAGAAAAAATAATAATTAGAATATATTTCCTCAAGTGGAATAAAGTTAAGCAAAAATGAACATAATGATTGGTACAAACAGTAGTGAAGTGAGGGGTAGTGAATGTTATATCTACATGATGTATGGGTAAATTGGTTTGAAGGTGAAGAGAATGGGTATAACGTTTGTCATTTTTACGAATGGCGGAAAGATGATACGATTGAGCTATTAGATCAAGTGCCATTATTAAAAGTAGATGCCACATTATATCATTACATCGAGAACGAATTGTTAGAGCTTCCGCAAAAAATGCTGGAAGACGTACATCATAAGGCTTATATTCGTAAAAATCATGAACGTTTGCAGCAAGAGTATTGCTTTGTTGTTACAGATGGAAAAGGAATTATTGCGATTGACACAATTGGTTACAATGTACCAATTCGCAAAAGCAGACTTATACCACGCCAAGAGCAGATGGTATATGAGATGGTAGAAAACGTACAAGCAGAAAAGTATGAGTTCCAAGTAGAAGAAACAGAAAAAGAACACCACATTTTATCACCATCGCCTTTCATTATGAATGGCTTGACTCGTAAAGAAAGACAGCTGAAACAATTATTATTTATGGCGTTAGATCAATTACATACAACGAAAAATACAGCGGAGATTCGCTATTGGTACACAGAGTGGGATCCATCAGCATATGGAACGGTTCAACATATGGAGTTCGAGGATATTTGGGCTAGACTGTATGATGAAGCGAAAGCTGGCTGGTCTGAGAAACATGAACAATTATGCGAGCGTCTCGTAAAAGGACAGCCATTTTTTGAAAAGTTATGGGAAATGGAAAATGAGCAAAAGGTAAATTAAAAAACCGCCAATTGGCGGTTTTTTAATTTTGTAGTAATCTAGCTCCGGCAGCAAGCCCTCTGCTTTATATGAAATCCAGCTCCGGCTCCTAGCCCTTCGCTTTATATGTTACCTACGTTTTCTACTTAACCCCATTGCATTTTCTACTTTGCGTAGTTGTTTGAATGCAACGCGGTTTGCTTTTTCTGCACCTTTGTCTAGAATTTCGTCTAGTTCTGGTGAGTTGATTAGTTCGTTATATTTGTCTTGGATTGGACGAATTGCTTCTACGACTACTTGCGCTAGGTCGCCTTTGAAGTCGCCGTATCCTTTTCCTTCGTACATTGCTTCAATTTCTTCAACTGTTTTTCCAGAGAATGAAGAGTAGATTGTTAATAAGTTAGAGATACCAGGTTTGTTTTCTTTATCAAATTTCACAATACCTTCAGAGTCAGTAACAGCACTCTTAATTTTCTTTTCAATTGTTTTTGGCTCATCAAGCATACTGATCATTGATTTTGGATTCGGATCAGATTTGCTCATTTTTTTCGTAGGTTCTGTTAATGACATAACGCGAGCTCCTACTTTTGGAATACGAATTTCAGGCATTGTAAAGATTTCACGGTAACGTTTGTTGAAACGCTCTGCTAGGTCACGTGTTAATTCGATATGTTGCTTTTGATCATCACCAACCGGCACGATTTCAGTATTGTAAAGTAAAATATCAGCAGCCATTAATGGTGGATACGTAAGTAATCCAGCTGGAACTGAATCTCTACCAGAAGCTTTATCTTTATATTGCGTCATACGCTCTAATTCTCCAACGTAAGCAACAGATTGCATGATCCAACCTAGTTGAGCGTGTGCTGGTACTTCTGATTGTACAAATAAAGTAGCTTTTTCAGGGTCAATGCCACATGCCACATAAAGTGCAGCAAGACTGCGGATGTTTTTACGAAGTTGTACGGGATCTTGAGGTACTGTAATCGCATGTTGGTTTACAATACAGAAATAACAGTCGTGTTCATTTTGAAGCTCTGTAAACTGCTTCATTGCTCCTAAATAGTTTCCAAGTGTAATCGTTCCACTTGGCTGAATACCAGAAAAGATAACTGACATAAGTAATTCCTCCTAAAATTGAATGCGTGATGGGGGAAGAGAAGGCAAACAAAAAAGCCCATTCATCCCAAAAACTATAGGGACGAATGGACCGCGGTACCACCCTAATTATTTCACTACTGTGAAATCTCTCTAATCCATAATAACGTTTGGATATAACGCCAAAGCCTACTACTTTCGGTTCGGTTTGGTGCTCAAAAGCCCATTCCATACTGTACAATTACTTGTTCACACCGACCACAAGCTCTCTGAAATTGCCTCAATATGTACTCTTCTTTATCATCGCATACATATAAATTTATTTATTGTTACTTGAGCTCTTTTAATATGAAAGAACTAAAGTTTTATAACAAAATGTTTTGCTGATTATTATATCATATGGGATAGTGTTTGCAAACTACATCAAAATAGTAAAGCTAATAAGGGTCGAGAACAACCCAAGAACGATACCTGTAATACAAATTGGATATGTCCATTTGAATGAATATGTTTTATAAATACGTTCTTTCTTATCTGTAGGTTCCTCGACTTCTTCAATTAAAGAGTCAATCTTTTTATTCGTACCAAATACTCTTTGAAATGCGTAAATGGTTACATTGAAAAAACCATTTTGAAATATGTATAAAAAACCGCCGATAAGAATAAAAAACAGTGCAATATAAAACAAGATGTTGACAAAATTCAACAAAAATTGCGATGAAATGAGGAATGCGCCAATACTAGAAGCGATTATCGCTATGAAAATTAGTATACAAGTATGAAAAAAAACTTTATTCAAAATGTTCCCCTCCGTCAAAATATTACTAGAATTATTATACTATAAAAGCTATAATATGTACTAGAATTAATTTTTTGAAAATTATACGCAATTAAAGGTCTGATTTCAAGATGATGGTAGCAATGTTAACGTATCCCTTTACAAAAAAATAAAAATATAAACATTTTATTAAAAATTTTAACAAAAAAACAAAAAACTATATTCACAATTGTTATATTATATGTATAATGAAAATTGTAGAAACTTGGAGATTATTCTTTCAATTCTACTTTTTAACAAGTGAGGGTACAGGAAGTGCAATTAGGGGAGGCAACACAACATGAAGAAAAAGATACCGTTATTAGTTGCATCGACGTTGACAGTCAGTATGCTAGGGGCTTGTAGTTACCAAAAAGAGGATAATAAAGCAGGCGCAAAAGAAAAATCCTCAAACAAACAAGTGTTAAATTTAACCGAAACAGCTGAAATTCCAACTATGGATACGACGTTATCAACGGATGCAACATCTTCTAACATCATGAATAATACAATGGAGGGATTATATCGTCTGGGGAAAGATGATAAACTTGTTCCAGGTGTCGCAAAATCTTATGAGAAATCAGAGGATGGCAAAAAGTATGTATTTAAATTACGTGAAGATGCGAAATGGTCTAATGGTGAACCTGTAACAGCGAAAGACTTCGTTTATTCTTGGAGAAGAGCTGTAGATTCAAATACGGGTGCCAAGTTTGCTTACATACTATTTGATGTTAAAAATGCGGAGAAAGTTAACAAAAAAGAATTACCAATTGAAGAACTTGGTGTAAAGGCAATTGATGATCATACACTTGAAGTGGAATTAGATAACCCTGTTCCTTATTTTGTAAGTTTAACAGTCTATCCAACATTGTATCCTTTGAATGAGAAGTTTGTAACAGAACAAGGAGCAAAATTTGGATTAGAATCCAATACGACACTTTATAATGGTCCATTCGTATTAAATGAATGGAAGCATGAACAAAGCTTCCAACTTAAGAAAAATCCAACGTATTGGGAAAATAAAGAAGTAAAACTTGAAGAAATAAACTTCAATATTGTTAAGGATCGTTCAACTGCTATAAATTTATATGAAACGAAAGCAATTGATCGTGTAGTGTTAACATCAGAGTTTGTAGATAAATACAAATCAGATGCTGATTTCAAAACGATTAAGAGGTCATCTACACAATTTATTCGCTTAAATGAAAAGAATAAATTTTTAGCAAATAAAAATATCCGAAAAGCAATTGCAATGTCCTTTGAACGTGAAAATATCGGAAAAGTTATCTTAAACGATGGTTCAGAGGGGATATATGGTTTTGTTCCGAAAGGCTTAGCAAAAGGTCCGAATGGAAAAGACTTCCGTGAAGAGAACGGAAAGCTTATAAAAGAGGATATTAAAGAAGCTCAAAAATATTGGGAAGCTGGTAAAAAAGAACTTGGTGTAGACAAAGTAGAGTTAGAGCTATTAAACTTTGATACTGATGATGCTAAAAAAATCGGAGAGTATTTAAAAGGCCAATTTGAAAAGAACTTACCAGGTCTAACAGTTCCGACAAAAATGCAGCCATTTGCACAAAAATTAAAACTTGAAGCAAGTGGAGATTATGCGATGTCGTATGCAGGATGGAGTCCAGATTATATGGATCCAATGTCATTCCTTGAAATGTATACAACAGGTAATGCGCAAAACAAAGTAAATTACGCAAATTCAGCGTATGATGATTTAATTAAAAAAGCAAAAACAGAAGTTGATGTACAAGCTCGCTGGGATGCACTATTAAAAGCGGAAAAACAACTGCTTGAAGATGCTGCGATTGCTCCAGTATATCAACCTGGAAAAGCATATTTACAACGTGGCTCAATTACTGGCCTATTAGAACATAAATATGGCGGAGAATTTAGCTATAAGTGGGTTGAACTCAAAAATTAAAAATGGTTTCCATCATGAATAAGGGTATATGCCTATGATGGGCATATGCTCTTATTTTAAAAAAATAAAAGTAAGAATATTTTAAACTATCTTATTGCTTTTGAGAAAAACGGGGAGGTGCTTGACTATGGGACGTTATGTATTAAAACGTTTCGTGTACATGGCTTTGACATTATTTTTAATTACTACGCTGACTTTCTTTTTGATGAAATTACTTCCGGGTTCTCCGCTTAAAAATCAGGAGAAGCTATCACCGGCACAAAAAGAAATCATTCTTGAAAAATATGGTTTAAATGATCCAGTACCAGTTCAATATGCACGTTATTTAGGTAACTTAGCAAAAGGTGATTTAGGGGTATCATTCCAATATGATAACCGTCCAGTAACAGATATGATTGTGGATCGTATTGGACCATCAGCACAGCTTGGTTTACAAGCGATTATATTAGGAACATTTATCGGTTTAATTTTAGGAATCGTTGCGGCACTTCGTAACAATACATGGGTCGATTATGGAGCGACAATTATTTCCGTACTCGGGATGTCGGTACCATCATTCGTATTCGCCGCTTTACTACAATATTTCGTAGGGGTAAAACTTGGTTGGTTCCCAGTAGCGTTCTGGAAAGGACCAGAGTTTACAGTAATGCCTACAATTGCTTTATCGATGGCAGTTATTGCAACAATCGCACGTTTCGCTCGTGCCGAGTTAATTGAAGTTATGCAAGCCGATTACATTTTAACAGCAAAAGCGAAAGGGATTAGCCAAGGCGTTATCATTATCAAACACGCACTTCGTAACGCGTTAATTCCAGTAGTAACAATTTTAGGACCAATGGTTGCAGGTTTAATCACAGGTACATTAGTTATTGAGCAAATTTATGCTGTACCAGGACTAGGGGAACAGTTCGTTAAATCTATTACAGTGAATGACTATACAGTTATTATGGGAACTACAATTTTCTATAGTGCAATCTTCATTTTAGTTATTTTCATTGTCGATATTTTATACGGAATTATTGATCCTCGAATTCGTTTAGCGGGAGGGAAAAAGTGATGAAAGATGTACAAAAATTATCTCCAGATTTATTTCAACAAGCCAATCAAAATAATGTGGATAATGAAGTCATTGCCCGTCCAAGCTTAACGTTTTGGCAAGATGTAAGAAGACGTTTGTTCCAACATAAAGGTGCGATGTTTGGTTTCGTATTATTAAGCCTTATTATATTACTAGCAATTTTTGGACCGATGGTAAGTAAACACTCGTATAAAGAGCAAGATTTAGGTCGTGCGAAAATGCCACCGAAAATTCCTGTTATTGAAAATGTTCATTGGTTACCATTTGACGGTACAGATCAATATGGTGTTGACCAATATGAAAAACGTGATATTAAAGAGTATTTCTGGTTTGGTACAGATGATCTTGGTCGTGATTTATGGACAAGAACATGGGAAGGTACACGCGTATCATTATATATCGCTCTTTTAGCAGCAGCAATTGACTTAGTAATTGGGGTTGCATACGGAGGTATTTCAGCGTTTTATGGCGGCAGAGTAGATAATATTATGCAACGTATTATGGAGATTATTAACGGTATTCCATACTTAATCATCGTTATCTTAATGGTAATCATTATGGGATCTGGTATATGGTCAATTACACTCGCAATGGCAATTACAGGTTGGATAGGGATGTCGCGTATCGTTCGTGGACAAATCCTGAAATTAAAAAACCAAGAATATGTGTTAGCATCTCGTACATTAGGTGCAACAAATACACAATTAATTGTAAAACACTTAATCCCGAACGTAATGGGACCAATTATCGTAATGACAATGTTTACAATTCCAACAGCGGTGTTTGGTGAGGCATTCTTAAGCTTCATCGGTTTAGGTATTCAGCCACCATTCGCGTCACTTGGTTCTCTTGTAAATGACGGTTATAAATCTATTCAAACGTATCCGCATATGATGTTCATTCCTGCGGTTGTCATCAGTATATTAATTTTAGCGTTTAACTTAATGGCAGACGGATTACGCGATGCGTTAGATCCAAAAATGCGTAAGTAAAAGAGGGGAGAGGCAAAGATGAAAACATTGTTAGAGGTAAAAGATTTACAAGTCTCCTTTGATACACATGCAGGTGAAGTGCAAGCTGTACGCGGCGTTACTTTTGATTTGAAAAAAGGAGAGACATTGGCGATTGTAGGAGAATCTGGTTCAGGGAAATCAGTTACTTCTAAAGCGTTAATGGGATTAATTCCGAATCCTCCTGGACGCATTAAAAATGGTGAGATCGTATTTGAAGGTCGTGACTTAACGAAATTAACAGAAAAAGAAATGCAGCAAGTACGTGGTAAAGATATCGCGATGATTTTCCAAGATCCAATGACATCATTAAACCCAACGATGACAATTGGAAATCAAATTATGGAAGGCCTTATTAAACACCAAGGGATGAGTAAAGCAGACGCACGTAAAGTTGCTTTAGAATTAATCGACCTTGTAGGTATTCCAAATCCAGAAGCTCGTTTAAAACAATATCCTCACCAATTCTCAGGTGGTATGAGACAGCGTGTAGTTATTGCGATGGCGTTAGCTTGTAACCCGAAATTATTAATTGCCGATGAGCCGACAACAGCGCTAGACGTTACGATTCAGGCACAAATTTTAGAACTTATGAAAGACATTCAGCAAAAAACAGAAGCGGCAATTATTTTCATTACGCATGACTTAGGTGTAGTAGCAAACGTTGCTGACCGAGTGGCAGTTATGTACGCTGGTAAAGTTGTTGAAATTGGAACTGTAGATGAAATTTTCTATAATCCGAAACATCCATATACTTGGGGCTTAATCGCATCTATGCCAAGTTTAGATGGCTCAGAGGAAGAGTTATATGCAATTCCTGGAACGCCTCCGGATTTATTAAAGCCGCCAAAGGGTGATGCTTTTGCACCACGTAACCCACAGGCACTAAAAATTGATTTTGAAATGGACCCACCTTTATTTAAAGTAAGTGATACACACTATGCGGCAACTTGGTTACTTCACGAGCAAGCTCCAGAAGTAAAACCGCCGGCAGTCGTTGAAAAACGTATTCTTCAAATGAAAGCAGGTGAACAACATGACTAAACAACGTGAGAAATTAATTGAAGTAAAAAATGTAAAGCAGCACTTCGACGTGAGTGGTGGTGTTGTCAAAGCGGTTAATGATATTTCATTTGATATTTACCGCGGAGAAACATTTGGTCTTGTAGGAGAATCAGGTTGTGGTAAATCAACAACTGGAAGAACGATTATTCGTTTATATGATGCAACTGCTGGTGAAGTATTGTTCGATGGTGAAAACGTACATGGTAAGAAATCACGCGCAGAATTGAAGAAATTCAACCGTAAAATGCAAATGATTTTCCAAGATCCATACGCATCATTAAATCCTCGTATGACAGTAGGGGATATTATCGCAGAAGGTATTGATATTCACGGATTAGCGAAAAGTAAAAAAGAGCGCATGGACCGTGTTCATGAACTATTAAACACAGTTGGTTTAAATAAAGAGCACGCAAACCGTTTCCCGCACGAATTCTCAGGTGGACAACGTCAGCGTATCGGTATCGCTCGAGCGCTTGCTGTAGAACCAGAATTTATCATTGCGGATGAGCCGATCTCAGCACTTGACGTATCGATTCAGGCGCAAGTTGTAAACTTACTGAAAAAGCTACAAAAAGAAAAAGGTCTAACATACTTATTTATTGCCCATGATTTATCAATGGTAAAATACATTAGTGACCGCATCGGTGTAATGTACCGTGGTCAAATCGTTGAGCTAACAACAAGTGAAGAGTTATATGCGAATCCAGTTCATCCATATACGAAATCACTATTATCAGCAATTCCGCTACCAGATCCAGATTATGAGCGCAATCGTAAACGTATCGTATACGATCCATCGCAGCATGATTACGGTAGCGAAGTGCCAACAATGCGTGAAATTCGCCCAGGACATTTCGTACTATGTTCTGAAGCAGAGTATAAGAAATATAAAGAGATTTATCAATAATAAAAAAAGCCATTCTTCCATTATGAAGTGACCCCCGAAAGTTAGACAGGTCGTTTCATTAGGCAGCCTCTAGGGTATGAGCCCGGTATTGTACTGGGCTCATACCCTTTAATTTTGCCTTAATTCTTTTATGGTTATAGTATTCTATATACTTTGCTAATTCTTGTTTGAAATGTGTTATACTTTCAAATTCTTTTCGATACAGAAATTCCGATTTCATGATACCGAAGAAAT
>NZ_JBQENW010000010.1:187513-223924 GCF_052044835.1 Bacillus sp. 22475 | reverse complement strand
TAGTCGATAATTATCGACAATGCTGTCCATTGAATAACGGTATTAAGCATAAATTCTTTTACATTATCTGTATCTATCCCTTTGCTATATAGCCATAGAAAAACGGGAAAAATCGCAACGTTGTAAAGAACCTGATAGGGTCTAGATTTAACATAAACTGGTGATTTCAAAAAAGTTGTTCCTGCCTGTTTCGCGTTTTGCACACCAAAATATTTATTAGAGATTAGCATATGTATAAAAACTATTAATGTTGCAACACCATAAGCAAGTAACAACCATAAAAAAGAAATACCTAAATTATTAAACAACTAACTTCACCTCACTTTTAGTTATTAATACATTAGACAAATATTAGTTCAAATATATTATCCTTAAAATTCCAGTAATAGTAAATCAAATATTTAGATAAAAATTCATATTTTTTAGTTAGATACTTAATTTACCTGATAATTACCAAATTAATAAATCAAAGATTAGTTAATTAGACCCTCGTATTCTTTTTTAAATTTCAAATTAAGTCCTTCAGTTTTATTTGAATCCTTCACATATACGCTATCAAAGCCCTTCATATGCCTCAAATCAAAGTTGATTTTCTATACTCCTAAGCATAGGGGGTGAAATCAATGAGTATTATCTTCAATCGAAAGATTAGGGTAGCGTCACATGCCCATCAACCGAAGTTAAAATCATACCCTTAAAATAAAAAAACGCTATGCTTATCGTAAGAAGTTTATGAGAAAGGATGGTGTTTTTAATGAATCCTATTATTTCAAATGAACTGAATCTTTTCGCACAAGAGCTACAATACTTTTTATCTCCAGCAGTCCTACAAGATATCGCCAAACAAGTTGGCTTTGTACAGCGATCTAGTAAGTATCAAGCAAACGAACTCATTGCCCTTTGCGTATGGTTCAGTCAAGAAATTGCTAGCACATCACTTGCACAATTGTGCAGTCAGTTAGAAGTTTCTACTGGGGTACTTATGAGCCCAGAAGGACTGAATCAACGCTTTAATCCAGCAGCTGTCGCATTTCTTCGAGAAGTCTTTACTTCTCTTCTCACACAAAAAATCTGTTCAAATCACTCACTTTCTGCACACGTGATTTCTGCTTTCAATCGTATCCGTATTTTAGATGCAACAGTGTTTCAACTGCCTGACCATTTCGCCACTGACTATCAAGGTTCAGGTGGGAGTAGTAATACCGCAGGCGTGAAAATCCAATTGGAATATGATTTACTTAGTGGCCAATTTCTTAACGTGCAGCTTGGACCAGGAAAGAATAATAATAAAACATACGGTACCATCTGCCTTGAAACCGTAGAGGCGGACGATTTGTGTTTACGTGATCTTGGGTACTTCGATTTAGGAGACTTACAAACCATTCATGATAGAAAGGCTTACTATATCTCGCGGTTGAAGTTGAATACACGCATTTATATCAAGAACCCTGAACCAGAATACTTCAACAATGGTGCGTTAAAAAAGCAAACAGAATACATCCAGCTTGATATGACACAAATGCTGTCTGGTCTAATCCCTGGTGAAACGATGGAAATCCCCGAGGCATACATTGGTCAAAATCAGAAACTTCCAGCACGTGTAATTATCCATCGTTTAACCGATGATCAAACGCAAACACGTCTGAAAAACCAAGCAATACGTGAAAAGAAGAAAGGCATTGTCATGAAGGATAAAAGTAAACGTTTAATGAGCATGAATGTATATATCACGAACACGTCGCTAGAAGAAGTACCGACGAACTACGTGCATTCATTATATTCACTTCGTTGGCAGATTGAAATTTTGTTTAAAACGTGGAAGTCATTCTTTGAAATTGATGAATGTAAAAATATAAAAAGAGAACGCCTAGAGTGTCATTTATATGGACAACTCATAGGTATTCTCCTTTGTTCTTCTACAATGTTTCAAATGCGACGGTTTCTGCTTGAAAAGAAAAAGCAGGAACTGAGTGAATACAAAGCGATTTATATGATTAAAGATTACTTTCCGTTACTGTTTCAAGCGATAGCCGTTGGCACAGAAGAACTTTTAAAAATTTTGCATCGCCTTTATCGGCTGCTCAAAAAAAACGGTCGTAAATGTCATAGGTATAAGAAGATGACCGTTTTTGATATTCTAGGGATTGTGTATAAAACGACGGTGAAGTATAGACAAGCTGCCTAGCGAAAAAATCGCGTTTTAATAGGCTTCTTTAGCATGCCTACTTTTTTATCACTTGCTAGTTTTGAAACAAGGATCATTTTGTATCTAGTAATTTACCTGGTTAGCTTGATGGGCATGTGGCCGTACCCCTCTTCAGGTGAAGCGCCTTAGATCATCTTTCCCTTATTTTCAAAAGGACCTGCTCAATTCATTCTTAAATACATAAGGTAATGTGAACCCATTAAATTACATGGAATGAACCCTAGTTTTACCCTCTAATCTAAAGGAGGCACTATTGTTATGGGATATGGTGGTAGTTGTGGCGAAGGCTGCGGTTTCGCTGGAGGTTTCGCTTTATTAGTTGTATTGTTTATTTTATTAATCATTATCGGATGCAGTTGTTTCTGCTAAAAACTATTGGAAAAGGCACCCTTATATGGGCGCCTTTTTGTATATTAAAAACCTCCCTATTTCTGTAGGCGGGCTAAATGTGATTTTGCACAATTGAGTTATAGCAAAATCATTTATATTGAAAGTAATTAAAATTAACTTAGTAATCCTAATACCTTAATAATCTCAATTGTTTTATTATCTTTTATTTTAAAATAAAGCCTTTTCCCTATACGTTCACTAATTACAATATTTCCAGAGGCTAATTTACGCAAATGTTGTACAATCAAATCTTCTGTAATTTTTGTTTGCTTACTTAAATCAGAAACTGACAACACTCCATATGTAATCAATTTACAAACAATTGATAATCGAGTAGAGTTCCCTAATAATCCCAAAACTTTTATACTTTTGGTATAGAAACTAAAATCCATATGAAAAGCATGTAACAGATCTTCCAACCTCCTAAAATAAGATGAATATCAACCAAAATATCTTAACATAAAAATAGTAAAAAACACCCTAAAATATACCAATTATTCATTGAGAAAAATGATACTTGAATGGGAGTCCAATACATATTATTAAAATTAATGTGGTTCAAGTCGGAGGAAGGCACCTTAGGGTGTCTTTTCTTTTATAGGGGTACAACCACACATCCATCAACTTAAGGTTATATCAGTTTAATTTCAGGTGTGATTTTTTCCTTTTTCTATAGACCAAAGATTGTGAAGTAACGAAAGCCCGCTTTCTCATCATACTAAGAAAGCGGGCTTTTCATATTCTGGTTTAGGTTAACTGCACCACTTTAAAACGAATAGGACTCCCCATCAGATGGCACTAAAATAGTGTTAGATAATCCTTTCTCATCAATAAAGTCATTCAATTCCTTTCTTGTTAATAGGCAATGGTTAAGTGATTCCATATGAGAAACGATAATTTTGGCCTGTGGTGCTGCCTGTTTTGTGTCATAAATATCCTCTTTTGTCATTGTAATAGGGCCACCTTCTAGAAACTG
Organism: Bacillus sp. 22475; assembly: GCF_052044835.1. Taxonomy (NCBI): domain Bacteria; kingdom Bacillati; phylum Bacillota; class Bacilli; order Caryophanales; family Bacillaceae; genus Bacillus; species Bacillus sp. 22475. Next base: position 220,352 of record NZ_JBQENW010000010.1, on the reverse strand, counting down.
AGCAGCACCTCCATTGATCACAATAACTTCAGGGTCGTGCGTGTCAATTGCTTGTTGAACATCGTTACACCATACTGTATCACCTGCCACATACAATCTCGGCTCGTCTGGATGATTAAATACAATACCTGATACTTCACCGGTAAACTTTGTGATTTCGCCAGTTCCATGTTGTCCATTTGTTTTAAATAGCTTAATTTCTTCTATGTTGGTAACATGCTGTAAAGATTCTATATTGTGAAAGCCTTCTTTATTAATAGCCTCAATGTCATGTTCATTTTGTGCATAGATTTTTATATCCTTAGGTAAAACTTTTTTAGCAACTTCGTCAAAGTGATCAGGATGTAAATGCGTGATGATAACCGCATCAACCTGAATAATTTCTTCTATAGAAATTGGTAAACTAACTAACGGATTTCTCATATCTTGATTTGGTGTATTTGGAAACGGTGGAGTGGATCCTTTGTCAGCTAAAAAAGGATCGATCAAAAACTTCTTGTCTGCATAATGTACAACAAGTGTTGCATTACGTATAAGTCTAATATCCATGCGGTATTCCTCCCTTTTATATGATTCACCAATAGTATAAAATATGAGAGGAATCATGTTACATAGATAAAATCAAAAATTTGTAAGGTTTGACTTGAAATGTGAAAGGATGTGTCACGGTGTTAGATGATACAGATAAAAAAATAATAGAAGCGTTATTGAAAAATGGCCGTACGTCAATGAAAGAATTAGGAGAAAAAGTCCATCTGACGGGGCAAGCAACCTCATCTAGAGTAATAAGGCTGGAAGAGAAAGGCATCATAGAAGGTTATACGATTAAACTGAATGAAAGAAAACTAGGTTACTATGTTCACGCATTTATAAATATTTATACAAGGAGCATTCAACACAGTTCCTATTTATCATTTGTAAAAACACAACAGGAATATATCATAAAGAACTTCAAAATTAGCGGTGAAGGTTGTTATCTTCTAGAGTGTAAGTTTCCATCTAATGAAGCCCTTGATCAATTCTTAACTCAACTAAACGAACATGCTAATTACAAATTATCTATCGTAATTAAATAGAAGAACCATCGATATAAAAAAACGCTATTCTTGCTGGAGAAATATATATAAAGAATAGCATTTTTTTCATTTTAGGGAAATGTTGTTTTAGAGTGTTATAAAATTGTTAAGTTGATGGGTATGGGGTACAACCACATGGCTATCAACTTAAGAAATTAATTGTTCCCCAAAACGAAAAAAATGAACTAAATTCCCATGGACGCCTATGAAAAGATGAAATTTTCGTTTTGGGGCAACCTGTTCTGTTAGCTTGATGGGCATGGGGTGCCGCCAGCATTCCGAAAAAATCACGCTAAGCAAAAAATATAATAAGCTGTCGATATAGACAGCCCTTTACATAATTATCATTATTGGAATCAAAATAAGCTTACACATCCAAACTATTGATAATAGCTAATATTTGATGATCTGTCCATTTGCCATTAATCCTTATATTTTCTTTCGCTATACCTTCTTTTTTAAACCCTACTTTTTCTAATACGCGAATAGATGCTATATTATCAAGCATCGCTCCTGCTTCAATTCTATGTAGCTTTAATTCCCTAAAAGCAAAATCTACAACAAGTTGAAGAGCCTCTGTTGTATAGCCCTTTGTATTATGCTCCTTATCTAAAGTAAATCCCGTATAACAGCTTTGGAGGTCTCCCCTAACAATTTGAGTTAATGACATGTCTCCGATAAGTTTATCATTTTCTCTTAAAAAGATTCCAAAAGGATATACTTGCCCTTCAGCTGTCTTTTTTAGAGCTTGTTCAAGACGTATTTTTTGATGTTCTTCTGTATAAAAAACTTCTGGGAGCAACGGGCAAACTCGTTGAAAAAATTCGCGATTTCTAATATGTAAGTTAGCTAACTCGTTAGCATCAGCAGTTTTATAAAGCCGAATATAAATTTGCTTCCCTACTAGTTTCATAACATCCCTCCAACATTTTTATATGTCTAATGAGGCAAAAGTATACCGCATACTTTATACAGTTGGCTATTGTCAGGAATCATTTTGCACGAAAGAAAAGACACTCTATATGAGTGTCTTTTCCAATAGTTTTTAGCAGAAGCAAGAAGCTCCAACGATGATTAATAAAATGAATAACACAACTAATAAAGCAAAGCCTCCCGAGAAGCCACAACCGCCACAACTACCACCATAACCCATAATAGTTCCTCCTTTAGATAAGAGGGGAAAACTAAGGTTCACTCATGTATTTTAATGGATTCGTTTCATCTTATGTTTTTCCGCATTGATTGAGCAGGTCCTTTCGAAAACTATTTACATATTAACTATATTTTAAAAAATAAATAATTTAACTACAACAATAAATAGATAAATTAATATAATGTATTAATTCTAAAAGAAGGGAGGATTTTCCATGCAATTAGTTTGTTTTAAAATAGTAAGTGGTCAGTATTTCTTATTTGTAGAAGGTATTCAAATTCCCGTACCAATTCCAGCAGTTGCTGCAGCTTTATTAATTGGTTTAGGAGTAATTCCACTTTGTTCTTAATGTAAGGAATTCGGATCATTCCTATCTTTCAATTGGAAAAGCCTCAAGTATATGAATACTTGAGGCTTTCTTTATACTAAAGAAAAACACCTTACAGCGCCTAAAGATCTCCTGATTTAACTAATGCGGCCGTTACATCATCACCGAAAGTATTGAAACAGAATATTTGCTCGTCTACCGTATCCATTACTGTAGCTTCACCTATCTCGCCACCTTGAAGTTTAATAAAATAGTTATGTTCTTCTAAAATTTTACTAAAATCTCTATTTGCCCATCTTTCAGTAATTGCTAATAGCTCTTCTTTATTCTTGAAATTGTTTCCGTTTAGAATGTTTCTTACTTTCTCTGCATTCTTTTTGGACATAGGGGTTGCTCCCTTTCCTTCACACGCTTTTACTTTTTGATGAGTCATGCTATGCATAGCTGAAATAACTTCTTCTTCAGTAGAAGTTACTGTAATGTGAAGTTGTGCATTTGAGCCTTTCACTTCTGCTTCATTCGATAGTGTGTCTTCTTTATTAACCTCTGCAAAAACATGGTCCTCACTCTCAAGCGGGACTTCAGCAAACTGTAACATTCCATAAGTCATACCAGTTGCAAGTACTACTACACCTATAATAGATGCTAGCCAATACGTTAGCTTCTTGTCCATCTTCATTTCCCCTGTCTTCGTTTAAATATCTTAACTAAAGAGTACCATATTTAATTCCTTTTTATTGAAGAGTCTCTAATTTTTACTATAAAAACGTGTAAATCGTTTAATATAAATACAATCACTTTATAATCCAAAATCCCATATCCCCATCCCTATTTTTGGAGGTAATTGTTCTGAATAAAAGCATCAATCTACTTCTTCAAATAATAATTGGAATTATAATCATGACTATGCCTATTCTCATAACAAGATTTATATACGATGTCACTAAATCATCTGGTGAACTATTAGTTATTAGTACGGCTTTGCATCCTTATTCTCAAAAAGGATAAATATTGTACATACCAATTCTTATGTATGAAGACAACTAAAACAAGTGTTACGAAAAAATATAAAAAAGACATCTTTTCTAGGGAAAGATGTCTTTTTTATATAAACCTTAATGTTCGTTCTGTAAAACTCTCGCTTCCTTTACTCCTTCTTTCTCTTCTTTTAAGAATAACGATACGATAAATGCAACAATAATAAAGATTAACCCAAGTGCAAATGCACCTTGGAACCCTGAAGTTAAACCGTTTAACTTCTCTACTGGATCCAGTGGATTTACGGAGCTCTCCATATAGCTAGTTGTTCCTGAAGACATTTTCGAAATAAAGATAGCTGTACCAATTGCGCCAGCTACTTGTTGCAACGTACTAAATAGTGCTGTTCCGTGCGGATATAAATCTGGTGTTAATTGATTTAAACCGTATGTTTGTGCTGTCATGACAAACATGAGTCCAACCATTAATACGCTATGCATGACAATAATTTGTACCATTGATGTATCAGGAGTAATGCCTTTAAATAAGAACATTGCAATTCCTACTAAGACAATGCCGGGAACGATAATAACTTTCGGACTAAATTTATCAAATAGTTTACCTGCGATTGGTCCCATTATGGCGCTAATAATACTTCCCGGAAGCATGATAATTCCTGATTTAAAAGCTGTAACGAGTAAAACGGTTTGCAGGAACATCGGTAATAAGGTCATCGTTGAAAATAACGACATCATCACAATGACAATTAATCCAACTGATAATGTAAACATCGGAACTTTAAATGCTCGTAATTCTAAAATTGGATTCTCAATTTTCAATTGTCGAACGGCAAAAATACATAATGAGATAAGCCCAACAATTAAAGTGCCATACACTTTTGCATCGGACCATCCTAAATCACCCGATGCACTAAAGCTATACACAAGCCCGCCAAATCCTAATGTCGATAAAAGGATAGATGGGTAATCTACTTTTGGCCTTGTTAACTCTGAAACATTTTGAATGTACTTCATCCCAATCATAATGGAAATGATCACGATAGGAATAACAATATAGAATAACCAGCGCCAATTTAATGAATCCACAATTACTCCAGATAATGTAGGGCCAATTGCCGGAGCTGCCATCATCACGAGTGCGATTAATCCCATTGTCGCACCACGTTTTTCAGGTGGACAAATGATTAAAATCGTATTCATTAATAACGGTGTAATTAACCCCGTCGCTACAGCTTGGACGATACGGCCAATTAATAAAACGGAAAATGTCGGTGCGAATCCCGCAATTAATGTACCGACTAAAAACGTTACCATAGCGATCAAAAACATTTGTCTCGTTGTGAGCCATTGCTGAAGTAACGCTGTAATTGGAACTAAAACCCCAACTACTAACATGTAAGCTGTAGAAAGCCATTGAATCGTTGAAGCGGTTACGTCAAATTCTTTCATTAATACCGTTAACGCATTACCAAGTAATGTTTCATTTAATAATGCAACCATTGCACCTAAAAGTAACGCAATTAAAATGGGGGTATGTTTTAAATTAGAAGTATCAACTTTGCCACTTGCTGGGCTCTTAGTTGTCATATTCATTTACAGATTCTCCTCCTGTTTCTTACTTAAAAAACTTTAAATACACCGGAACACATGTAATATAATATACATATGTAGATTAAAAAGGGAGAATCAATTTTCAGCCACTGTATATTTAATCTACAAAAAAGGAGAATTGTAGATGAACGATAGTGAAAAACAACTTGATTTACGTATTAGACGTACACATAAATTACTGTGGGATTCCTTATTTGAATTAATGACGCAATCAAAACAGAAATATAGTACGATCACGATTAACCAAATATGTGACCGCGCAATGGTACACCGAACAACCTTTTATAAACACTTCGAAGATAAAGATGCTTTATTAACATTTGGATTTAAACGATACAGCAAGATGATTGCTGAAATACCGGTTTCAGATCGATTAAGTAAACCATTTCAAGTAATGGAACAATTTCTACATCATGAAGAAATCGGTAAAATATTAGAAACACAAATGTCTGATGAACAATTTATTAACCGGACACAGCATTTAAGTCACGAAACGAGAAAACAAGAAATAGAAGCGTTAAATCAACTTTGCAAAAATCATACGATGCCCAGTGATTTAATCATTGAATTTTATTCAGGGGCAATCACCTCATTAAGCGCATGGTGGTTTAAAAGTGAAAGAAAAGTTTCTGCTGCTGAAATGGATAGGTATCTCCACCAACTTATTAATCGGGATATTTTTCAGTTTGAAGAGGAATAAGACTACACCTTTTCAATCATGCAATAAAGTGAAACTTTAATCAGTGGGGGTTTTGTTCATCCCCCACTGATTATCAGCCCTCACCAATCGGACTTTTACGGGCAGTTGATCCCCCTCCTAACTTCTTTGCTTCCACTGAATTTTGAGGTGGGGGTCTTACTGCCCGTTAAAGCGGGATCAAATTGACCACAAAATAGGAATATGATATATTTTCCGTAGAATACTATATAAGTGTGACATCAAATACAATGGCATATAATAAAAAGAAGAGATGCGCTAACATCTCTTCCTTAACTGCTACCGTATAGGGTGGTGGTTATTATACGTTATTATTTTTTACGAAACCCACCCTTTTGCTTCCTACGGCGCGGAGTGGGTTTTTTGTTGTCCTTACCCAGAAGTTGCTTCCGCAAAAAATACGCTGAAACTTCACGCACAGTCGCTTTGACAAACTCTTTTACAAGGTCAAACAAAAAGTCCATATTATCACCCCCTTTCCTTCCAAATGGAAAGAAGGGATAACCACCCACCCTCACAATATGCAGTTGACTTTATTTTATCAAATGATTGTAAAGATATTATGTAAACAAAACAAATGAAATTTTACATAGAAAAAAAGCCCTTCTAAACCGGGCTTTTCTATCATCATTATTTAGCGATCTTCTTCAAATCCGAACTTTCTATAATTGAAAGCATATCCACCTTTTATTAAGACGGACCATAACCAATAAGATGAGCAATTATAACTGCTATTAAACCGATTGAGTATTCAATTAGAATTAAAGGAAGAATCCACCTTGCCCACCTTGTCCATGAAATTCCTGCAATTGCTAATCCAGCCATTAGCGTACCACCTGTCGGAAGAATAATGTTTCCAATACCATCCGCGAATGAAAAGGATAATACAGCTGTTTGGCGTGTAATGTCCAATAAATCTGCAAGTGGCGCCATGATAGGCATTGTCAACATTGCATGACCACTACCTGATGCTAAAATAAAATGAATCGCTACTTGGAAGTTGTACATTCCAACAACACTTAAAAAAGGAGAAATATGTTCCATTCCTTCCGACACTTGATACAGTAGCGGGTCTATAATATGCCCTTGATTCAATACAACTAAAATAGCGCGTGATACACCAATGATTAAAGCTCCCCCGATTAAAGATGCCGATCCTTGTGTAAAAGATTCTACAGTATCATCAAGAGATATCTTGCCGAGAATTGCAATGATTATAGTTAAAATAATAAATAAAGCTGCAATTTCTTTTATATACCACTCGTACTTAATAACACCAAATACAAGAATAATATAATTGATTAAAAAGGCTGTTAATATCCATTTATGTCTTTTTGTTAACTCTACTTTCGCTGTTAATAGGCTGTCTTGCTCATTTGTATCGAATTTTCCGTAAATTCCGCTTGCAGGATCCCTCTTTACTTTCATAGCATGACGATAGACGAATGTAACAGCAATTACATATATGACTACGAATAAAATGAGGCGGAACCCCATCCCCGAATACATAGGAAGACCCGCTATCCCTTGCGCAAGTCCAACTGTAAACGGATTCATAATTGCCGTTGTAAATCCAACGGACGCTCCTACTAGTACCATCGCGGTTCCTGTTATCGTATCAAATCCAACCGCAAGAGCTAGCGGGATGAATAGAGGTACATACACTAAAGCTTCCTCCGCCATTCCCATTAATGACCCGCCAAGCGCAAAGAACAGCATGATAATAGGAATCATTAACTTTTCACGGTTAGCAAGTTTTTTTGCCATCGTTGAAACAAGAGCCTCAACCGTACCAGATGCCTTTAATACACCAAAAAACCCTCCGATAATAAGAATAAAAAAGATAATATTAGCAGCTTCTACCATCCCTGTAGGAATAGATTTTACCGTATCAAAAAATCCAAGTGGCGTTGATTCAATCCATTTAAATGAATTTGGATCTACTGTTGTATACCCATTTTTTTCAATCTGTTCATATTTTCCGGCCGGCAATATATGTGTAATAACAGCCGCAATAACTAACAAGACAAGTAACATTGCAAATACGTTTATTTTCCATTCTTTTCTTTCCTTTTTTTCTTCTGGCTCGAATGAAACTACCTTCTCTGATACTTGACTCATATACCAATCCCCTTTGCAATAAAATGAAACGTTGCTCAATGGGGTTTTTGTTCATCCCCCACTGATTATTACTTTTCCGGGCAGCTGGCAGTCTGGTTTCCCCACTACCATGACGTACCAAGCTATCCACCAATTCTTTTATTTATAACACGCTAGGATTTAACTACCTTTTTACTAATTTCATTTACAAATTGGTTAAATAAACGTTGCTGTAGAGCATCCTTTTCCGACATCATTTCTGGATGCCATTGAACCGCTGCTACATGACGATGAGCTTTGGATTCAATAGCCTCTATCACACCATCAAAGGACCATGCGCTTGCCTCAAAATCTTTCCCTAATGTTTTCACTGCTTGATGGTGAAAAGAATTAACCATTAAAGATTTTTGGCCAATAGCCTCATAAATTTTCCCCTCTTCCAGAAGATCTACGGAATGAGAGCCCTGCCATTTACGGAACTGTTCTCGAACATGGAAATATTCTGGCCCCATCTCGTGCTCTAAGTCTTGATAAAGAGTTCCACCAGCTGCAACATTTAACACTTGTAATCCTCGGCAAATTCCTAAAATAGGAATATCTTTTTCTAAAGCCTGCTTTGCCAGATTTAATTCAAAATTATCTCGTTCTTCCTCTACAGTACCTATATATGCTTTTGGAGTATCACCGTAATAAACCGGATTGATGTCCGCGCCACCAGCCAATAACAATCCATCTAATTGATTAAGTGTGGACTCAATTTGATCAACTTCCTCAATTGGAAGTAGAACAACCGTTGCACCTGCTCGTTGAATTGAACGAATGTAGTCATAAGAAAAGATAGCCATATCTTGACCTGGTAGCCCTCGTAAGCCCTCCTTCCCTATTTCACTATGATCAATATAATACCCAGTAACACCAATTAGTGGTTTCATTTTCTCTCACCTCATAATTTAAATGGTTTCGTTGTCTTTCTCTGTTGAAATTGTATACTCTTAACCTCCCTTTTCTAGCAAGTGGTAAAGAATTAAATATGTAAATTACGACTCTACTCATTTCATTATTTCTTTACACACCATTGATACAAGCAAATATCGTGCCAACATTAAAATTAAAGTGATTATTTACATATTTTTAAATATTTTGTCGTTTTATCGGTGTTTACTATACTGAAATGTATTATAATTGGTTATTAATTGGTTACATAATGACCAATTAATAACCAACTTTAGACCAATTACATTCAACTAAAGAGGTGCTCTATGAACAAATTTGAAACCAACCACATTGTATTGATCACCGTTTTAAAAGAAACACGAAAAGCCCTACATCAACAACTAACGGAGATGGTAGGTGATCTAATAGATATCGAAAGTTTTTCTGTAGAAGAAAGTATTCCAAAAGTATTTCATTCTACATTAATTGTGTTACCTAATACATTTACGATAGAAACGGTGAAAGACTTTATTGGGGAAAACTGCGAAGTAATAATAGCAAAACGAACATTAAATTATGAAAACGTAGACCAGCTTTTATTTTTACCAGAAGGAACACAAGCCCTATATGTGAATGATAATCATAAAACAGTATACGAATCAATTGAAACGATGCGTCAATTGGGGCTGAACCATATTGAATATGTCCCATACTATCCTGGAAAAACGAATATACAAATGATCAAGCTCGCAATCACACCTGGCGAACTTGAAATTATCCCTGATTTTGTAGAAAAAGTAATTAATATTGGTCATAGATTAATAGATATTACTACAATCATGTCCATTCTAGATCGATTTCATTTAATGGAGGAATCAGGTAACCACGTTTCTGAGAGATACTATCGAAAAATAGTAGATTTAACAAAGAATTTAGCTAAAGCTCATCGACAACTTCATCAAGTTATTGATGGTGTTGGTGATGGCATACTAGCTATTGATTATGAAGGAAGAATTGTTGTCTTTAATGAATTTCTGGAAAGCATGCTGAAAATAAAAAGTAAAAATGCTATTGGTCATCCTGTTGATGCCATTATTGATAATATTGATTTAGTAAACTTCATCCTTTCAAATAAGCAACAAGAAAGCGGGATATTTGTTGTAAACGGCTTGGATGTAATAGTGGAACGTCTACATATAAATGATCAATCGATTATTGTTACTTTTAGAAATGCCCTTAAGACCATTGGGTTTGAACGTAAATTGAGAAAAGAATTTGTCAAAAAAGGTTATGTAGCAAAATACAATTTTCATAATATCGTTGGGATTAGCTCTACGATCCAAGACACGAAACAAATTGCAAAAAGGTTAGCTAAGACTGATCTAACTGTATTAATTGAGGGTGAAAGTGGTACCGGAAAAGAGTTATTTGCAAGTGCTATTCATAATGCTTCTCTGCGAAATAGCGGCCCTTTTCTTGCCGTTAACTTTAGTGCTTTATCGGATGATTTAGTCGAGAGTGAATTATTTGGTTATGAAGACGGAGCATTTACCGGAGCAAAAAAGGGCGGGAAAATGGGATTATTTGAACAAGCAAATGGTGGCACTATTTTTTTAGATGAGATTGGAGATATTAGCCTTAAACTCCAAGCACGACTACTTCGAGTATTGCAGGAAAAAGAGATTATGCGTGTTGGCGGAGGCCAAATTATCCCGATAGACGTCCGGATTATTGCAGCAACTAATAAAGATCTACTAAAAATGATTCAAGAAAATGTGTTTAGAGAAGACTTATACCATAGGCTTAAAGTACTCTTTATACACCTTCCCGAATTAAGAGCTCGTCGAAATGATATTGAATTATTGGCTAAACATTTTGTTGCGCTATCGGACCCTAAAGTCAAAATTGAACAAGAATTGATTGAAGAACTTCATGGATATCCATGGTACGGAAATATAAGAGAACTTAAAAATACGATAGATTATATGCTTGCTGTCCGTACCGGAAACCAAATAACAAAAAACGATTTGCCTAATCAACATTATTTTCAAAAGCCTCCACATAGGAAAACAGATAGCGACCAGGTTGAGAGTATAACCCCCTCTTCCTCAAGTTCAAACGCTCTTGATAAAGAATCACTTTTCATCCTTACCCTCATTATGAATTATGAAGAAAACGGAAAAACAATCGGAAGAAGAATTATTTCTGAAAAGAGCCAAGAAGTCGGAATAAATTTATCTGAAGCACAGGTTAGACACCGATTGAACTTCCTGAAGATGAAAGGTTATGTGGAAATAAAAAAAGGTAGAGCAGGGATTCATTTAGCAAGAAAAGGGTTGGAGATTCTACGTAGTCTTTAGTCAAGGGTTGGATTTTCAGATACATAGAGGCTGTTTTATAAACAGCCTCTTTTTTTTATGGAATAAAACGTCGATAAATTTAAGTTACAAATATTCAGAATTAATATTAAAATGAATAATGGGGATAGGGGTATGGGATTATAAAATTTATACATAACGAGGGAATAGATATGAAACTACAATTAAAAGCGGATTTAGGGCTACTACTAGTTACATTCTTTTGGGGTGCATCCATCTTACTTACAAAGGTTGGACTTGAAGGCATAGAAGAATACAATTTAATCGCATTACGATTTATTATTGCCTTTCTTTTATCAGGTTTAATATTTTACAAACATTTATTCAAAATCGATTTTAAAACTGTAAAATATGCATTTTTACTCGCTTCTGTCTTATTTATCGTTTACATTTTCGCGACTTTCGGCACAAAGTACACGAGTGTTTCTAACGCTGGTTTCTTACTATGTCTCACAGTTATTTTCATTCCAATATTATCAGCTATATTTTTAAAACACATTCCGGAAAAGAAAGTGATAGTAGGAATCTTTTTAACGATAATAGGAATCGGCTTATTAACATTAACGAGCGAATTCAAAATCGGTAATGGCGATATATTTTGCATACTGTCTGCCTTATTTTATGCCATTCACGTCATCATCACTGGCAGCGTAACGAAACATGTAAACTCCATTGCACTTGGAGTTATACAACTCGGCTTCGTCGGCCTATTTAGTCTTATTTTTTCATTCATTATCGAAACGCCAAAACTGCCTAGTACAACCAACTCATGGCTCATCATTCTAGCCTTAAGCATATTCTGCACCGCAGTCGCATTCATCGTGCAAGTAATCGCCCAGCAATACACGACGCCTACACATACTGGACTTATTTTTTCATTAGAACCTGTCTTTTCCGCAGGCTTCGCTTTCGTTTTCACAGGTGAAACGCTCACAGGAAAAGGATATTTAGGGGCGACACTTATATTAGTAAGTGTGTTGATAGCTGAGGTGGATTTTAAGGGGTTGTTGCGGGTTAATTATAAGAAGAATATGGAATAGTTATTTCGCTAAAGTACATAAACATACCCCGAAAATATTCGTTTGTATTATTTTCACCCTCTTACCTTAATTTTTTTAGATGCTGCCTTCGAATAAGGTAGCATCTAAAATATGTTACAAGGAATTATTATATTTATGTAGCCTACATAGTTAACCTTTTCTACATTACTTACTGAATATAGTCATACAGATTTTTCGCTAACAATAAACAAGTTACTGTAATGAAAAGAGCACGAACATACCCGCTTCCTTTTTTTATAGCGAATTTGGAGCCAACAATCCCTCCAGCAATTTGAGCAATTCCCATTATAAAACCATACGCATAGTTGACTTGCCCTACATACATAAACATCAATAATGCACCAACATTACTTCCTAAATTAAGAAGCTTCGCATTACCTGCTGCTTTTAAAAAATCATACCCAATAAATAAAAGAGAAAACATTAAAAATGAACCTGTTCCAGGACCTAGAAATCCATCATAAAAACCAATAGCAAAAACAAAGAAAGTAAAAATAATGACGTGTCGACCAGACAATTTCTTATGAGTGGAAATACTACCCCAATCCTTTTTGAATATCGTATAAATAGCGACCGCACCAAGCATAATCAACATCAATGGCTTCAGTACTTCTGGATTCATTAAATGAACGGTCCATGCCCCTATTATGGAACCTATGAAAGTGAGCGGAACTAATTTAAACGCCGATTTCAAATCAAGATTACCAGAACGATAAAACACAATATTACTAGTTGCACTTCCCATTGTCGATGCTAGCTTATTTGTAGCTACTGCACTTGCTGGATTCAGTCCTGTAAATAATAAAGCTGGTAAAGCAATGAGTCCACCACCACCTACAACTGAATCAATAAATGCAGCTAAAAATCCAAAAGCAATCAAAATCATTAATACAGATGGGTCTAAATAAAAATCCATACTATTAACCTCCCCTTTAGTCACTATTCGAATAGTAACTAATAATTTGCTAAATGTAAACAGTTATTGTAACGTTAAAATATAAAGTGAAACTTTAATCAGTGGGGCCACTGATTATTAGTTGAACCAATCGGGCTTTTACGGGCAGCCCGACCCCCACCTAACTTCTTTGCTTCCGCTGAATTTTGAGGTGGGGGTCTTACTGCCCGTTAATGCGGGATAAAAGCAAACATCGGAGGACGAAAAAAGTGGACTACATAGTGCAACAGCTTAAAAAAATTGGTTTCAATGAATATGAAGCTAAATCTTATGTATCTCTTGTTAAACAAGGGCCTGTCACAGCCTATCAAGTGAGTAAGGATTCGGGTGTCCCAAGAGCGCGGATTTATGAGATTTTAGGTAACCTTGTAGAAAAAGGAATTGTCATGAAGGAAGAAATAAATGACACCACTCGCTATTCACCTCTACCTGTTGAAATCTTTTTACAGAAGGCGCAATCAGAATGGCAGTCTACTTATGAAGGAATAAGTGATTCATTAAAAAAACTAGAAACTTCCGAGGAAAAAACGGATAATCGAGTGATTACTTTAAAGGACAATAAAACAATCATTAGCTATTGTCAGGCATTAATAAAAAAAGCAGAACGACGTATTGTCATTTCAATGTGGGATGAGATGTATGAAGCGTTAAAAGAAGATCTATCTGAAGTTGCTGATAAAGTTACAATACAAGGTATTACCCTGCATGTTGAAAATCCCATTAAAAATCTAGAAGCCCACCGCATAACACCTTACACAGAGACCTTGTCTACAGAACATTGGTTTATTTTATCGATAGATTCTAAAGAGATGATTTATGGACCATCACTTGAAGAGCGTAATATTGCTTTTTATACAGATGACCCCGTTCATATATACTTATTAGAGGATTACGTATGGCATGATGTTTTAGTAAATCGACTTGTCCGACGTAGCCAAGATGACTTGCAGCAGTGGATTACTGCAGAGAGAAAGTCTTTCTTTATGGGGAAATGAGGAACATATTGAAAGAATCAAAAAATAAAGCATAAGTGAATGAAATAGAACACTTATGCTTTATTTTATTTGCAAAGTGATACTCCAGTCTTTTCACTATTTTCCCTCCACAAACCGTCCAAACTCCTTCAAAAACCTCAACTTAAAACTCCCCACAGGTCCATTCCGATGCTTCGCTACATGAATCTCCGTCATCTCTTTCTGCATCGTTTCCTTATCGTAATAATCCTCTCGATACATAAGCATAATGACATCCGCATCTTGCTCAATTTGGCCCGTCTCTCTTAAATCAGATAAAAGCGGACGCTTATCTTGCCGCGACTCTACAGAACGAGATAACTGTGATAACGCTACTACACAAACATTTAAATCACGTGCTAATAACTTAAGCGTACGAGAAATCTCACTAATCTCTTGAAATCGATTGCCCTTATGCTTCGGATCGCCCGTAATAAGCTGCAAGTAATCTACAATAATTAAAAATTTTTTATCACCGTGCTTTCTCTTTAACTTACGAGTTTGCATCCAAATATCTTGCACCGTAACTCCTGCATTGTCGTAAATCTCAAATGGCAACTCACCAATTTCCGCAAACGCCTTACTTACCTTCTCCCAATCTTCCATCGCAAAACGATGCTTCGGATTTTTCAGCCTACCTCCTGACACTTCGCCTACGCAAGATGCCATCCTTTTTAACAATTGCTTACTACTCATCTCTAACGAAAACAATCCAACCGCCGCTCCAGACTTCGCCGCATGCAGTCCAACATTAAGCGCAAACGCAGTCTTCCCCATAGAAGGACGCGCACCAAGAACTACAAAATCACCTTCCTGCAGTCCGCACGTCATCTTATTTAACGATGTATAACCAGTCTCAATACCAGTAATCTCTTTCACATCTTGATGAAGCTCCTCATACAAACCAACTAACGCATCCTTCAAATCAAATTCACATACAGAGTCTTTCTCCTCTAACTCACAAAGCGCCGTAATCGTCTCACCGATAACTTTCTCACTCTTCTCCGCAATAAGGCGCTCTCCCATCTTGTGACCGAGAACACCAGCCTGATACATTTTCCAGGCACCTCGAACAAGCCCCTCATAATAAGAGAAGTTGGCAGTTGTAGGCACACCATCCATTAACCCTATAAAATACTCCATTCCCCCGATCCCCTCTAAAAACTTCGGATCTACCCGAGAAATGAACGTCACAAGATCAATCGGTTGCCCCTCTCCTTCCATCTTTCGCATTAACTGAAATATAGACTTATGTACTGGCATAGAAAAATAATGCTCCGTCAAACGGCACTCCTTAATAAGCTCTCCATCAATTAATAGAGAACCTAACACCGTCTTTTCCGCCTCCACATTTTGAATACTCATGGACGCCACCCGCGCTCCGCTAAAAAGCGCTGCAACTCTTCCTCAGATGGCGCATTCTTCTCCCACTCCTCACACCTCGCCAAAAACTCCTCCGTCTCCCCCGTACTAGCAGACGACTCCTTCTTCCTAAAGCTCGCCGTATCCGCCTCAACCTCACACAATTTCGTAAAACCTTTCCCGTGCCAACCTCTCAAAATCCCCTTCACATAAGCAACCGTCCGCTTATTATTCTCAAACGCAATTTGAAGAGCCTTCAGCACAAGCTCCTCTGACAAATCTTCCATCCACGCACTCAGTTCCTCCACCGCATGAGGAGACAAACTACCAAAATGTTGCTCATAAAAAGAAAACACGCGACTTCCCGTTTCTTCCTCTACAACCTCTTCTTCCGCCGGCTCCTCACAAATTGGCTCAACATCATCCACAGTCAAATCATCAGGCATACCGAAATGCGCTAAAAGCATCGGAACATTCAGCTCTTCCTCTACGCACTTCTGAAGAAACATATGTATAAACTCCTTATTCTTCACACCCTTAAGCTCACGAAGCACACACTTCTCCACATTCATATTCGTCACAGGATTATAACGAAGCCAATTCAAAACGAATAGCTCCCGAGTATCCGCATCATAAAGAATCTTCCCATAATCAACAAAGCGCTGCACAAGCTTATCAACAGTTTCCCGATTATAACCCGTCTCCATCTCAGCTAACCGCTTCGGAAAAGGAAAAATCCCGCACTGCGTCGTCTTCGAACAAGTTAATAAGTAAACATAAAAATACCGCTCCTCCGGCGTCAAATCCAAAACAAAATCATCCTGCCAAAAATTCACCTGCACATTACGATACACCGCCATCCTAATTCCTCCCGTCTCCGTTCAAAAGTAAAAGCCCCTTCATAATATATATGGGAGACTGGCCGGGTTTTTGGCGTGTTATTTTAAATTTTTTTGACTACTACTACTACGGTGTTTGTAGTTGTTTTTGTTTTTGTTATGTTTTTTCTTAGTGATTTATTACTTGGTAGGGGCTTGTAAGGGGCTTAGGAGGGGTTAGTTATCGGTTACTTCAATTAGAAAGACTCGATCTGAGAAGCCGCCTCTTTCTTTTGCTTTCTTTTTACGGATGTTGTTGATTTCTTCTAGTGTTGTGCCTTCGTGTTCGGCTAGGGCGTTTATTAGTTCTAGTAGATCGGATATTTCTTCGAGTTTATGTTCTTTTGTTGTTGCTTCTAGGTATTCGGTTAGTTCTTCTTGGGTTTTATTACAGATTTCTTTTATATATTCGTCTTCGTTTAGGATTCTTGTTGTTGGTGTTTTTCCGTTATTTTTTATTATTTGTGGAATTTTGTTTCGGATTAGTTTGTTGTAGGTTGGCATGGGGGTTCCTCCATTGGTTTTTCTTCTATTATAATGGAAAAGCAGTTTAACTAGTTGTTAAACTGCTGGATTGCTTCTTTTATATAGTTTTCTTCTTCGGTTGTGAAGAGGGCTGGGAATTCGGATAGTGGAAGGTTTGATTTTTGGATTATATCCTCTATATCACTTTGAGGTGTATCAAGATAATTCGTTATCTCTTCTATTACATTGAAAAATCCCTTCAAGGTAACCTGAACATCTTGATGACTCGGATCCTTCTCTTCTACCTTATACTTTTTCAACTTCCCTATCACATCCATAAATCGCCGATCGAACTTTTCTTTTAGTTCCTTATTATTATAAAAGGCTCGAACACTATCCGTTGAAAAGTGTTCCTCTAGCCATTCCTTATTTTCTTTCTCCCATATGAATGTTTGCAAAAATGAAGAAAACAAAGCAACATTCACTCTTTCTTCCTTTTGAAACTTCTTCGTCATCTCATCCATATGCGAAAGTACCTTCGTAATTCTTTCTTGCTCTGCCAAAAGCATCTCTCTTTGAAAATGTATTTGTCTTAAAAAATCTTCCGTCTCAATATCACGCTGCAATATAATATTTTGAATTTCACCAAGCGAAAAACCGAGATGCTTAAACGATTGAATTTGCTGCAGCACATACAAATCATCTTTCGTATATAATCGATGTCCGCCTTCAGTATAATCGCTCGACTTTAATAAATTAATCTTGCCATAATAACGAAGCGTCCGCACCGTAACATCCCCAACACTTGCAAACTCACTAATCATCCATGCCATATCCTCACCTACTCCGATAACTTTTCTTTCACATACTGAAGTATATGAGAAAAACTCATCTCATTCTGCCTACAATATTGAAACAAACCTACAACAAGTAATAAAAAAGGAACATTCCCTCTATAACGATTTTCATGCTCGCTAATACCATCATAAAAGTACTCATACTTTCGTCTTCGTAAAACGATATAAATCGCAATAAACAACACTGCAATCATAACGAAAAATCGCTTTCCCTTTACCTCCACTTCTTGTTTCATCACCTATTCTCCTTCCACTACATAATTGTCTTCTTTAAATAACGGAATTCGAATGAAATAACGATATGGTTCATCGCGTATTACTTTCCACGCAACAATGATCACTTGGACAACCTCAAAAACAAATACGATCCAAAACAAAAAATCACTAATACGCGAACTAATATTAAATAGAAGAAAGATTAACAAATGAAAATTGAACGCTTTTCGGCAATGGTATTTATACAATTCATTTTTACGTGCCAGCGTGATGTACATGAATAGTGGTGAAAAGATCCCTATTGCGGCTGAGAGTAATAGCATGATGATGGTGTTTCTTTTTTCTTTTGTGGTGGTTTTCATGATTGGTTGCTTCCCCCCTTTTTGTTTTGTCTTCTTTAGGTTAGGGGGTGACGTTGGGGTAGGTGCAAGGGGAATTTTAATTTAAAAACAGCAACACTTATTTCAGTGTTGCTGTCCTTCTTTCAAAATATGTATGAAGACGATATTCACATATCTCCTTCGTCCATTCAAATAAGATCTCTTCATCTTCTTTTCTAACATCCATATTTAGAGAAAAGAAGTTTTCATCAAATGATAATAAACCTTTTGAGCTACCACTCCATTTTGTCATTGGCATTGTAGCGATTAGTTTACTAACTTTTTCTTCATCATATTCCCACATACGTTGTGCTTGCTTGTCACTAAAATCTATTTTCTTGCGGTATTCTTTTTCCATTAAAAACTGATGGAAGAATGGTGCAACTTCTTCTGATGAGATAGGATGGTACCATCTTTCTTTTCCACGTTGCAACATCGCCAACAATAATAGCATTTTATAACTTTTTGCCATTCCTGTTTTTTCAACTTCTTGCAACCACGCTTCACAATGTAAAAACACTGTTTTTTCAAGTTCTGTTAATTCATCATTCCATGCTAAAAAGCCAACATATGATTTAAACTCTTGGCGATATTCTTTACTCTCTTCTATACCAAGTTTATGTAATTCTAAATATGTAGGTCGACGTCCAAGATCCATTTTTACAGTTTGATAGCTATGTTGCAATTTTTCTTTTCTCGGCATTTTCTTTTTCAGTAATTCATCTAATAACTGCTTTGCTTCTAATTCAAATTCTACTGTACATCCATCTGGCAATATATTTTGTGTACCATTTCCTTTCGTCTTTCCATCATCCACTCGAAGCATTTGTATTTTTATATCTGCATTTCGATAATTTGCAATTAAATCAATTACAACACAATACTCCTTATGCTCATGCAATCGTAAACCACGACCAATTTGTTGTGTGAAAATTGTTAATGATTCTGTTGGGCGAACAAATAAAAGTGTATCGACAGATGGAATATCAACACCTTCGTTAAATAAATCTACTGTAAAAATAGCATCTAGTTCATTATTATCCAGCTGTTTAATCGCATCTTCTCTCGAAATATGTTTTGTTTCCGAATGAAGTGAAATTGTACTATAACCGTTCTCATTAAAATATGTAGATAAAAAGACTGCTTGCCTAATACTAGAGCAAAAGACAATTGTTCTAGTTTTTTTATATTTCTTCCAAGCTTCTAAAATATTTAAGGCGAGTTCCTCTCTCAACTGCACTTGCGCAAGTTCCTCACGATCATACTTATTGCCTATCCAACGTATTTGTGAGTAGTCAGTATCATCATGTACTCCATAATAGTGAAATGGAGATAACCATCCACGCTGAATCGCTTCCATAAAATCAATTCGATATGCAACGTTCCCATCGCAAATCGAATAAATATCACGAAAATCATTTCGATCTGGTGTTGCCGTTATTCCCAATAAGAAATTAGGATCAAAATAATCTAGTACTCTTTGATAACTGTTAGCTGCAGCATGATGGAACTCGTCTACAATAATAAGGTCAAAATCATTAGGTGAGAAGTTTTCTAAGTGACGCTTTCTACTCAACGTTTGAATAGATGCAAAAACAACATCCTTCTCGCCTTCCTTTTTCTTTCCATTATAAATCCCCGTAGTCTTATTATCGATTACACGTAGAAAAGATTTTTCTGCTTGATTTAATATTTCTTCTAAATGCGCAATAAATAAAACTCTCTTAAAACGTTTTGCAAAAAAAGCAGCTAAATAAGTCTTACCAAGTCCTGTTGCCATAACAACCATCGCTTTGTTGTATCCTTCTTCCAATACATTCTCTAATTGTTCCAATGCAGGTAATTGTGCAAAGCGTGGTGCAATCTTTGTTTCATATACAGCTGATTCCTCTAATTCAATTTCTACTCCTGATCTCGCAGTATAATCCTCTTGTCCCGAGGGAATCATCATTTCAATCTCTTCTTGCTTTGTCCAAGTTCGGACTAAACTTGAATGAGTTGTATGAAATTCTTCATACTCTTTACGATATTGTTTAATTGTTTCTATATTAATAGGCTGAGTTACTTCATTCATATGAATATGTAAAAATTGATCAATTGCCTCCGAAAAAGCTTCCTCTCCAACACTCTCTTTCACAAGCAAGCTCCATTCCACACCACTTGTTAGCGCGGAACGAGACATATTAGAAGAACCAACAATCATAACTCCGTCGCTCTCATGCTCAAATAAATAAGCCTTTGGATGAAATGATTTTCCTGCACTCCTCCACAGTCGAATATCAATATCAGGATGAATTTCATACAAATTCTCTAACGCGTCTGGTTGCGTAATATACAAATAATCTCCTGTACAAATCTTAATATCTACATTCTTTTCTGCTGCTTTCCGCAAAAAAGGGGCTAAAACATCTACGCCTGATTTCATAACAAACGAAGTTAAAATATATATCGATTTTGCATCATCCATATAGCGCTCTAGCTTATGGATCAAATTATTCGTAACGAGCTGGACATTAGTCATCATGTACCTCAACTAAAAAAATTCTTTCCTGAAAACCACCACGCTTTTCGGCCTTCTGTTTACGTACTTGCTCAACATCCTCTAACGTTACGCCTTCATATTGTGCCAATGCATTCACTAACTCTAATAAATCAGCTAATTCTTCTACTTTATGCTCTTTACTTTCAGCCTCTAAATACTCAGCTAGCTCCTCTTGTGTTTTCTTGCTCACTTCTTCTATATATTCTTTTTCATTCAGTATTCTAGTTGTGAATGTCTTTCCGTTATTCTCAATAATTTCTGGTATGCGATCTCTTACTAATTTGTTGTAGGTTGGCATTTGAATCCCTCCAGGATTAGGGTTTTAATGCTCTAATTATACCATATAAGATTTAGTCCTTTTCTTTCTGTTTACATGGGATAGCTACTTAAACCATACATTTTAATCCAATAAATAAGGCTGTATCAAAAACATACTACGATGTCATTTTGATACAGCCTTATCTTATCTACTAATACTACTATCACACTAATCATTTTTGAGCTATACAAGCATTAAAAATTCAATCTACCTACAAAACATTACTATCCTTTAAATAATCATAAAGCTTATTATCAACCGATTTCTCCATAATCATATTCATCGTAACAACCGGTAGTTCTTTTCCATTTTTATCTTGCATTTCAGTTTGTTCTACACTTGCTTTATCAGGTCTCGCTTTTCCTAAATAGTAAAAGTCGCTTCCCTCGTCATCATCTTTTTTCACAAAAATATGAACATCAATATTATTTTCTTTAGCGTCAATAATTGCTTGAACTTCCTTCGATTTTAATGTTCTATTACTTCTTGTATACCATTTAAGAACATCTTGATTAAGGAATTCATCACCGTAGTCCACACTGGATTCTACCTCATCATTTTTATGGTATGTAATAAATATTGGACAAGTATAATATTTTGTCTTATAACCATACATAGTTGAGCTCTCATCATTATGCCAATTTAAAAGTTTACACACATCTTTTCTTGAGTATTTTTTATATACAGTAAGGTTACTATCACACTCATAGTTTTTGCTCTTTTCCTTCGCACTTCTAACGATGTCCATAACCATATACTTAAAGTATTCATTTTGTTCTAAGCTTTTTCGAATAGAATCATTAAACATATATGTCTTATTGTTCTGTAAAGAGATAATTGGCTTTTCTCCATATTTCTTTTGACTGTTTTGTGAGAAAAACTCTAATTCAAAAATTCGTTGTACTGAAGTAATCGTTTCATCATCTGTTAAGCAATTAGTTTCTTCAAGTTGTTTTATATACTCATCCTTATCAACTTTTTCTTGCTTTAATAATAAGTCTAACAAAACGATTTCGTTTTTACGTTTTCCATTTAATACTTCCAATGAAAGCATTGTTAAAACTTTGTTTTCGTACTCTGTTAATGTAGGCACAGCTTCTTTCATTTTCAATAGGAACTGATAATAGTTCGAATATCCATCTACAAGTACAACTGGATCAATAGAATGGTTTACTATAAAGTCATATAAATATGGAATTCTTCCTATTCTATTTTTCAACTCACCAAACGCTTCCTTTAATACTTTCATTGCTGTTAAATTACTATTATTAATAGCTTTAAAGATTTGTTTTTTCGCTATCTCCTCAAAGTTAACTGTTGAAATACCTTTAATATAACTCGTGTCATTTGTATATCTGCGTATATTATCTTTATTTTGTGATCTATCTCCTGAAAGGGCAATTGGAATTAAATAGTTGTTTTTATAGTTTCCAATGAAATCAATAATCGTAACAAAATCTTTTGAATCATGTTTTCGAAGTCCACGCCCCAATTGCTGTATAAAGATAATACTTGATTGAGTTTGTCTTAACATAACAACCTGATTCACACTCGGAATATCAATTCCTTCATTAAATATATCTACCGTTAAAATATAATCAAGTACGCCATTTTCTAATTGATTCACGCGCAATTCTCTTTCCTCTTGAGAATGATCTCCTGTTAATGCAAATGTGCGAAAACCTCTATTATTTAAGGCGTGTGATAATTGTTCTGCTTCATCTTTTCGGCTGCAAAACATTAATCCTGTTACCTTTTCACCAGAAAAACCGTAATATTTTACTTTTTCCACTATATGATCCACTCGCTCTTCCGTAACAAGTT
This sequence comes from Bacillus sp. 22475, assembly GCF_052044835.1. NCBI lineage: Bacteria > Bacillati > Bacillota > Bacilli > Caryophanales > Bacillaceae > Bacillus > Bacillus sp. 22475. Next base: position 197,185 of record NZ_JBQENW010000010.1, on the reverse strand, counting down.
TAGATAAAACAGTAGTGTCATCTATCTTTTCACCATTATATTCAAAATCAGTTACTCCAAAATAATGGAAAGGACAAAGCATATCTTCTTCAAGTGCTTCTTGCAATCGAATTTCATAAGCAATGTTGTAATCAAATAGCTCATAAATATTAAAATTATCTGTACGTTCAGGTGTAGCGGTCATTCCCATTAAAAATTTCGGTTTAAAATAATTAATAACTCTATGATAAGAACTAGCACCTGCTTTATGAACTTCATCTATTAAAATATAATCAAATAACCCAGGATCAAATTGCTGTAAATTTTCTTCTTTTGAAATGGTTTGGATCGTCGCAAATAAATATTTAGCATTTATTTGTTTATTTGACCCTGATAAAATTCCAAAGTCCTCATCTATCCCACCAAGAACTTTTTGAAAATCGGATTTCGCTTTATTTAATATTTGCTCTCGATGAACAATAAATAACATCCGTTTAGGTGAAAAATTTCTGACATCAAATGCTGAAAGATATGTCTTCCCCGTTCCTGTTGCAGAAATAACTAAGCCTTTTTCTTTTCCAGCGTCTCGAATAGCTTGTATTTCTTGTAACGCAGCTTGTTGCATTTTATTTGGGGTAATTTTCAAAGCTTCTTCAATTGAATTATGATATTGACCAGGTAATTCTATAACTCGATCTAGTAACTTATTTTCTACAGCTTGCTCATATATTGTTTCGTAATTTGCAATCAACTCTTCAGTTAATAGTTGAGAATGCTCCCAGACTTCTTCAAATTGATTTTTAAAATGCTGTACTATCTCTCCATCTTCATGCGATGTTAACTTAACGTTCCATTCATAGTTTACCTTCAAAGCATGTGCAGTCAGATTTGAACTACCGACAATTAATGAACAATGTGTTTTGTTATCAAATATGTATCCCTTTGAATGAAAACCAGATAAATTTGTTAATCTTACTTCTACATTTTCAAGTTTCATTAACTCTCTAAACACTTTTGGTGTATTAAAGTTTAAGAATGTAGATGTTAATATACGTCCTTTAACCCCTTTTTGTTTAAGATCAAGGAAATGTGATTTTAAAGTCGCTAGCCCACTTTCCGTAATAAAAGCCACCGAGAAAATAAACGCTGTACTATTTTCAAGCTCTTCCAGCAATGAGCTTAAAACATTTTCATTTTTTTTCGTATTGTTTACTAATAATTTCGGCTTATATATTCCAGGATGATTATGTTTTTGATCAATAAACCCTTTATATAAAGACCCCTCTAATTTTTGAATAAAATTCTCCATATGATCACCATTATGACAATTTTTTATATTAATTGTATTACTCACTGATTTAAAGTGCAAATTTATTACAAATATAAAAAACTATCCGTATAAAACGAATAGTTTTTTCAAATTACTTTACAATCGATTCTTTTGATAATTTCTCAATAGTCGGGATATCCGCAGGTGCCCACTCTAAAGCTGCTAATTCATTCGGATATAACCATTTAATTGCTACATGCTCAGTTAAAACCGGACTTCCTTCAACAAGTTTACAATAGAAAGTTTTTAAATGAACGATACCAAAATCATATTCATAGGCTGTATAATCAATTTGTTCACCAATTTGCACACTACAATGCATTTCTTCATCAATTTCACGCTTTAACGCCTCTTGAGGTGTTTCTCCCTCTTCTATTTTTCCACCTGGAAATTCCCACATAAGAGGTAGCGATTTAGCTGGTCCTCTTTGTGCACATAAAATTTTCTCATCTTGAACAATTACCGCTCCAACAACATAAATATTTTTCTTCATTATGTCCTCCTTAAATCTCACAGAAACTCTATAATTTACGTTTCCACATCTTATAGACTGAAAAATGCCTTTTATATCTTTTAACGACTAATAAATTTTTAATCAGTGAGACAGACTTTATCTATTCCTATCTGGTACCTTAAATGTAATTAGCCTAACACTCTCATCTCTTTTATATTATATAGAAGTAACTACAAAAATAAAGCATGATTGAATACTTTCCTCTTAAGCCTCTTTTCTCACCATCTCTTCATACCTAAAACTACTCTCCTCCAAAAACACCCTACTCTCCCCACTATCCTTATAATAAGAATTCCAACCCCGCTCCCTCAAAATCTCCTTCCAACTATCACTCTCAACCATCTTCTTAATCACACCATCCCAATAAGCAACCTCTTCCTCCGTCATATCTTTCGGGCCCATGATCCCTTTCCAGTGCTGGAAGATGACGTTGATTCCTTGTTCTTTCCATGTTGGGATTTCTGGTAGTCGGTCTAGTCGTTTTGGTGCGGATACGGCTAGTATTTTTATTTTGCTGGCTTTGTATTGTTTTTCGGCTTCGGATAGGGTCATGGTTGCGGCGCCTATTTGTTTGTTCGTTAGGGCGTTTATGATTTTTTCTTTGTTTTCGTAGACGAAGAATTGTAGTTCGGCTGGGTTTATGCCGAATGCTTTGCTTACTTGTACGAAGGATAGGTGATCGTCGTTTCCTAGGCCGGGGGCAACTCCGATTTTGAAGTTTTTCTTGTTTTGTTTTAGTTGTTTCATTAGTTCGTTTGCGTTTTCTATGTTTGAGTCTTTTGATACGACAACAACTTCCCAGTCCGATGCTAATGTTGCGAGCGGCGTAAAGTCTTTATATGTTAGTTTACTGTGGCCTAGTAGGTTGTTCGTTATGAGTAAGCTTGAGTTAATCGCCAGTACGTGACCACCTTTTTGTTTCGTATATTTCCATCCGACATCACCGCTGCCACCTACTTTGTTTGTGACAGTGATTGGTTTTGTGAAGATTTTTTCTTCTGTTAGTGTTTTTTGCATCGCCCGTGCTGTTAAGTCCCATCCTGCTCCTTGAACGTTTGGTGCAACGATTTCTACTTTGTCGATGTTCACTGTATTCGTATGGGATTTTTCCGAGGAACAACCAGCTATTACTCCTGTCATGATCCATATACATAGTAATAATCGTTTTTTCATAGCCCGCGTCCTATTCGGTATTTTCGTTCTGGTCGTCCAATAATGCCGTATGTGTACTCTACTGTGCATTCGTTTGTCGCTACTAAGTATTCTAAATATCTTCTTGCGGTTGTTCGGGAGGCCCCCATTTGTTCTCCCATTTCTTCTATTGTAATGCCCTCTTCGAATCCTTTTATAATACCTTTCACTTTTTGCAGTGTTAACGGATCCACACCTGTCGGTAAGTTTTTTATGTCTTGTGTTTGTGAAGTACCAAAAAAGTTATCGATAATTGTTTGATTCACTTCATTGTTACTATGTAATAGTTGCTTCTTTCTTTTATAGTCTTCAATTGTGCGAACGAATTTTTCTAACGTGACCGGTTTTATAAGGTAGTTACTTACGCCGTTTCGAATTGCTTTTTCTAGCATATAGTTTTCATTCGCCGCCGTTACCATAATGACGTCAACGTTTGGAAAATCAGCATGAATTTTTGGCAATAAGTCTGTTCCAATTCCATCTGGTAAGTAATTATCTAATAGAAGCAAATCGATTTCTTCCCTTTGTAGTAGTTCCATCGTTTCTTTTGCATTTAATGCTTTTCCAATCACTTTTACGTCCTTTATTTTCGATAAAAACTCTTCCTGAATTTGCGCGACGCGGAAATCATCTTCTGCAATTGCGACCTTCAACATATGCCCATCCCCCTCTTTGTCATGTACTTTCTCTCAATGTTTTCGGAAGATAAATTGTAAAAATAGCTCCCCCATTTTTCTCGTTTTGAATTTCAATTGTTCCTTCTAGTAGATCTACCATTTCTTTCACGTTTGCTAGTCCGTAACCACGATCAGTTCCTTTCGTTGAAAAACCTTTTTGAAAAATGCTACTTATTTTTTCTGCCGGTATTCCTATCCCACTATCTATCACTTCAAACACAATATCGTGCCCAATATCCGTAACAAAGAAGGAAACATTCTTTTCCTCTCGTTCATTCACCGCATCAAATGCATTATCGATTATGTTTCCAAGGATCGTAATAAGGTGCGAAACTTTTATATGGTCTGGTAACGGATGAAGCGCACTATCTCCTTCAATATGAAAATCAATTTTCTTCTCAGACGCTGTTGCGAGTTTTCCTAATAAAATAGCTTGTACTTTCGCATCGTGAATTTGATGGAATAAAATATGGTTTTGACTTTGATGAATGTTAGATTCTTGTTGGATAAATTCAATTGCTTCTTTGTAATGTCCTAACTGAAGTAATCCTGATAAAACGAAAAGTTTATTTGTAAATTCATGCGTTTGAGCACGTAAGTCCTCTGAATACTTTCTTACCTCAGATATTGTGTTCACAAGGTTTTGCAGTTCTGTTTTATCTCTAAAACTACATACAACGCCTACTGTATTATTATTTTCGAGTATCGGCGTCATGTTTAAAATAAATACTTTATCTTGAAATGCGATTTCTTGATCGGTTTCTAGCACTCTTTCCATATTAAAATTCGGTAAAACTTTTGAATTGTGCTGCTGCATATAATCATCATTTACATGAAGCATTTCTTCTGCTGAGGTGTTCATCATCGTAATAAAACCGTTTTGATCAATAGCTATAATTCCTTCTTTTATAGATAGTAGTATCGCACTTCGTTCCCGGTATAACGCTGCGATTTCATTCGGCTCTAAACCGAGTGTATCTTTCCTGATGCTACGCGCTAAAAGGATTCCACCAACAATGCCGGCTATTAATACCGCTAAGGAGAAGAGGATAATTTCTTTCGTTCTACTCAATATGTTAGATTCAATGCCTTTTATTAAAAACTCTACTGTCACAACGCCTACTACTTGATCGTAATCTCCGTTATGAACAATAATAGGTGCTTTCGCCATTAAAGCTGGACCGCTTGTACCATTTCCTTCGAGCGTATAATAACCACCAAAAGTGAGTGCTTCATAGTTATACGGGTTGTTACTCTTTGTTCCAATCAACTCAGAATTAGAATGGGAATACATAACCCCATAGCGATCTTCCACAATTACATAATCCGCACCAGCTTGCTCACGAACTTGTTCCGCAATGGATTGGATAGTACTTTTATGTTCGTTATTTTGAAAAGCCTCTTTTATAGCTGGCATAAAAGAAAGAGATTTAGCTGTTTGCAGTGCTAACTGTTCCACTTGGTGCTTCGTATCAACGGACTGAATGTAAACAAATATTCCCGCTAATAGGAGAACGACAAATAAAATTAACGCGATAATTAAGCTTACTATTTTCGTTTGTAATGACACTTTGCGTGATTTTTTCATGCTTCATATCCTTTGATAAAATATTCAAAACTATCAATCTCCTTTTTCTATTATTATGACAAAACTGAAAATGAAGCAACTATTAAAAATATCCATGTTCATAAAGTACAAAAAGAATAAAATTGTCATAATATTGAGATTACATTTAAAGAACAGTACAATTCAACTACAATGAACACGCTTTCATAATTATTATTTTAGTTATAAGCAAGAGGAGGAATTAGTATGGCTCAAGTAAAATCAAACCGAGTCGCCGGCAATATTTTCAAAGGTTCTGTCGGCAATTTAATTGAATGGTACGACTGGTACGTTTACTCTGCTTTCGCTGTTTATTTTTCAGCAGAGTTCTTTCCTAAAGGAGATCCAACGAGTCAGTTACTGAACACAGCAGCTATTTTCGCAGTTGGATTTTTAATGCGCCCTATCGGAAGTTTATTAATGGGACGCTATGCGGATCGGCACGGACGCCGGGCAGCATTAACGCTTTCGATTACGGTTATGGCCGGTGGTTCTTTAATTATCGCCTGTACACCTAGTTACGAAAGTATCGGTATTATGGCGCCAATTATTTTAGTTCTTGCTCGTTTACTGCAAGGGTTATCACTTGGCGGAGAGTACGGAACTTCTGCAACGTATTTATCTGAAATGGCTAGTAGTGGACGCCGTGGTTTTTATTCAAGTTTCCAATATGTAACGCTCGTTGCTGGACAGATGGTTGCGTTAGGCGTTCAAATTGTTCTTCAGCAATTACTAAGCGAACCCGATATGAAAGCCTGGGGCTGGCGCATTCCATTCATTATTGGAGCGATGGGAGCAGTAGCTGTATTATGGCTTCGCCGTACGATGGATGAATCGGAGCAGTTCTCAAACATAAAATCACAAAAACGCGAAAGCGCAGGAACCGTTCGTGCGCTTATGAAACACCCGAAAGCAGTATTAACAGTAGTCGGTCTAACATTAGGAGGCACTGTTGCATTTTATACGTACACAACATATTTACAAAAGTTCATGGTAAACACAGTCGGTCTTCCGAAAGAAGTTGTAAGCTGGATTAACTTTGTCGCACTACTTATTTTCGTCGTACTTCAACCAATTGCAGGGCTACTATCCGATAAAATCGGACGCCGCCCACTATTAATGGCATTCGGTATTCTCGGAACATTACTAACAGCGCCGATCTTCTTCTTCATGGAAAAAACGACAGAACCAATGGTAGCATTTTTACTCATGATGGTCGGTCTCATTATCGTTACTGGTTACACTTCCATTAACGCAATTGTAAAAGCAGAACTCTTCCCAACTGAAATTCGCGCACTTGGCGTAGGTTTACCATATGCACTAACAGTTGCGATATTCGGCGGAACAGCTGAGTTCATCGCATTATGGCTAAAGAGTATCGGAATGGAATCACTCTTCTACTTCTACGTAGCTGGCTGTATCGCGATAAGCTTTATTACGTATTGGCGTATGGATGAGTCATCGAAAACTTCGCAGATTGAGGCGGAGCTTGGTGGGGATAAATTAGTTAACAATAAATCTAGTTAAAATTATGTATTCTATTATCTTCGTTTATCTGAAAAAGCATAATTCGTTAATATGCAATTTAAAAACCTCTACTTATATGTAGAGGTTTTTGTATGACGAAAAAACACGTAGTTCCATTGTTATTTTACAAACCCCAAATTCTTCCTCATCTTAAAGTGGAACAAATTTATTACTTAGAGTGTCTAATAAGTGTATTTCTAATATGAGTTGTCCAGATTGGATACAACATATCCCGTTTGACATCTATTTTTATGTATTACAAAAAAATGAAAGGACTTATTATTCCCAAAAGTAAAAAACATGTATTGTAATACTTTCACAGGTGAACCATTACAAGTGGAAACAAAAAAGAAATAACGCAAACTGTGACTTATCAATCATATAAAGTGAAACTTTAATCAGCGGGGGTCTTACTGCCCGGCAAATAGCGGGATAAACGTTTTGGATGTCATTTAACCTGTGAAATTTTAGCTACAGTAGTATTGTTACCTTATGTCATCTTTAATTGCATCGGTATTTAGAATACCTAGACAAAATCCATATATTCTTGAAAGAGGTTGAAAATTTATGTTCGTTTTAAACAAGTTCTATAACATTTTACATTACAAAAAGATTGTACCTGTAGTATTAATTTCATGTGTATCACTTATAGGCTGTTCCAATAGTAATGCTCAATCTGAACCACCTAAACAAACGAATCAAGCTAATCAAATTAAACAAGAAAATACAGGTAATCAATCTTTTGCTAAACTTGAAAAAGAATATGATGCTAAGCTTGGTATTTATGCACTGGACACAGGTACGAATCAAACTATTGCTTATCATTCAGATGATCGTTTTGCGTTTGCATCTACATCTAAATCATTAGCTGTGGGCGCTCTTTTACGCAAGAACTCATTAGAAGCTCTTGATCAAAGAATTACGTATACTCATGAAGATCTTTCTAATTATAATCCAATTACTGAAAAGCATGTTGATACAGGAATGACGTTAAAAGAACTTGCAGATGCTTCAGTTCGATATAGTGACAGCACAGCACATAATTTGATTCTTAAACAGTTAGGAGGTCCCTCTGAATTTGAAAAAATCTTGAGAGAAATGGGAGATACTGTTACTACTTCAGAACGATTTGAACCTGAATTAAATGAAGTGCATCCAGGAGAAACACATGATACCAGTACACCAGAAGCAATAGCTAAGACACTTCAATCATTTACATTAGGGACTGCACTTCCAACAGAAAAACGTGAACTATTAGTAGATTGGATGAAGAGAAATACAACTGGAGATAAATTGATTCGTGCGGGCGTACCAAAAGGATGGGAAGTAGCTGATAAAACAGGCGCGGGATCTTACGGAACAAGAAATGATATCGCAATTATTTGGCCACCAAATAAAAAGCCAATTGTTCTTGCTATACTTTCTAATCACAATAAAGAAGATGCTAAATATGACGATAAACTTATTGCAGATGCAACCAAAGTCGTGTTAAATACCTTAAAAGCTACGGAATAGAGGATAATAGGTTAAAAGTTTTCTATTTTAGGCGGTGTTTTCTCTAGTAGGAGTTGCACCGTATTTTCATCAACTAAAAATTTAATAGTGTCCCCAAAAATGAAATTTGGTGCTCCCCCTAAAACATCTGGACTGTAATAGCCAATAAAAATGCAAACCAAACGCCCCTTAATCAGTCGTTTGGTTTGCATTTCCTTTTTCTAAAACCACAGAAAAGATAAGCACTATAGTTAACAGCATAATAAACCTTACTTCACTTCCATCACTTACAAAAAATGAATACAAAGTATATATTAAAATTAATATTCCATAAATAATTTTGTGCAATGTACTCCCTCCTTTTTGCCGTATATATTTTAGTATAAAAGTTTGATTCAAGTCCTATATCCAAATGAAAATACTTTTCTCTTGTTCATTTATCTATTTTCTTTTTATAACTCAAACTTCTTCGAATCGTACTTTTCTAGAATTTGCTGCAATTCATTTTGTTCATATAGAATATGCTGATTTGTCTGTACATCTTCAACATTTGCTCCAACTGCTAATAATCTCCTGTACTTAAAAGAGTGCCCTGTTAATACTGTTTTAATCATTTTGTATTGCCCTCCTTTTGTTTGATTACTTGTATCATAAAACAAGTATCTGAAGTTGATATGTATTCTATCTAGAGTGTATGTAAATTTAGAAAATCTCTAATAAAATGTTTGCATTATAACGTCACCACCAAAACTATTGCCCTAAACACCATGATTTGAAGAGATAGGCCCCCATGTTCTAGTCTCAATTCCTCCTACAGTTCTATATTCAGTAGAACTAGTTAATTCCTATAATATAAAAAGAGCACCACTTTTTGGATGCTCCTCGTTATAACTATATATTATTTAATTTCCTTCTTTTGCTGGTACCATTTTTCCTTCTTGAGAATCTGTACCTTCTGTTCTTTCAACTGTTTTTGCATATTCTGGTTTCTCAGGGGATCCCATTTCAAATCCTGGTTGAGAATCTGTACCTTCTTTTGTTGGTACCATTTTTCCTTCTTGAGAACCTGTACCCTCTGTTCTTTCAACAGTTTTTGCGTTTCCTTTAGGAGTTGCTGGCACTGCATCTTTAGGTAAATCAAAGTTTTGTGAGAAAGACGTTGTTCCATCTACACTCTGTGTAATTACTTGATTTGAACTATCTTCATTTGACTTTAAATTGTCCATTTTCGCATCATCTGCACCTCCCGCTACCAATCCTGTACTTAAAAGTGCTCCTGCTAATAATGTTTTAATCATTTTTCATTACCTCCTGTTTATTTGTAATATTCATCAAAAAAGTATCTAGAGTTAAT
>NZ_JBQENW010000010.1:167676-187463 GCF_052044835.1 Bacillus sp. 22475 | reverse complement strand
CCATATGGACAGCTTATTTAGTCGGGTAAGCGGGGGGCATCGCTGCCTCCAACTCCCCTCAGAACCGTACGTGACAGTTTCCCATCATACGGCTCAAGCCTTCTTTTTATCCGATTTCAGTCCCTTTAGTATAGGCAAGGTAAGTGAACTAATTTTAAGTTTAAATTAGACAATATGAGGTGTTGCGGAACAGGCATGTCTTTTACGACTACCTTTTCCCCGTTTTGTAGTGGAGTTTTGCAGATAGCGCAGCGGTAACCTTGTTTTCTAGCCAGCTTCATTCTAGCCATCGTGTTTTCCGTATCAAATACCTTACGGTCTCTTTTTTCCCAGTATTCTTTCAATGTTGGGTCATCAGGACTATTTTTGAATTTCACCATGTTGTGTCTCTCAATCTTAATCCATGACATATGTAAGAGTTGGATATTTGTTTTCGGGCAGGTTGGTGTCCAAGCATTTCCACCATGATGTGGATGCCTGTAATATCTTGCATATATCCATTTCCACGACTTCTTTGGATGGAGCTGTCGAAGATGTTTGCCGATTCTCCAATAGATATAGCTATCCATTGTACCAAAGATTTTCTTAGAAACGACATGTTTCCAGTATTGCCCGTATCCTCTGATAATAGGATTAAGCACTCGGATGATTTCTCCGATGGGTTGACCCCTCATGACACGTAAAGTATCTCCAATTTTCTTCTTCACTTTCTGTCTACTGCCCTTACTTGGTTTGATGAACAGTTTATTCCCCTGTTCAGTTTGGTACTGCCGAATCAAGAATCCTAGGAACTCAAATCCTTCCTCAATATGTGTAACCTTCGTCTTTTCAGGGCTTAATTCCAATCCCCTGTCCTTTAAGTAGGGACGAAGTCTCATATATACAGAGAGTGCTTGTTCTTTTGTCTCCGTTAAGACCACAAAATCATCTGCGTAACGAATAAGGGTAAATTTGCAAGCAGGATTCATAATATAACTATCATTAGCTTTATAGTTTTTCTTGTAAGTAATTCCCAAGGTTTCTTCCATTCCATGAAGGGCAATGTTAGCGAGAAGTGGCGAGATAATTCCTCCTTGCGGAGTACCTTCTTGCGTTTCCGCGAAAAAGCTTTGCTCCATGTATCCCATCTTGAGCCATCGCTTCAATAGTTTTCTTCCTGGGAAGTAAGAAGTTTGTTTGAGTATCCACTCATGGTTGAGATGATCAAAACAGCCCTGAAAATCTCCTTCAAATATCCATTTCTTCTTTGTGCCCCCGTTGATTCTATTGAAAATGCTTCGTATGGCATCATGGGTACTTCGCTTAGGACGAAACCCGTAAGAAATAGCTTCAAATCTGGCTTCCCACTGTGGTTCAAGGGCATTTCGCACTATATTTTGATATACCCTATCCTTTATAGTTGGGATGCCCAACGGTCGCAATTTTCCATTTTTCTTCACAATGTATATACGTTTTGCTGGTTTTGGTCGGTGTTGTAGCGTATTTAACTTTTTGAGTTGCTCATAGAGAAGATTTCTTTCTCTGCGACTCAAGGCTGTATGTTCATCAACACCTGCTGTTCGCTTTCCTTTATTCTGCTGTGTTACTCGTCTAATTGATAACAGTAAGTTTGCTTCGCTTCTCATGAGTAAGCGTTGAAGTTTTCTTACCTTTCTTTGTTGCTGTAACTGTTCGGCACGGTAAATTCTTTGTCGTAACTTCGTCACATACATCTGAACTGCTTTCCAGTCCACTGTGTTCCAGTTTGTATACGAGACGTGCGCCGACGCTCGTTCTGAGGTGTTCATAACTGCACGCTCCTATTCGTCAGAAGATAACTTACAAATGTATTTCCATGTTGAAGACCTATAAGAAGTGGGCTCCCTTTCAGGCTTGTCATGGGTTTGTCCGTAAGGACGACAATATCCGCTCAGTTATACATATTTCTATGCTTTCCTGTTTCCTTTCGGCTAGCGGCTTTTGCTTTCTCTTATATCCTTTACCCTCTGCCACATCGTTTGACTTTACAGTCATCCTACTGCTTGCGCAGATGACATAGGGCTTACCAAGTTTCACATTCCACAGATACGACAGGGTTAGGTGGACTCTTTACTCCGGATAAGTTGCGGGATGCAACGCGGCAGTATTATGAGAATGCCTTTCCTCTTATCAAGACCTGGGTAGAGCTGTACATTATCCCAAGCTAACGATTACGAAGCTTACGAGCCTTCACTCTCGTTCACCGTACCTGTCTTCTCCTAGCGGTATTCCGAGTCATGTACAGACTCTCTGTTTCCACATTTCCTCATGCAACCCACGAGCCCGTTACCAAGTCCGCAGTTTCGGATGGAGATAGACTTTGCATCTAATCTAGTAGCAGAAGCTACCCTGTGGGAATGCGACTTCTTGTCGCACCATAATTATCGTTATCAGTAGTCAACAATGCATAAATTTTTCGTTCTGGAGGTAATTAAAAATCTTAGGTTGATGGGTATGTGGTGCTATCAACCTAAGATTATGTAACTTCAATGATAAGCAAGAGTGTAACCTTTAATTATATATGGCCTTATATTCACTTAGTTCTCGTTTCTTTTTCATAAGAAATAATTACCGCATTTGAAACATGGTAGAAGAACATAGAAAAAGAGCGATTAGAATTCCATAAATTTGGAATTCTAATCGCTCTCGTTTGATATTGTGCCATTCATGAATATGAAATAAGGATTTTGAAGTTTTAAAGATAATTTCAATTTGCCAGCGAATGGAATAAAAATCATGTATTTGTTCCATTTTTAATGATTCATAAATCAGTTGAAATATTTGCTGCAAATTCATCTGGTGTTTTAGTATCTATTTTTTTCCCATCTATCACCATATTTATTTTCTGTTTCGGATTTGCTGTTACCACCCAAGCGTTCGGTAAATAACGATCTTCATGGGATAATGTAGATGGTGAATTTATAACTTTTCCTCCTAAATATAGCGTAGCAGAAGAACCTCCATCCATTGCCATTGCATTTATAGCTCCTTTTTCATATAGAATATCTTGACACTCTTTTAACGTAGCTCCTATACTATGCGTCTGTCTACCGTCAATAACTAGAAACATAATTGTACCATCTTCTTTTTGGGCCATAATACTTCTTGGAGCCGAACCCCAACCACCGTCTCCTTCTGTAATCATTTTTTCTCCATTTACAATTAACTGTGGCATAAATCCAGCTGCAGAAACGACTTGTTTATCCAACAGTTGTTGGGTAGAATAATTTCCTGTTATCATTTGACCAAACTTTGTTAATCCCGTAATAATTGTAGGGGCATTTCTATCCATATTTGTATCAATAGCTTTCCCATTTTCTATCACAATTCCAGTAGCAACATTTCCTCCACCCCTTCCTGTTTCATCAGCAAATCCACTTGCATTCACAGCAACAAGTGCATGATTACGTTTTGCCATTACACTAATTTTTTCTCCCCTGTTAGCACCCTGTGTTCCTTGATGGCTAACAAGTTTAACATTGAAAGGATTACTAATAGTGACTAACTTTCCTTCGAAAAGAAAGCGACTATCTTTATTACTTTTAATCGTTTCTACATCAATTTCTAATGGCTGATTTTTTAATTCTTCTAATCTTTTTCCTACTATTTTTTTATAAATATGCTCATCACTGTTTGACCATTTTGGATGATTAATTCTATCTTGCAGTGTATCTAGTTCCTTTTGGGATAGGAATGTATATTTCGCATATTGTGGATGCTGAGAAGTTAGTATACTCCCAGCGATTGTTATACGAAGCTCTCGGCCATAGCTAGTACCAAATAATATTCCTATGCCAATAAGCATAAAAATAGAAAATAGAAGTAAAATTCGTTTGAAGATTTTTCTTAGATGTTTCATAGTTTTATCCTCCAGCATTCATTACATTCAATAAATCCATTAAAATATTATTTATCTAAAGAAAAAAGTGTTTGATTTCCTTATGCCTAAACTCCCCACTATATTTTAGCAATTGAGGAAAAATACTTATTCCGAATTTCGTTTTTTCAGTGTATATTTATAAATTTAATAACGTTTTTGCAACCATGAAATAAATTACTAATCCTGTTCCGTCAACAAATGTTGTAATAAATGGACCTGAAACAACTGCAGGATCTAGTTTTAATTTCCTTAAAATTAAAGGTAAAACAGCTGCTACAAGAGAGGCCCAAATAACAATAAATAATAAAGTTATTGCTACAACTTGTGCAACTTCTGTTCCAACTCCTAACATATAAGCACGAGTGAGCCCAGCTATCCCAAGTGCAAGTCCAAGAAGCATACCAATTGCAAATTCCTTTTTCATTACACGGAAAATGTCTTTAAATTTCACCTCTCCAATACCGATTGCACGAGTAATTGTTGCTACAACCTGTGTTCCTGTATTCCCTCCAGTACCTACTAATAATGGAACAAAGAAAGCAAGGGCAACTACAGTTTCAATTTCGTCTTCAAAATACTTTAATACTGTACCTGTATATGCCTCAGCAACAAAAAGAAGTAATAACCATGGTAGACGTTTTAAGAAAATTCTCCAAATGCTAGCTTCAAAGTAAGATTGATTCAATGGTTCACTTCCGCCTAACTTTTGAATATCTTCTGTAGCTTCTGCTTCCATAACATTCATTACGTCATCAAATGTTATAATACCAATCATTTTATTATTTGCTGTTGTGACAGGTATTGCTGCTAAATTATAATTCAGTAGCTTTTTTACAACTTCTTGCTGGTCAACTTCAGCGTGTACTGAAATTACCTCTTGAATCATGATAGTAGATAATATTTCTTCATCTGTTGCTAGTAATAACTCACGTATGGAAACGATTCCCTTAAGATAACCGTGATTATCAAGAACATAACTATAAGATATTGATTCTACATTTTTAGAATTTTCCCTAATGTACTTCAATGTCATTTTTACTGACCAATTTCCTCTAACTGCAACGAAATCACTTGTTACAAGACTTCCCGCCGTTTCAGGTTTGAAAGTCATCAATTTTTTCACGTTATATTTTGTAATTTTATCTAGATATGCCATTAATTTAGCCTGTTTTTCCGGATGAACCGCTAGAAGTAAATCTACTAATTCATCAATCGGTTGTAAATTTAGTAATTTTTTAGCTTTGTTTTCAGATAAATGAATTAAGATATTATATTTTTCTTCTGCACTCATATATTGAAGAACTTTAGAGCTTTTTAATACAGGAATCGTATTTAGCAATATGACTTGATCTTCAATTGAAAACTGTTTTACTTCTTGCGCAATATCATACGACGGAAGACGTAAAACCTTCTCTGCATCCAAGTTATTTTTGGTTATAAGTAATTCCTTTAATAATTTCTTCATGTTAACTCCTCCTCATATTGCTAAGGGAGACTCTAGAGTTTCATGAGTGGTTTTGTTTTATTTTATCTGTCTTAAATTTTTTATTAGAGCAATAATAGTTACATTGCAATCAATTTATGATTTAGAATTACCTCCTTTTTGAATATAGACAGGATAAAAACAAATAAAATTAAACAGAAAAACCTTTACTCAAAAAGGAGTAAAGGTTTTTTACAATACAAATAAATGATTATTAAGACAACTCTGTCAAAATCACAGAGGTGCCTTTCTATCAAATCGTATACCACTCCCTCGTTGAGTTTTAGCACTGTATAGCATAGGTTTTTATAACCAGCTACATTAAGAAGGGCCTTAATCCGACCGTTCCTGTTGACCCATTGGCGTCTCTCGACATTTTTGGGCAGCAGCGTTTCTCTATACAGGAGCCTCACCTAACAAAGATTATTGAATTACTTCAAAATTTAAACCAGAATTTAATATTTGTCAACTGACTTTCGATTCCATTCATAAAAAAATCTTTTATAGAAAATGAAATTATATTTTATAATAAATTTAAAATTCCCCTTAAAAAACATAGAATTCAAATAGATTTAATTCGAAGAAACGTAATAAAATATATAAAACTTATTGTTTTTAATCAAATTCCAACTTTATAACAAAAGATGAATAATTAGTCATTCTGTATATCAAAAGAACCTTCATAAAAAAATCTTCTTTTATGATTAAAATCTTCTTTACTGTTTATCAAATTTATATGGTTAAACTACTTAATCAAACGATACACTACAAGTCAAAAATATGTACTTATACGGAATGATTACATACATTTTTTCATATCATTTCTCAAAGGACTATAAAGCAATAAAACAAATAAAATTAGCAATATGGTTGCTTGACAAGCAAAAAAAATATATTTATGCTTGCTACACGAAACAAACACATAAAATTTATATTGCTTAACCTGTTAGGTGAGGCTCCTATGCAAACACAGGCTATTGCCCAAAAATGTCGAAAGACGCCAATGGGTAGAACAGGAATTGTCGGATTAAGGCTCTTCTTAAGATAGCTAAGTAATGAATTTTCATTACTTTACGTTGTATAGTGCCAAAGCTCTACTAGGGGGAAAAAAGCCTTATTTAGTCATGCCATTTTGAATCCCTCTAGTTACATACTAGGGGGATTTTTGCGTAAAAAAACAGGGAGTAAGCGATAGAATCTTCCTAAACAAAAGTCATATTTAGTAATTGACGAGAACAAGATTCTATTCATTAGCAAATGTAATATTATGTTTTGTTTTAAATCAGGAGGATATTAAAATGAAAAAAATATTAAAACTCGATTATCTATTGCTCCTTCCCCTATTCATAACATGTACTTTAGGTATTATCATGATGTATAGTGCAAGCTCCATTGTCGCTGTCCAACATTATGGTTATAACAGTAGACACTTTGTTGATTCTCAATTAACAAAGCTATTTTTAGGAACAATAGGGTTAATAGTTTGTGCTATTCTCCCATATGATATATGGAAAAAACGGATAGCCTCTATTTGTATTATGGTTGGGGGGATTTTTTTATTAATTATGGTTTTATGGAAAGGAAAAGTGGTAAATAATGCTCAATCATGGATCTTTGGAATACAGCCAGCTGAATTTCTAAAATTAGGAACAATACTTGTAACAGCCCGTTTTTTTGCTTTACGACAAGAACAAGCTAAAAATAACTGGAGTGGTATCGGAAAACTTTTGTTTTTTTTAGCTACAATTTTTTTTCTTATCTTTAAACAACCAAATTTAGGATCTGCACTTTTAATATTAGGTATAGGTTTTAGCATATTTCTTTGCTCAGGAATACATATAAATCTACTAATCAAAAGAACTACCATCAGTTCTATTTTGTGGTTACCTATTTTATATTTTTTGATTCAATATAGTTTGTCAGAAGTTCAAAAGACACGTATTACTACGATTTTCAATCCATTTCTTGATGCGCAAGGAAACGGATACCAGCTTATAAATTCTTTTATTGCCATTGGCTCCGGAGGAATCACTGGTCGTGGATTTGGAAATAGTATACAAAAAACAGGGTATCTTCCGGAACCACATACAGATTTTATAATGGCAATAGTTTCTGAAGAACTAGGATTTATTGGTGTATTCATTATATTGGCTGGAGTTTTGACTATAGTACTTCGCTCCTTAAAAATTTCACAATTATGTGTAGATCCATTCGGCAGTTTTATAGCAATTGGTATAGGATGTATGATCGGTATGCAATCTGTTGTAAATTTAGGCGGTATTACGGGACTATTTCCTCTTACAGGTACTCCATTTCCATTTGTAAGTTTTGGTGGAAGTTCTTTAATGGTCAATTTAATAGCAATAGGAATATTGCTTAATATCTCAATTTTCAATAAAATAAAGCGTTCTCCTTTTTAAAATCTATTGTACTATAGTCATTTTTGTTACATTTAGAGAGATTATACAGGCTTTCATAATGGTTTGATCAAACTGTAGATTTCTTAATTTTAAACGAACATTTAAAATATTTTATAGCATAGAATAGACAGTATGCAGTAGACACCACTAATATCTACTAGGTGAATAAAAAAGAAGGAGAAAATAAATGACTCTAAATATAAATAGAGTATTCCCACGTAATTGGTATGCTGTGAGTTATTCAAAAGATATAAAAAAGATTCCAGTAAAAAAAAGAGTTGCTGGCAAAGATTTTGTATTATATCGGGATGAAAAAGGCAAAGTTCAGGCTCTATCACCTTACTGCCCTCATCGTGGCGCTGACTTATCACTGGGACAAGTAGTAAATGGTAAACTAGTCTGCCCCTACCATGGTTGGGAGTTCGATAGTTGTGGTACTTGTGTAAGAATTCCATCCCAACCCAATAAACCTATCCCGAAATTTGCTCATACCTTCTCATACCCTGTAAAAGAAAAGATTGGGTTAATTTGGATATACCCTGATAGTGAGGAAACTCCACCTGAATGGCAAACTTTTCATGTACTGGAGAACACTCCTTTTAAACTCTCTTTCTTCCACGCCACTTGGAATGCACACCTTACTCGATCAATCGAATCTGTGCTGGATATTGCTCACCTTGCTTATGTACATAAAAAAACGATTGGTAGAAAAACAAAAGCCGAATCAACCAATTATAAGCTGGAGGGAACACTGGATCAGTTTATATTCTCAAATGGTGATGCTTACCTTGAATACAAATTCCCACATCAGTGGATGCTTCACAGTGGCAAACAGGAAAATGAGTCATTTATTCAGTACATTACGTTTACACCAATTGATGAAGAAGAGACATTAATTATGGGATATACCGGAAGGACATTTTTAAAGTACTTCCCTTTACTAGACCAAATTTTAGCTAAATTTAGTTTAAGAGTACTAAAAGAGGATCAAATTATTGTAGAAAGTCAACATCCTAGACCTATACCAGAAGCTTTAAAAATGGAGGCCCATGTTCATGCAGATATGGCTCAAGTTCAGTTTAGAAAACGTTGGTTTCAGTTTTTACAAAATGAGTCTTGCTTTTCACTTGATTAAAGGCACATAACGCAGTATTAAATATAGGTGTAGTGATATTGATAGAAGTGGATGCTACCCCATCGCCATCAAGCTAAAATTTTATAGTACCCCCTGAACCCAATTTTGTGCTAACTCGTAACAAAAATTCCCTTCAAAAAAAAGAAAGGCGCCTACGCACCTTTCTTTTGTAATTCATTTTCAATCTCTTAGCATTCAGAATCCCTTATGAATCACTTTAATGCGTCATTGTACGGACCTAATTACTCTTTAGAAAAGTAATGATTTGTCTCCTTACTTTTCAGTAACATATTTCCTCTATTTTTCAGTGTAATTTATGAATTTCATATGTAATAAGCTGATTCGACCAGCCGATCCACGAGACTTGTTAGAAAGCCAGCCTCGGCATAGGAATCATCCCGAAATCCGCGTTTGGGCTGGCGAACCACAGTAGTCTGGAAAGCGACAGTCCTTCCCTCCAGACCAGAATCGCTGCAATTTGAATCAAGGAACGTTACATGTCCTCATTGACCAGAAAGTTCTTAAAAAATTTCAGTAGGGAATAATAAAAGTAAGGAGTGAATCGACTGTTCACTCCTTTGAATGATAACCGTAGAGGTCCATTTAGCTTTGAAATAAAGATTGATAAAAAAGTGCTTTAAGCCTTTTTTAATAGCAAATGTAAAAATCCATTTCCAAAAAAATTTAATCAAAAAGGTGTTCAGGGGAGGCAATCTGAATAGAATTCAAATGTTTCATTCGGTTTATGACAGATAGTCCTTCATTAACTCTATGTAATGCAAGCCATCTTTCGAAACCAGAAAAAAAGGAAGAAAAGCCAATAGATTTCTGCAAACTGGGCGTATGATTTGATATTGTAAAGCCCTCTGGCATCAATTTGTTCATCACCTATCATTATGTATCTCTTGGCTTAAACCATCAGCTTTTCTGTACCGCTTCCCAGTGAATAGCTCGAAAAGTTATGGGTGTTGAGCTCAAAACTTAACGACGACGGGAGCTGCCCTCAATTAGTGATGAAACCCATTATCACATTTCGTATCATGAGGCATAGGCCCATCCAGGGAATCCAAAAAGGCAACAGCCTGTTTGAGGTTTCTCAAAAATAAATGCGCGAGATCCACGGAAAATCCATTTCTAACCACAACGCGCATAATCGTCACCGCTTCTAGATCTGGAGGCAATGGATAGGCAGGTACTTGCCAACCGAACACACGCAATTGTCGAGATAGATCATAAAGATTCCAGTTTGATGTGTAACCATTTTTCAGTCGCCAAGCGAAAACCGGTATATCCGAACCATCGGACAAAAGTTCGAAAGGTTCCATCTTTTGAATCGCCTTGCTAAGAAAAAGAGCGACTTTCTGAGAAGCCCTTTGGACATCATAGTACCCCCTTTTCCCCAAACGCAGGTAATTGTAATATTGCAGGAGTACTTGTGCACCAGGACGTGAAAAATTCAGGGCAAAAGTTGGCATGTTGCCCCCTAAATAGGAGACGCGGAAGATTAGATCCTCAGGGAGATCATCAGCTTCCCTCCAAATTATCCAACCCAATCCAGGGTAGACTAATCCATATTTATGTCCAGATACATTGATGGACTTTACCCTCGGCAATTGAAAATCCCAGACTAAATCTGGTTGAAGAAACGGGGCTATAAATCCGCCCGAAGCCGCATCCACATGCATAGGAATGTCGAGTCCCGTCCTCTCCTGTAAATCGTCCAACGCTTTTGCAATGGCAGCAACCGGTTCGTAACGTCCAGTATAAGTCTCACCGAGAATCGGTACCACACCAATCGTATTTTCATCCACGGCTGCAATGACTCCCTGAGGATCCAACTGGGAATGCTCAGGGCTAACCTTTACATAGCGTGGTTCAACCTCCCAATAGTTCGCGAATTTTTCCCAAACGACTTGAACAGCAGAACTAAACACAATATTAGGCCGATCCACCGGCTTCCCCTCTCTTTTGCGTGCATTTTGCCAGCGTCTCTTTAACGCAAGCCCCCCGAGCATACATGCTTCCGACGATCCAGTTGTTGAAACGCCCATAGTTGTAAGGGGGCTGGGGGAATGCCAGAGATTGGCTAAAATGCGAACACACCGCTCCTCAATTTCAGCTGTCTGTGGATATTCGTCCTTATCAATCATGTTCTTATCAAATGATTTAGCATATAGCCGCTCTGCGGTAGGCTCCATCCAGGTGCTAACGAACGTTGCAAGATTCAAGCGTGCATTGCCATCTAGAGTCATTTCATCATGGACGATTTGATACGCTGTTTCTGGTAACATGCCTTCATCAGGCATGTTAAATCGCGGAACGACTGATTCTCCTTTGCGGGCAAACAGAGGATTTATAGAAAATTCGGGAGGCAGCTCCATTTGCACATGACGCGGTAGATATTGTGGATTATCTGGCATAATCTCTTTTCCTTCATATGTATCGTTTTGAACTTCTTCTTTTCGATCCTGCGGCATACTAGTCCCCCTTAATTAATGGTTTAACAAATATATTATTTACAAAAAAATATTTGTTAAACCAAGGAGGAAATTCTATTAAAAGGTACTGCCACCATTCAAATTAAAGAAATATAGTTTGTAATTATAAAATAGAAATCGATTTATATTATAATGAAAACATTGAATATATGAATGTGATTTTCTGAAATTTCTAAGACTACATTACAGATGTGAATAACTAAAAAACTATCAATTCAAATAATTTGAGAATACGGAAAATTTTAAGCGAGATTGAGATAATTATATTCACAAAAGAATTGATGCAACGTTAAAAAGAATGCGCCCGGTACAATACCGGACTTATATTCATACAACCGCTTTATTTTTCTATTTAACTGTTGGGATTCAGCTCATAATGAAACATATTTTTACATAAAAGACTTTCGTATATAAATTTTTCAAATAAGTTATTAGCGAATTGTTGACCAATATCACTTTCTGAGTGAGTAATTTTTTAGATTGATGATGTAATAAATTTTGTTCTTTTCTTTTATGTAAAATATTCTAGTTTTGCATTAGGAAAGAACTGTTTCATATAGGAATACAGATAGTTTTTTATATCCTCTTCTTCTTCTTTTTGATAAATGTATTTTCCGATTCCATATTTCCCCCATTTATACCTTCTTTTCTCTTCATCTAATTCTAATTTTGTCATCGGGTAGTTTTTTTCAATAACCCTTTTAGCTGGCTTTGTAAAACGGTGTTGAATAAATTCAAATGTAATATCATCCCGTGCATCAAGAGGTAATTCAGCATTTAGGCGTTCAAACATATGATAGTACCCTTCCTGCCAGCCTTCATGCAGGTAAATAGGAGCTACAATGAAACCAAGAGGATATCCGGCTCTAGCTACTTTTCCTGCTGCCTCAATTCGTTTAGCTAAGGGAGAAGTTCCTGGTTCAAAGTTTTTAATCACATAATCAGCGTTTACACTAAAGCGAAATCTTGTTTTTCCATTATGTTTAGCATTAAGTAAATGATCTACATGGTGAAATTTCGTAACAAATCTCAATTTCCCATATTCAGATTCTCCAAAATGCTCAATGGCCCGTTTAAGGGTATGCGTTAAATAATCGATTCCTACAATATCTGAAGTACACGACGCTTCAAATCTTGTTACTTCAGGTGCACGCTCTTTCATGTATTTATCAGCAGCATCTAAAATTTCTTCAACATTTACATACGTTCGTATATAAGGCTTACTTCCCATCGTTGTTTGTAAATAACAATAATGACAATGCCCCATACATCCCGTTGCAAAAGGAATTGCATACTCTGCTGAAGGCTTGGAAGTATCAAATTTCAGTGTTTTTCTAACACCAACAACAAGCGTAGATTTTGCTACTCGATACTTTTGAAAATCATTATCGCCTGGCAAATCTCTTACTTGATTATGGGAAGTAGTATGTCGAATTTCAACATCCATCTTTGAAAAATTCTCAAACAGCTCTTTTCCCAAAGGATAATCTAATGCTTTAGGTTCAAAATATACGAGCTTAGGCATAAATGGCTTATTCATTCCAACATCCCCTCTGAAGTATCACCATAATAGTAAGTGTACGCTTGGTTTGCTTCATCTTCGGTAGCATATATAGCCATCTCATTTGTTAGTGGATAATACGTTTCGTAAAGAAATAGTGCTAATTCAGTAGGTCTTTCAGGATTATTTACGACTGCTGCAGCTTGTATATTAGCTACGTCTTGAGTATGAGGATTTCGATAAAAAATATAGACAATGTCACCAGCATGATACGTATTACTTTCAGAAGAAAATTCCATTCCATCACCATCTCATTTCATAAAATTCAATGCTCAAAGTTTTACTTTCTAATTTCCCTGTAGTATAACTATTCAATTTCATTGATAATGATTACGTCATACAAATATACTTTGAAAAATGAATAATAAATGCACTACCAAAAAGGCAAGCATATATCAATGCTTGCCTTTCGTTCTAACGACGATGTTCAACAAGATCGATTACACCTAAAACGACGTGAGCTAAACCAAAACCAAATACTGTATTTGCAATCATTTTATTAGTTCCACGAGTTTGTTTAAGAGCATAACCTGCTGCGGTCACTGCTGTACCTAAAGCTGTTGGAATTAATCCTTCACGAATGTCCACAGTGATGCCTCCTTGTTTCGTAGTTAGTAAATTTGTTTTAATGACTCGAAGTAAAGTATTAAAACAAGTATTAGTATTTTTCTTTTTAATAAAATTATGTGAAATTTTCATGAATAATATTTTAAATCCATAACAGCTATAAAGATTGAAAAAATTATTAATTAACAAATAAGAAAATATCTTCAAAACGTATTTT
Source organism: Bacillus sp. 22475 (assembly GCF_052044835.1). Classification (NCBI taxonomy): domain Bacteria; kingdom Bacillati; phylum Bacillota; class Bacilli; order Caryophanales; family Bacillaceae; genus Bacillus; species Bacillus sp. 22475. The sequence continues at coordinate 173,684 of NZ_JBQENW010000010.1, read as the reverse complement.
CATATGAAAATTGTATACCTCAGACAAAAAAATTCTTTGTGGAAATTCTCTCCATAAAAAGTGCTCCTAAATTTATATAGGAGCACTTTTTTATGAAACACTATTCTTTATTTGCTTATTAACCACTTTATTATAATAACCATGCTTTACAACTTGCCTAACATCATCTACCTCAATATCCACTCTTTCCGCGATATCTACAACATTTGTATTTTGTAAAACATTCACCACAAATCCCATTAATTGCAAATTAGGATTTTTACGATATGAAAATTGAACGTAATCCCCAAGTGTTACTTCTTTAGTAAGCTTCATTTGGCGCCCCCTAAATTATTGATAATTATAAAATAGTTTCCCCCTTTTTTACTTCTACATACTGGGTCACCAGTTTATCATTTTAACCAATTCATCTCCCACCTACTTACTTCGCGTTCCTTGAGGAAGGGGTCTTCTTGGCTAAAATGATAAAAGTTATGTATATAATTAAAAAAGACAAACTCTCCAATGTGAGGAGTTTGTCCAAAACCATGATTTCTTTAGTTTAACCATATAGAATTCAGTTCCGACAAGAATCTTTCTTTTTTCATATCCCACGATTTTTGCATCAATACTAACAATAGTGGATTAGAATAGTGACTTAATACTTGCTAGTAAAGTAAGTATACCTATTATAATGACAAATACATTGCTCATCTTACCTCTATATTTAGCTAGTACAGGCACTTTACGAATTGCATACATTGGTAATAGACATAAGATAGCAGCAACTAGCGGACCGCTAAGGGCATCAATGATTCCAAGAATACTTGGATTTGTATAAGCAACATACCAACATGTTAATACAACAAAAGTAAGAATCATTGTCTTAACTGTTTTTTCTCCTATATCTTTCCCACGTTTTTTACCGGACTTGATAATCATGTCACGCATTACCTCATACGCTCCTATATAATGGCCAAGGAAAGACTTTGTAATAGCCACAAATGCAATCATAGGAGCTGCAATAGTGATTACTGGCGAATTAAGCTCATTAGCAAGGTATGATAGGATTGACAAGTTCTGTTCTTTTGCCACCTTAAGATCATCTGGAGTCAAACTTAAAGTACTGCTCCAAACAAAGAACATAACAACAGCGAATGTCATGATATAACAAACTTTTTGTATTTGAGCACACTTGGCATCAGTAGCGTCTATTCCATAACTAGCTCTCTGCTTCACAACAAATGATGAAATCATAGGCGAATGATTAAACGAAAATACGATAATTGGAAGTATCATCCATATCGTTCCTAAATATCCTGTTCCTGTTGAGGCAGTAGAAACACTTGAAAAACTAAGCATTGACGTATTCCACTGTGGAATCAAAGATATTGCGATAAAAAGTAGAGAAGCTATAAAAGGATACACTAGCATGCTCATGATCTTTACAGTTATATCTTGACCAAAATTTAGTATAGCGATAAGACCGAGTACTAAGACAAGCGATAAAATGGCCCTTGGAGGCTCCGGCATGTGCAATTGATGCACGATAAAACTACTAGCGGTATTTGTAAGTGCGACCGAGTACATCAGCACGATCGTATAAATGGAGACAAAATATACAATGTTAAAAATGATACTTGCCTTATTTCCAAAATACTCTCTTATAGTACCTGTAATCCCCTCATCGGCAGAGTTCGAAGCGTAAATCATTTTAGCGAGCGCTCTATGTGAATAATACATAACAGGATAGGCAAGTATGGTAATTAACAGCAATGATAATAAACCACCTGAACCTGCATTAATCGGTAAAAAAAGTACCCCTGCTCCAATTGCTGTTCCAAAAAGGCTCAATGCCCAGGTAGTATCCTGTTTATGCCACTTTTTAGGGTCTAGATAATTCTCATTTTGTACTGCCGTATTATCAGCTTGAAATTCTATGTTTTTTGCAGTATTCACATTCATATAATAATTCCTCCTTATGTCCTATTCTCAATTCTCTATTTAAGGTATAGGAATATAGACCGTTCTTGAAAAATGAATTGCTTATATAGTGCACCACAACGAATATCCCTCTTCTAAATTAATCAAAATCAAAAAGTTAGCGAAGCATCAACCTGAAGGTTTTTTACCACTTACAAAATATTTTAATTATATAGTAGTATATTTTATTGATAATTCCCCCAACATACAGACATCCTTAGGCGAACTATAGAGTACATATTGTTAAATATTTCACAATATACTCGATAGCTGTTTATTGATTTGATTGTTTCTCCCCAAAGATTTTATTTTTAATGACAATCCCTGTAGGTGTAGCCGCAATTCCGCCTAAACCTGTCTCTCTTAACTCACGGGGCATCTGTCTTCCAACCCTATACATTGCTTCAATAACTTCGTCAGCATTGATGATATTGTTTACGCCGGCTAATGCGATGTCTGCTGCTGCTAAAGCATTTGTCGCTCCAATGGCGTTTCTCTTTACACAAGGAATTTCTACCAAACCAGCGACCGGATCACAAACTAAACCGAGTAAATTTTGTAATGCGGTCGAAAAAGCTTCAGAAGATTGCTGTGGCGTTCCACCCGCAGCTTCTACAGCAGCTGCAGCCGCCATCGCTGAGGCACTTCCTACTTCAGCTTGACATCCTCCGTACGCCCCTGAAATACAAGCGTTGTTTGCGACTATCGTTCCAAATAACGCTGAAGTGAATAGAAAATGAATCATATCTTCATGACTTAACTGCAATGTATCTTTAATACTAAATAAGACTCCCGGAATCGTCCCACTCGCACCTGCTGTTGGAGTCGCACAAATAGCTCCTAATGCAGCATTTACTTCATTAACACCGATAGCACTTTGAATCCCTAACACCATCAAATCTCCAGAAAGAGTTTTCCTATTTTCTCGATAGTTTTTAATTTTTACAGCATCCCCTCCGGTTAAACCGGTTGGAGAAAATACACCGTCGCCTTCGATACTTTTATTTATTGCATGTTGCATAGTCGCTAAATTTCTTTCCATTTTACTCCAAACTTCTTCATAAGAAGTTTTAGTTTGTTTGATTTCCTGTTCGATTGCTAATTTATAAATTGGCTTTTGGCTTTTATTAGCTGCATCCACAATCTCTTTTATGGCCATATACATATTTTTCACTCCTTAATGTAACTAAAGAATAATAAGATTAGCTATATTGCTTAAATCTCCTAATTCCTTCTGAACATTACCTGGCAATATCGAATCCAAAGCGAATGCATATAAATATTTTGTTTTATCTTCCAAACTATGAAAGTTGTTAATTTCCACATCATATTGTTTAAAGATCCTGCGTAAAATAAATTCAAAGTCAGCTCTTTCTGAAATCGCAATAACAACTGGCAATGGCCCCTGCAGATTTAAGCTAAATCCATCAATTTCAACATGTTTGACTTCAATCAACCCACCACCGACCGAAATACCCATCACTCTAATACTTCGACTTTCATCCTCTACATATACATCTGCCGTATTTGGATGACCAACAGGACTATTACCCGATTTTTCAATAAAGGTAATGTCAATTCCCTTAGACTCTGCTATTTTAATAGCATCTGGCACTTTGCTGTCATCGGCAGCAAAGCCTAATATACCAGCAATAATCGCAAAATCAGTTCCGTGACCTTTATGGGTTTCAGCAAATGATTCATAATACTTTACCACAACTTTTTTTGGAAGGCCTTGAAATAATCTATTAACAACTGTTCCAATAGCCAAAGCACCTGCAGTATGTGAACTTGAAGGACCTATCATTATGGGCCCAATCACATCAAAACAACTTTTGTATTTAACAATCTTTTTTTCTTTAATAGATGCTACATTCATGTTCATATAAGCACCCCCATAATTTATTATTTTTAGCTGTAGTTAAATCTAAGTTATTAGAATGATCGATTCAAAACAAGTTTTGTTTGATAGCGCTTTCTTTATTGAGTTGAATAAACTTCCCTTCTAATCCACTACCCTCCGCATAGTAATCATGTCAGTATGTCCAATTTTAGAAAATTACTGGCAAGGTCTTTAGAATTTTTAAACCCAAAACAAGATTTGTTATTTTCTCTAGAGGTATTGAATTATGTCTCGACGCCCTTATTATAACTTGTATATTTATAAGCTTAATCTTTTTTTATTTTTAGAAAGATTGAATAGACAGAATTTTGAATGGGTAATAAATTACACTTAGTATGTAGCAATTGTGTCCTTTGTTTGAAGCTGTATTAGTTAGTAAAAAAGCAAAAATAACACAGAGTTCCTTCCGTAAACACATTGATTATATTGGAAAATCATTATAAAGATACTTATATTGTCCTTTGTTAGAACATCTTATTTTGGATGGGAAACCTGTTGCAATAAATAATTCATTCAGATGAAAAGGAATACATTAATGAAATTTAAAACCATTAGTGCATATTAATTATGAAATTTGTATAAATATTAATTATTAGAAAAAACGAACTTCTTATTTGGATCTTAACATAAAGGATACGTTCCAAATAACAATGGAGATTCTGCCTGTCCATTAGCAATAAAGTTGAACGCCTCCATAAAAATAACCTGATATGGCTTCTCTTTCTTTGCAAGTACTATAAGATTCCACCAGTTAAGTTACTATAACAATATTCTAGATATCGTGCTGAACCCTCTATTGCTTCAGCTTTTGTTTCTCCAATCAGTTGTGGCCATTTTTTATAGCGATAGTTACGTACAATTGTCCAATCATATAATGCCTAATTAATATTTTCTGGGTTCTTATCAATCATTGCTTTATCTAATAGCTTAAATTCTAATCCCATTAGCGCGTAATTTTCTTTATTTATCGGATATTCGTGAATAGACTCTCCACCATTTGAATCATATATCCAATCTTTTTGTTTATAAACATGAAAAGGTATATGTTTTGAAATATACATTTCAATAGCAACTCAAAACCCTTATTTATCAGGATTTTTCATGCTATGTTTTTCTTATTCCCCCTTTTCGAGGCGATGGGCAAAAACACCCATAAAACAAAAAAGAACCGGGCAATCTATGCCCAGTCCTTTTTTATTAGATTTCTGAATTTAATTATCTTATTTTACATCTTCTTTAGGAGTTGCTGGTACTGCATTTTTGGGAATTTCACTTTTATCAATTTCTTTATACGTTATATTTCCATCTTTATCTGCAACAGCCACTTGCATCTTATCTTTGACGGATGTTCCTTCTTTTTTACCTGTTTTTGCATCCCCTATTGGTTGTGCTTGTGCTTGTTCTGCATCTTTTGGAATTTCACTTTTATTAATTTCTTTATGTGTCATATTTCCGCTTTTATCTGCAACAACATGTAATTTTTCATCTATTTTTACATCTTCTGCACCTCCTGCACCTCCCGCTAATAATCCTGTACTTAAAAGTGTCCCTGCTAATAATGTTTTTATCATTTTTCATTACCTCCTGTTTATTTGTAATATTCATCAAAAAAGTATCTAGAGTTAATGTTTTAGTCATTATCTTTATCTACTTGCTTTTTGATTACATTTAGCATAAGACAAGAATCTATAGTTGATATGGACTGTATCTGGAGATTATGTATAGAAAAATGGATAATCAGTTGCATATCCTAATGGGTATTTAGACAAGATTGAAACTTTATATGAGTTTGATAATTGAGTTACCTTTTGTTTTTGAACGTGAGGTTTATTTACCTACATACAGTAGACGCATAGATTATTTTTTTAATAGACTTCCAAGTTTGTCCGCATCAGCATCTAACAAATGAGTCCAAGTAATTATTGCTGTCAACATAATAAAAAGAGTCCCGATTAATACGGACTCTTTTTTGAGTTTTTACAAAAGTAAACTTTTAAGCACATAATTACATTTCTATTATTTATTTTACCACTTGTACAGATGCTGGTTTCCACCCCTGATTCTCTACCCAATCAATATTAACCTTATATTTTTTATTACTTTGTTTATCTCGTACATTACCGTAGGCTTTATTATTACCATT
>NZ_JBQENW010000010.1:62611-167626 GCF_052044835.1 Bacillus sp. 22475 | reverse complement strand
CAAAAAAGTATCTAGAGTTAATGTTTTAGTCATTATCTTTATCTACTTGCTTTTTGATTACATTTAGCATAAGACAAGAATCTATAGTTGATATGGACTGCATCTGGAGATTATGTAAAGAAAAATAGATAATCAATTGTATATCCTAATGGATGCTTAGACAAGATTGAAACTTTATATGAATTTGAATAATTAAGTTCCCCTTTGTTTTTGGGTGCGAGGGACTAACCCTTTCTAATTTGAAAGCAAACTTTTTATTAATTGAAGAATTAAAAGAGGTGGGGATCTTACTGCCCATTAATGCGGGATAAAAGAAAACCGCCTGAAATGATGTGTAATCGAATAGTAGTACATAAAAAAATACAAGTAACAATAAATTAAATCTCGTTAAAACAAAAAGGAGATGTCCCAGGCATGGTACTAGGACATCTCCTTTACTTATCTAAATTTCTAAATTCTATACAGCACTATCAATTAGACAATTATTAAATATATCTTCTATCTAAAACATCGTATTATCATTAGCTGCTTCACTTGGAATCTCTTGAATTACATCCCAGTGTTCGACAATCTTTCCATCCTTGATACGAAATATATCCACTATAGCAACTCCCTTATCTTGAGAATTAGTACGAGAGTGTACATGAAGAGCAACTGTATCCCCTTCAGCTACTACACGTTTAATCTCTGCAGAGGAATTAGGATTTTTAACAAAATCCTCCTTAAAGAAATCCATGAAGGCTTTTCGTCCATCAGCAACAAAAGGATTATGTTGCTTATAATCTTCGCTAACATATTTAGGGATAATATCGATATTATGTTTGTTAAAAACTTCATTATAGAAATCAACTACCATCTTTTTATTCTTTTCATTTTCTTTCACTTCTTTTGATACAGAAGCAACATTCTCGCTCTTTATTGAGTTTCCTTTGTTATTACCGGTGGAAGCTTGATATACCAAAGTCGAAACTACTCCTAAAATAAATACAGAAATAATTGTTATGATTAAACTTTTCTCTAATTTCATATATACCTACCTCTTCTACTTAAATAAGTTTTCTTCTATAAAAAGTTTGAAGAAGGAGAAACCTTCCCCAAAATGTAATGTCAGGGGTAATGTTAGGAATTTCATTTATCCTCCCCCTATACAAGGCATACTAGAAACGATTAACTCTAACTTAATACCTCATTAACAGTTGCACTGTCCACAATTTGAATAAACTTCTTAACCTTATCGTTCTCATCAAACTCATAAAGGTGACAAAAATCTGCTACAAATGACTTCCCTGTAGCTTTATATGTTCCACTATATTTTCCATACACGATAACAATATCGTTATTAAAAGTATAAATTTCATCTTTAGCGCTATAGTCATCCCATTCCGTGCCAAGACGTTCATGTACGTTTTTCACTACTTCATCTGGACCTATATAAGTACCTGCATATGGAAACCCAGCAGCTTCTGTCCAAGATACATTTTCACTTAAATACGTTTTGAACGCATCCAATTTCCCTTCGCCAGTTAACACATACGTTTCATGTAATAGTTTTTGATATTTATTCATATCATTAACCCCAAGGCATTTCTTTTGTTACAACTTTTGCACTTAATTCTAATACACCTTTATTTGCATAGCCTGGATATGCTGCTTCAAGTTTTGCCACAAAATCTTTTGAAGTTCCACTTTCCTCAGAAGCTTGAATCGCAGTTCTTAGATAATCCATTGTCGCAGTAAGTGCTTGATTATTTAGGGATTTTTCGATTGATCCATGGCTAGGTACAATTATGTCAGCATGTAATGCTTGTAATACTTTCAAGTTCTCAATCCACGCCTCCATAGCCGCTTTTGAGCTAGTATCCGCTAAGAATACATGTATTTCGTTAAATACATCAATACCACCAATTAATACTTTTAGTTCTTTATTAAATAGGCTAGTTCTGTAATGATCTAAGCCTACTAGTTCAAATGTTAACCCCTGAAAATCAATCGCTTTTTCTTTAAACACTTGAGGTAATACCACGTTACTTGGTGCATTTTCTCCAAGGGCGTCTTTCCAAACTTTTAATTTTCCTAAGACAGAATGAACGATATGTTCAACAGTAGGCTCTGTTGCATACGCTATAGCTTCTGGGTAAACGGCTTTAATGCTCTCTAATCCAAAGTAGTAGTCTGGATCCCCATGAATAATAAAGATTTTATCTAGAGATAAGTTGTTTTTTTTCAAATACTCTACAATTTCTTTCGAATCAGATTGAGTAAATTTTGAGTTTATTAAAAATGCATGTCCTGCTTTCTCAACTAATGTTGCTGTGACCATAAAGCTTTTTTCGTCCGAACTAAACACCGTTAATTTCACATCTTTTTGATTTGTATCGATTGTTTTAAACATAGTATGTTATTCTCCTTTTGTTAAAGTTATTAACTAATTATCATATTTTTATCTTGTTCCGATAAAATCTCCCACCCCCATTCATCTGAAAGTGTAATAGTACTGGCGAATATTCCGGAGATGAATGTCAGGTGGCCTAAGATAACATGTTTGCTACTATATCCTAAATTTTCTTAATATAAATTTTTAAAACGCGCTTCAATTTTATCTGGCGTCATTACGCCACCACCAATAGGAATAATTTGATTATCCTTTTGTAAAAGTAAGGAAGGATAGCTATTAACACCAAGCTGTCGAACTTTATTGAAATCATTTTGGACATCTATTATTGTTTCTTGAGCGTTTAAACGTTCTAATACTTGTTCAGGGTCCAAACCATGCTCGATTGCAATTTTGCGATATGTTTCAGGATCACTCAGACTTTGGCCCTCATAATAAAACGCTTTTTGCATAGCCGAAGTGAATTCTAATAAACGGTCTGGCGCTAATGAGCGTAAAGCTGAAAAACCAATTGCAGCATCTTTCGAATTCATTTTAAAAGTCCCTTCCTCCACCAATTTTTGATATGAAGGACCAAATTCAGCACCTGTAAGTTGATTAATTCTTTTATTTCCTTCTTCTATATATGAGAAGTTTTTCATTGGTAAATTATCTAAAAATAACCCTCCACATAAAACCGTTAATGGCACTTCAGTGTGGTTTTTGTAAAATCCTTTAATACTTTCTGAAAAACCATAGCACCATCCACAATATGCATCCCATACGTAAATAAGGTTATCTTGTTTCGTCTCCATTTAAATCTCCTACCTTTTTTTTATTATCCAGCTCAACTAAATTTTTGATTTATATAAGTACATCTTTTTATACCTTGTTCTTTTTTAGATACCTTACTATATTTCCCCAAAACTAATATTTCCAAAGAAAGATCCACCAAGGTTTTTAACAAAAGATAACATTGCAACTTATTGCCCCGTAACAGAAAATACTAAAGCTTAGAATATGCATTGATTTGAATGTGTTAGTAACTTTCTACACCGGGTGGCAACGTATGGACCACCATCCTTAATTAAATATATAAATCATATTTTCAGCAGATATTAGTTGTAACTAAATTGATTACATCTTTATGTAACTATTTTAGTTACAACTAATATAGAAGTCAATTCTTTTTTTCGAAAACATTAAATTTCTACATTAATCTACAACCAATCCCACTCTTTAAAAAAATATATCAACGATTATTCGATTATATCGATCGTAACTCCGAATATATCAACGTTTCGACACAACATATCGATTTACCGACAAATTTCGAGCGTGTTATCTCCTAAACTAACAACCAATCCCTCACCTCAGCACAAAAGAAAAAAGCACCAGGTCCCCCCAATGCTTTTCCTCAAATCTAAAACAAATGACAAGCCACCTGATGCCCCTTCGCAATCTCAACCATCTTCGGTACTTCCTGTGCGCATTTTTCAGTGGCGAATTTGCAGCGCGTTCTGAATTTGCAGCCGGATGGTGAGTTTAGTGGGCTTGGTACTTCTCCCTCTAGGATGATCCGTTCTTTGCCTGTGTTTGTTGGATCTGGTTCTGGCATAGATGAGAGTAGTGCTTGTGTGTATGGATGTGCCGGTTTTGTGTATAGGTCTTCACTATCGGCAATTTCTACTATGTTTCCTAAGTACATGACTCCGATTCGGTCTGATATGTGCCTTACCATCGATAGGTCATGTGCGATGAATAAGTATGTGACTCCTGTTTCTTCTTGGATGTCTTGCAGCATGTTTACGACTTGTGCTTGGACTGAGACATCGAGTGCTGAGATTGGTTCGTCACATAGGATAAAGTCTGGTTTTACAGATAGTGCACGCGCGATGCTGATGCGCTGTCTTTGACCTCCGCTAAATTCGTGCGGATAGCGGTATAAGTGTTCTTCTTTTAGGCCTACTTTTTTCAGAAGGTCTAAAATGATTTCTTTTTGTTCTTCTTTTTCATAAGATCCGTGAATATTCATTGGCTCGCTAATAATTTGGAATACATTCATTGCCGGGTTTAATGATGCGTATGGATCTTGGAAAATAATTTGCATTCGTTTTCTATATTCTTTTAGTTCACTTTCTTTTAAACTTGCGATATCTTTTCCGTCGAATAAAACGTTACCTGAAGTGACATCGTGTAAACGAATGATGCTTCTTCCTGTCGTTGATTTTCCGCAACCTGATTCTCCTACTAATCCGAATGTTTCACCTTTTTTAATGGTGAAGCTAAGGTCATCGACTGCTTTTAATTGCTCTGTTTTCCTGCCAAATAGTCCTTTTTTAATAGGAAAATACTTTTTTAAGTTCCGAACTTCAATTAAGTTTTCTTCATGCATGTGAATCACCTACTGTCTTATCGTTTAACCAGCACATGGAACGTCTTTCGTTTCCGATTTCAAAATAGGGCGGACGTTCTTTTTCACAAATGTCCATTTTATGTGGGCAACGCTCTGCGAATGGGCAACCTTGTGGCGGGTTTAATAAGTTTGGTGTTACACCTTGAATAGGAGCGAGTCTTTCTTTTACGCCGTTCGCTATTTTTGGCAAAGAGTTTAATAGCCCTTTCGTATATGGATGATTCGGCGATTGGAAAATATCAAGTACAGGTCCTTCTTCCATAATAAGCCCGCCGTACATAACGATAACGCGCGTACAGTTTTGCGCGACGATTCCTAAGTCATGCGTAATAAGAAGTAACGCCATATTCGTTTCGTTCTTTAAGTTTTTCATTAAATCTAGTATTTGTGCTTGTATCGTTACATCAAGTGCAGTCGTCGGTTCGTCAGCAATAAGAAGGTCTGGGTTACAAGACATCGCCATTGCGATCATAACCCGCTGCTTCATACCACCGCTTAGTTCATGCGGATATTGTTTTACCCTTTCTTCTGGTGACGAAAGGCCGACTTGTTTTAACAAGTTAATCGCGATTTGCTCTGCTTCTTTCTTTTTCACTTTTTGATGACGTATAATTACTTCCGTCATTTGTTTCCCAATTTTTACGACTGGATTTAGCGCTGACATTGGGTCTTGAGAGATAAGTGAAATTTGATTTCCTCTAATAGAGCGCAATTCTTTTTCAGATTTAGAAAGTATGTTTTCATTATGAAAAAGGATTTCCCCTTCTTTCACTTTTCCTGGTGATGTAACGAGAGACATAACAGACTTCGCCATTACACTCTTTCCGCTTCCAGATTCCCCAACGATACCGACTACTTCTCCTTTATTTAAGCGAAATGTAACGCCGCGAACCGCTTCAACTTCGCCACTTTCTATGAAAAAAGAAGTCTTTAAATTTTTCACTTCTAGTAGTTTTTCAGACACGCTTCTCACTCCTTTCACTTAACACTTTAGTTTTCATGTCCGGCTCCTTTTGGTGCGAAAGCTTTCTTCAATGCTTCACCAATTACGTTAAAACTAAGTACCGTTAAAAGGATAAGGGATCCTGGGAAGAGTGTTAAATACCAAGCTTCATCAATATATCCTTGCGCATTGTTTAGCATGCTGCCCCAAGAAGAATCTGGTTCTCTAATACCTAAACCTAAGAAACTAAGTGATGATTCCATTAAAATCGATGTCGCAATCGTTAATGTCGCGGCGATAATAATGGTTGATAAAATGTTAGGAATGATATGTCTTACAATAATCATAAGTGATTTTTGTCCTGATACTTTTGCGTATAAAACGTACTCACGCTCTTTTACAGATAACGTTTCTGCCCTTACAATACGGGCGGTGTCCATCCATGTTAGTAATCCGATAATAAGAACTAGCGTCGTAATTCCTGGTTTTAAATACGCATTTAATAGTAGCATTAAAAAGAATGATGGAATTGACATCAGTACTTCAACAACTCGCATTAAAAAGTTGTCTAACTTTCCGCCAAAATATCCGCTAATTGTTCCAACTGCAGTACCGATTGTAATAGAAACAACCATCGCAAGGAAACCGACCGCAAGTGAAACTCGTCCGCCATATAACGCTCTCGTTAAGTAATCCCTTCCGTAATCATCCGTTCCGAAAGGATGACTCATACTTGGTTCTTGTAAGCGATCTGGAATCGACATTTTGCTAGGATCGTACGGCGATACGAATGCGAAAATTGATGCGACCGTTAAAACCGCAAGTATAATAACTCCCATTGCAACAAACTTATTTTTCGTAAAGCTATGTTTTATCGTTTGAAATCTCCTATTATTCATTCCAAATCACCCCCTCATTCGAATGCGCGGATCTACTACGCCATATAAAATATCAGCAATTAAGTTACCGAGAATTAACATGAATGATGATAGTAATGTAATTGCCATGATAATCGGATAATCAAATCTAAAAATAGCATTTACCCCAAGTGAACCAAGACCCGGCCATGAAAATACTGTTTCCGTAATAAACGCTCCGCCTACTAAACTTGGAATCGATAATCCGAAAATTGTAATGATCGGTATTAATACATTTCGAAGTACGTGATTAAATAACACTGTTTTCTTTGAAGCACCATACGCATATTGAATTTGTACATATTCTTCTTCTAATTGCTGAATCGTACTTGAACGAATATATCTCATATAAACAGATACGTTTTGGAACGCTAACACCATACAAGGTAAAATGCCGTGTTGCACAATATCCCAGACAGAATCTTTACCTACGGTGCGCATACCCATACTCGGAAGTAGGTTCAATTTTAAAGAGAATAAGTAGACTAACAGTAGTGCAAACCAGAAAACCGGCATAGAAATACCAACGTATGAAATAAAGTTTACAATGCGGTCAAAGAATGAATTCTTTTTCACACCTGTAAATAGTCCAAGTGGTATTGCGATTACGAATGAGACGAGTAAAGATGATCCCATTAATCCAATTGTTGCGGGTAATCTTTCTGCGATAAGATTTAAAACAGGACGATGATTTTGAAGTGAGTAACCAAAGTTTCCTGTTAAAATGTTTTTTAACCATAAAAAATATTGCACGTAAATTGGTTGATCTAGTCCTAAACTTTTGCGAATACGCTCCACATCAATTGGACTCATATTTGGCGTAACAAAGTTTCGAACGGGATCCCCCGGTGCTAGTTTTATTAATAGAAAAGAAATAATAGAAATAACAAATAAAAGCGGAATTGCATTTAAAAACCTCTTCGCAATTACTTTATACACAAACTTCCCCCCTCAAGCTAAAGAAGCTGATTTCCACCAGCTTCTTTATTGTTTCTTATTTCACTTCATAAATCTTAGATAGATCTTCAAACATTGTGACAGGAATTGCTTTTGCTTCTTTTAATCCATCAAACTTTTTATCTACTGCAATAACTGCTTTTGGATATGCGATTGGTAGATAAGGTAAGTCTTCTCGAGCTGTTTCTTGAATTTTATGGTATAGCTCTGCACGTTTTGTTTTATCCGTTTCAACTGCAGCTTCTTCCCATAACTTATCGAAGTCAGCGTTTTTATAACGTGCATAGTTGTATTCTGCATTACTTAAGAATAAGCTCTTATATGAATCTGGCTCAGGTCCCATAATGTAACCACCAAATGTAATGTCATATTCTTTATTCTCTTTATCTAAGCCTTTTTCACTTGCCGCACTAGCATCTAATGCATTTAGTTCAACCTCTAAACCAACTTCTTTTAATTTTTGTTGTGTATAAAGCGCTAAGCTTTCCATAATTTTATTATTCGTTACATACATCACGCGTACTTTTTCTTTATCTTTCACGCCTGCTTTTGCTAATAAATCTTTCGCTTCTTTTTTATCATACTTATAGTCTTTAATATCTTTCGCATAATACATAGCGTCTGGCGTTAAGATTGAATTTGCTGGTTCTGCAAATTCACCTGAAACGAATGCTGAGTTAATCATTTCTTTCTTATCTAACGCATGTGCAATCGCTTGGCGCACTTCTTTTTTCTTCATAAGATCAGTATTCATGTTATAAGATAAGTAGAATAATCTACCTTCAGGGAATGTCACCATTGAGAAGTTCCCAGTGCTATCTAGCTTCTTAAAGTCTTGCGGCTCAATCATCTTCATATTGATTTGACCATTTTGCAGTGAAACATTTGCTGTATTACGGTCTTTTACAACGCGGTATACGATAGAGTCTAACTTAGCTTTCCCACCTACATAATCATCAAATCGATCTAATGCAACATACTCATCTGATTTATACTCTTTAAACTTAAACGGCCCTGATCCTACAGGCTGTAAGTTTTTCTTACTCTTCGCTAAATCTGCTTCCCCTTCAAATACATGTTTCGGAATTGGGAAGAAATCATTCATCACACCTTCGAAAGATGCGCTTACTTGTGGTAAAACGAATTGAGTTGTTAACTCATCTACCTTTTTCACCTCAAGCGGCTTTCCTTTAAAAATAAAGTTTTCACGACTTGAGCTATTTTGCTTCTCATCTAAAATAGATTGGAATGTAAATGCTATATCGTCTGATGTAATTTTCTTACCATCATGCCATTTCAAATTATCTTTTAACTTCAACGTCCACGTTAATTGATCTTCTGAAGGCGTAAAGCTCTCAGCAAGAACAAACTTTTTCTTACCGTCTTCCATATGATATAGCGGCGCATATAAAGCTTGCTGCACAGTTAATGACACACGATCATTCGCATAAAGCGGATTCATCGTATCTGGATTATCGCTAACACCAATCGTTAACGCCCCTCCGTCTTTCGGAGTCCCTGATTTACTAGTGCCCGCTTGCTTTGAAGAATCTTTTTCCCCAGAACAAGCCGCTAATGCAATAAGTAGTATTAGAACAAATGGTAATGCAAATAACTTCTGTTTCATCTTTCGGCCCCCTCAAACTAGTTATACCCATAAGAAAACTCGGAATTAATCCCGAGTTTTCTTATAAGTTTTAAATTACCACTACCTGTATGTAAAGTCAAACTTTTTTGTAAATGTGGAAAGTTTGCAATCTACTAATGCATTCTTGCCATAAAATATATTTATAAGGATGATAAAATAAAAAGACCACGAATAGGTTACCTCGTAAAATGAGTAAAAAAACTAGTAGCTTACAAAAAAACTCTAAAATGATTGTTATATATGATCGAAAATGTAGAATGGGATTAAAGACAAAAAACACATTTAGGAGGTTATCATGACATTTGATGAATTGAAAAAAAACAAACCAACAACCTCATGGGTTGAGTATGATGAAGATGGGGAATTTTTTACTGAAGAAAATATAAGTGCAACAAATACAGTTCTTGACACTTACATTAACAATTTACAGCGATTAGGAGAGAATCCAACCGAAGTCGAAGTAATGCAAGTTGTTAAAGAGGTAGTTATTAAATTAAATGAATTAAATATCGAACATGACCATTTTATCGAAACAATGGAAAGAGAAGATCTCTATGAATTTATCGATACAGCAGCACGAATAGCTGGTCTAGAATCTGAAGAAGACATAACAGAAGAATGGCGAGAATGGTAAAAAAAGCTGCATACGTGGCGTCTAAATTTACTCCTTCATAAAACTTTGTCCCCCCTTATTCTTCAATTAGAAAATAAGGGACAAACAAAGACAACTCCAATAGAAACCAATACTGACATATATTAAAATTTTTATTCAAATTAATAATATGATTAGATGTTTTTCTAAGTTCTTCTTCTCTAAATAAAATTAATCTATTTCCCAAACTCATTTTCTAATCAATTACCAAGGTATTTTGAACATAAATATCTTATATTTTTTTAGATGTGTATCTTTAGATTATTAAATAAACAGAAAAACAGCCGACTCTTTGTATAAAAGTCGGCTGCTTTCTTATCATTCAAGCTCCCCCTTTCCCAGGATTTCAACAACTATTTGTGACTGCTCTTTAACACTAGCTTTTGCATTACATTTGAGATGCAAAAGCGCATTACAAACAAAAAGAACACCACAATCTCAATACACTTTCATACACAAAAATATACGAAGCACCAAATAGAATAACTTATAACCCAAATTAAAAAGACCACCAAAAGGCAGTCTCAAAACTCAATCTTATTCCCTACTCCGTGCTCCAACGCTTTCTCATACAAATACTTCGCAACGATAATATCTACTACCGCTAAACCAACTGATTTGAAAATAGTAATCTCTTCATCATTTTCGCGTCCAGCTTTTTCTTTGCTTATAATTTGACCAAGTTCAGCGTGAATGGCGTTTGCTTTGAATAGACCTTCTTTTATCGGAACTTGAAGGTCTCCTGTTTCGTCTAGTGCTGCTTCTTTTGATTCGACTGCTACTTTGTTTGCGCTTGTGATGGCGTGAGATGGTAGTTCTTGCATGCTCGGTCTGAATGAGCCGACGGCGTTTACGTGGACGCCTTTTTGTAGTGTTTCTGAGAAGACTGGTGTGGATGCATTCGTAGTTGTGACGATGATGTCTGCTTCACGTATTGCTTCATTTGGATCCCTGTAAACGTAAGCCGGTTTACCAAATTTCTCTTGTATATATTGCGCAAATGCATACGCTTTTTCTTCTGTGCGATTGTATAAAATGACTTTTTCGATATCTCTAACCGCAAATATTGCTTCGGCCATTCCCTTCGCTTGTTCACCCGTTCCGATAATGCATAAAGTTTTTGCGTTATGACGAGCTAAATATTTTGTCGCTACTCCTGATAAGGCGCCCGTTCGGATCATCGTTAAGTACGATCCTTCTAAAAGTGCAAGCGGTTCTCCCGTTTGAAAGTCTGATAGCATCACAATCCCATTGATTGTTTTCTTTCCTATCTGTTTATTTTGCGGGACTACCGTTACTATTTTTACTCCAAGTGCCTCAAGCCCTTCCGCTACTGAAGGCATAATTAATGCCGTATTTTGCTCATTCGCAAATGGTAACGAGCCTCTTATTGGTGTAATCGTTCTTTCTGCGGAAAATTCTTTTAAAGCAAGCGCCGCGTATTCAATAACCTCATTCATATTTACTAAGTTTCTTTGTTCGTTTGCGCTTATGACTAGCATATCTTTCCACCCCCTTCTTCTATCCCGTATTAACGGGCAGTAAGACTCCCATCTAAAAATTCGGTTGGACAAAGAAGTTACACGGGAGATCAACTGCCCGTAAAAACCCGATTGGTTCAACTAATAATCAGTGGGGAACCCCTCCACTGATTAAAGTTTCACTTTATCCTATCAAAAACCCTCGGTTCAAATCATCTCTCGGATCTACAACGAACTGATGAAACCCTGTAATAAATGCATGCCCCGTTACTTTCGGAACGACAGCTTCATATGTACCTACTGCTGTTACCGACAATACTTCTCCCTCGAATTTCCCGTCAGTAATGCATTCGTGGACGAAAATTTCTTCCTTTTGTAAGGCATCTTTTTCAAAAAGAGTTGCGATTCTCGCTGAAGTTCCTGTACCGCAAGGAGAACGATCTACTTGCCCATCAGCAAAAATTGTTACATTTCGTAGTGTAGCACCTTTTTCTTTCGGTTCATCTGAAAAAATAACGCCGTATATTCCTTTCAAATCTTCTTCAATTGGATGTTTCACTTCCATTTTGCTCTCTATATAATGTTTAATTTTACTTCCCCACGTTTGAATAGCGGGCAAGTCTTTAAAATCAACTTTCAAACCAAATTCTTTACAGTCTACAACAGCGTAAAATGCTCCTCCAAACGCGATATCTACTTGAAATTCATAGTTATCTATTTTAATAGGAACGTCTTTTTTGTATACAAAGGAAGGAACATTTTCAAATGATACAGATTCTACTTCACTCCCGTTATATTTTGCATACGCAATAACTTCTCCGGCTGGGCTATCAATAATGAACTTTTGTTTTTCACCCTTTACTTCAAACATGCCTGTTTCAATTCCAACTGTAATGACAGCAATAATGCCATGACCACACATCGTACTCCAGCCTTCATTGTGCATAAATAATACGCCAAAATCAGCGTGGGCACTTGCTGGCGGTGTAATGATACAACCGTACATTCCGTGATGCCCTCTCGGTTCATACATCAGAATTTCACGAAGGTAATCCAAATGTTCCATACAGTATGCGCGTCTTTCCAGCTGCGTTTCCCCTTTTATTTCTGGCACTCCGCCCGTAATAATTCGAAGCGGCTCCCCAGCTACGTGTGCATCAATCGTTGTATATATTTTACTAACCTTCATTTCTATCTCTCCCCTATACGTTGATACTATTTCCAACGCAAATATCATGCCAAATCGTATAGCATTACTTTTTTTCAAATCCCCTCAGTAATGTGTATTCTTTTTTCAACAAATTCATATACAACTGTCTACTTTTTTATACACGGCTTGGACGTTACGTTATAAAACACCTCGATAACTTTGCAATTCCTCTCGTACACACATGTAGGATTCCTTTTACCATTATTATTTTCAATGTAAAGTTACTTCGCCCCCCAACATATACTGTTCAAAAGCAAAAAGGAAGTGATCCCATGTATTACGGAACAAAGGGCTGGTACGTAGCTGAACTAAAAAAATTAGGCGTACGCTATCATGAAGGACGAAAATTAGAAAGTTACCGCGGACACGTATTACGCAATTTATTAATCGCACAACAAGAAAAATTAAAAGAACAGTAACATTCTAATGTAACAATATCGACGATTCTCGGAATATATCAGCGATTCAACACAATATATCGGCAATTTTTTAAATTTATCAGCGATTCGCCATGGAATATCGACTTACCGACAAATTCCGCTAATTCATCTATCTACACCACCAACCAATCACACATCAAACTACACTAAAAAGGTCACCCAAACGGGTGACCTTCCTTTCTTATTCACAAACAAGAATTTGTCTAGTAAATGATCCTTTTCTTGTAATACAGCGATCTGTAATTTCAAATCCTGCTTCATGGATCATGTCGTCCATTGTCTCCATCGTTACAACGACTACCTTTTTAGCGATGCGGCGCGCACTTGAAAGAATGGAGAGCTGGTCTTCTGGTGTGGCATGCGTAAATAGGTCGTACGGCATATCGATAATGGCAACGTCGTAGTTCTCAGTAATTTCCTCGATTGGTCCTTTTGTTACTGTTCCTTCAAATCCGAAATGTGCGATATTTTTTCTTGTTCCAAGAACTACAAGTGGATTTATATCTCTACCAACGATGTTAATCCCCATAGAAAGTGCTTCTACTACTACTGTTCCAATACCGCAGCACGGGTCAATTGCTCGTACTCCCTCTGGATTTGGTACAGCGATATTTGCAACTGATCTCGCAACACGTGTGCTAAGAGATGTCGAATAACTATGCGGTTTTTTTATGTGATGATACCAAACTGGTTCGCTTTCTACATAGTGCCCAAAGTACCAGCGTCCTCCAAGAGGAACAATCCCGAATACACGCTCTGGATTACGAACATCCGCTTCTCCTTCAATATGCATGCCAAGGTCTCGTTCAATAAGACGTCTTTCTCCATATTCAATTTTATTCTCCCCAACGAGGTCATTGATTTTAACGAAGATAACTTTAAATGTCGCTCCCGCCAAATCAATTTGTTCCACTTGTTTTAAAATGCTTTCTAAGTCGTCCCCTTCATACATAACCTCAACGCGCTCTTTCATAAACGCACTTCTACTCGGGTCAATCTTGACATCACTTTTTAAAATATTAACGTGGGACTCCATTCCAAAGAACGAGCGCATTTCCAAGTAACATAAAGCACGCTCCTCCTCACGAAATGCATACGTATATATACAGGCAGGTGTTTTACTATGATTATTCAATCTATTATCATCCTCTATCGTTTAAAATTGTTATGATTACAATTACTCAAATACTTTTCTTTTGTATATAAAATTAAATGATATCATATGCCGGAAATAAAGAGAAACGTTAATAAATAAAAGAGACTGCCAATGGCAATCTCTTATTATTTATTAACGGAAAGAAGACACGTTGTTACCCATTTCTTCATAGTAATCTAAAATACCTTGATAAATAGCTTCCGCTGCACGTTGTCTCCATTCTTCAGTGGCTAGTTTTTCACCTTCACCTTTAGCATCGATGAAACCTAGTTCAGCTAAAATAGCAGGCATTGTATTGTATTTCACTACATAGAAGTTTTCTGTCTTTACACCTCTATCATTTGATTGAAGTGCTTGTACTAAACGTTTTTGTACTTTTTCTGCTAGTACACGGCTTTCTTCTGAATTTGGATTTGTTGCCGATCTGTAGTAGAACGTTTCTGTTCCTTCTACTTGTTCATTAAACCCGTTTGCATGAATACTTACGAAAATATCACCTTTATTTTCTTGTGCAAATTCTACACGTTTTTTCAAAGATTCACCAGGAGTATTTCCCGGACGCGTATCATCATTACGTGTTAATAAAACAGTAAATGGTGTCTTTTGTTCAAATAGTTTTTGTACACGTAAAGATGTATCTAATACAATAGCACTTTCATCCATTTTCACACCAGAATGCCCTGGATCAACTCCACCATGACCTGGATCAATGATAATCGCTTTTCCTTCTAAGAAGTTACCTTGCTTCACTGGATTTAATTGATTTTTATTAACCCATTGGAAACCAGCGCCCATGCGGATACGAATCCAGCTGCCGTTCTCTTCAATAACAGTTACTTGCTGTGCGTTATGTGTTCCCATTACTTTTGACGAAGAAGAAGCTTCTGCATAAGTAGTGAATCCTTCATTAATAACTTCTGTTTTCTCTACTAAAGGTGTCCATTTATCACCGTTACTTGTTGCAATTTTAATCCATCCATCTCGCTCTTCTTTAATTTCAACCATTTGTGGATTATGCTGATTTGCACTAATCCCAGAACTTAATGATGGTGCGTGATATGTAATGAATTTTCTATCTATGTACATTTTCTTTGTTTCTACTGGACGATCACTATTCTTGCTAAATTTATCTGTTTGCGCAGTAAGTTGAGCTGCTTGTTCACGCGTAATAGAATCATTCGGTTTCCAGCCATCCTCTGTACCTAAAGAAAGTTTTAATTCTACTAAAATATTAACTTCTTCTTTACCCCAATGATTCTCTAAATCAGCGAATTTTGTAGGAACTGGTCCTGTTACTTTGCTTTTCAGATTATATGCTCTTACAAGCATAGCTGCCATTTCAGCACGAGTTACTTTTCCTTCAGGATCAAATACTCCTGGTTCTCGCCCTTTAATAATATTCTCTTTTTCCATAGCTGCAATAAATGAAGCTGCCCAACTATTTTTTGCATCATTATAAGACGGCTTTGCATTTGGATCTACTTTAGCACCAATTGCTGTTGCGATAATCTTTGCTGCCTGGGCACGTGTTAAATTTCCGTATGGCATAAAGTTACCATCTGGCATACCGTTAATTACATTTCTCTCTACTAAATAATAAATTGCGTCTTTCGACCACGCACTATCTGAAACATCAGGAAATTTCTTCGTTTCTGCTAAACTACTAATTGGATGTGCTAGTAAATTTGCTGCTAATAAACCTGCGGCTATTGCTTTGTACTTCATGAAAAATAAATCTCCTCTCAAAACTTCATATTCATACATTTTTTTAATCGAGCTAACTAAAAAATATTAACTATTAATTAATTCCTTTCATAGTGTATAACATTATATATCTATAGTAAATACGTTTCCGGCCGTATAACAAAAATCGCATATATATAACTTATAATGAATGTATATAAAACAAAACTTTAATCAGCCCACAAATAGCGGGATAAAAAAACGATTAGGACATGTCTCCTAATCGCTTCACCAAATAAAAAGCTGATTAAAAATAATATCTTTAATCAGCTCTCTATTATCTATGAAATTATTCTTCAATTAAATTAGACATTACATATGCATACACTAATGATTCTGTATGCGCAATAGAACTTTCATGTGTACGTTCAAATGCGTGAGAAGAATCAATACCCGCTCCAATTAACGCATGTTTCACGTCAAATCCCGCGCGAATCGCAGCTGATGCATCAGATCCGTAGTATGGATAAATATCTACTTTATATTCAATATGATTCGTTTTCGCAAGCTCTACTAAATGTTTACGTAAAGCGTAATGATACGGGCCGCTAGAGTCTTTTGCACAAATAGATACTGTATATTCATCAGATGTTTGTCCATCACCTAACGCTCCCATATCAACTGCTAAGTATTCAACAGTTTCTTCTGGAATATTAGAATTACCACCGTATCCAATCTCTTCATTATTAGAAATTAAGAAATGCGTCGTATATGGTAATGTTACGTTTTCATCTTGTAATCTTTTAATTAATTTTAATAAAATCGCAACACTTACTTTGTCATCTAAATGACGTGATTTTATGTATCCACTCTCTGTAATTTGAACGCGCGGATCAAATGACACGAAGTCTCCTACTTCAATTCCTAATTCGCGTACTTCATCAGCTGAAAATACGCGCTCATCAATACGAACTTCAATATTTTTCTCATCGCGTTTTGCTTCACCTGCATCTTTATATACATGTACAGATGTTTGATGCATTAAAATCGTTCCTGTATACGTCTTGCCACTTGATGTTTCAATTTCGCAATATTCTCCTTCTACAGAGTTCCAGCGAAATCCACCAATCATAGAAAGACTCAGGCGACCATCAGGCTTAATTTCTTTCACCATCGCACCTAACGTATCAACGTGTGCCGTTAATAAACGGTGCTGCGCATCATTCTTCCCTTTTACCGTTAAAATAAGAGCACCCTTATTATTACGTTTCGTTTCTACGTTCCACTCACTTACATAGTTTTCAATGAAATTAATAATTTTTGCTGTATTTCCAGATGGACTCGGAATAGAGACAAGCTCCTTAATCAGTTCCATCGTTTCTTTCGTATGATGTGCCATTGTCGTTTCCTCCTCATTTTCTCTACTATTCAGTATACAAAATTCGCCAGAAAACCTCTACTTATATAGCTTAATTTTCTAAATTGTAGTAAAATTCTTTTTAGTATACAAAAGGAGTCCTGAAATATGAATATATCAAAAAAATATATACACATTGCACTCATTTGGTTTTTAGCATCATTATTTTGTTTACAAATCTCTTATGCCATTCATACTACTACTTCTATTACAATCGGCTGGATATTAACAGCTATCTTCTTCATTATTAGCTTCATTGCAAAAAAAAAGCATAGCGTTACTCATTAACGCCATGCTTTCCCTATAAAACTATTCTTCTGAGACGTCTAATAAATAAATCCCTCTTTCAAATCCACCGCGCTCTACTTCTTTTTTCTTACGAAGGCGTTCCACATCTTCAATCGATGCACCTTCTGCACGTGCTAATGAGATGATAACTTCTAGCGCATCCGCAAGAGAATCTAGCGCATGTTCGCGTTCTTTCATAGAAGCAAATTCACGAATTTCTTCTGTTCCAATTTTCGCTAAAGCTTGTATGTATGCTTGACCTGTTAATTTTTGTGCTGTATACGTTTTTCCAGACATTAAAATCTTCTCTGGAACACGATCTCTTACTAACTTGTTATATGCTGACATCATTCATCCTCCTATATTTAATAACATCCGAGCTCTGCTTTATAGAAAAACCATTTTTTCTTCACGCACGCACTTAACATATCAATTCCTGATCCATGTGCTCTTACATGTGGAAAGAAATAGTGCTCTAAGTCTTCGTCCTTACCATATAGAGTTTGATACTCATCTGGAATCGCTTCTTTTTTCACATCTTTTTCTTTCGTCACCCCGTCAGAAAATGCAACACTTGGATGTCCCTCAAAAAACAACGCAGTCCGAACTGCCAAAGATGGTGTACTATGCAAAGCAGAATATGTAAGCAAAATAATAGTGATAACACCGATCATTTTCTTCATGTATTACTCCTTAAAAAAAAGTGCTAACACAATTATACTAAAATGTGTTAGCACTTTCTCCCCTTTATCCCGAATTAACGAGCTAATAATCAGTGAGGAATGGACAAAATCCTCACTTCACTTTATTCCCCTTTAAATGCTGGTAAACGTTTCTCTAAAAACGCAGCAATTCCTTCTTTATGATCCGCTGTTTGTCTCATTGCATATTGACCACGCTTCTCTAATTGCAATGTTTGCTCTAAATTAGAGCGATTTACTTCACATAAAATTTGCTTCGTTTGAATCATTGCTTTAATCGGTTTTTGTGACCATTCATTAATTTTTTGCTTCACAGCCGTTTGGAAATCTTCACCGATTACTTCATCAATTAAGCCGATATCAAGCGCTTTGGTCGCCGATAATTTCTTGCCTTCCCAAATAATTTGCTTCGTCATGTTTTCACCGACGCGCTTTTGAAGGAAGAAATGACCGCCTCCATCTGGAATTAAAGCGATTCCAATAAAGTTCATCGCAATAACAGATGATATATCCGCCATTACATAATCAGCTGTTAACGCAATACTTAACCCAAGACCTGCAGTTGGTCCATGAATTGCACTAATAACAAGCTTCGGCATCGTATACAATGTCACAACGACTTCAGAAATAGTATTCATAATACCATCAAATTTACTTTCATCATTACTTGAAAGCATCGACTTAATATCTCCACCCGCAGAAAAACCACGGCCGTTTCCGCATAACACAACAATATGCGCAGAACTTTCCGCTACTTCTTTCAACTTTTGTAATAACTCTTTTAATGTCGGCTCATCTAACGCATTTAACACCTCTGGGCGGTTGACCATAACCGTTGCAACGTGGCCTTCATATTTCACAACGACAGATTCTGTTTTACTTGTTATTTCCATTATATATACCCCTCTTTTCTCCATAAAGATTATACTTATATAATTATAGAAAACCACTGAAAAATCCTTCTTTTTTCTCAATTTTCTGTCTAATAATCTCGCAATTTGTACATATACCGTATAAAACATACAATTCCGTTGAAAAATATAGAAATTAAAGTCGGTTTATCCATGCTTTTCATCTATTTACCATTACAATGAAATGGTGTATTCTTAAGTTTGATAAAAAACAAATATTGAAATTCATTCGCCTTACTATGTAAAAAAGGCTTTATACCCATCTTTTGGGTGTTGTAATAAAGGAATGAAGAACTGGAGGAACATATGGTTAATAAGTTGAAACAAACGGATAACTACTTCCCACATTTCCTATTGCTATTCATTGTGTTTCAACCAATTTTAGATTTATTAACATCTTTTTCAATCTATATACTACACATGAGCGCAACAGTTGGAGTTGTAGTCCGTTTCGCCTTTATGCTTCTTGCATTAGGATACCTACTTCTTCATCACAAACAACAAGATGCGAAAAAGTACATCCTCTATTTATGTTTACTCGGAATCGCACTCACAATCGGTCTTGTAAATAATATGATGGTTAAATCGCCAGTTTCATTTGGAGAAGAAGTTAAATTCATTTTAAAAAGCGTATATCCAATTGTGCTACTGTTTGGATATATTATCGCCTTTAAAGAGCTAAAAAATAAAGAGTATGTATTTCATAAAATCATTACATATTTCTTATATGCAACTTTAATTTTAAGCATCACAATGATTGTCGCAATGCAAACTGGAACGGATTTCCCAAGCTATCCTCACTCAAAAATCGGTTCAAGAGGTTGGTTCTTCGCTGGAAATGATTTAAGTTCTCTTTTCGCCATTATGTTCCCAATCATTGTCTTATATTCGATTCATAAAACAACTTCTTTCTCGAAAATATATTACTGGATTCCAACAATACTTGCGATGTATGCAAGTATTATGGTCGGAACGAAAGTCGGATATGGCGCAATTGTTATTACATTAGGCGTAGCACTTTTCTTCTCATTCATTGAATATATGATAAATCGTAAAAAAGAAGGAAAAGGATTCACACATATTGTAAATACCGTTGTTGCCGCAGTTATACTAGGAGGTTTAATTGCTCTTACACCGCATACTCCTATCGCAAAAAATATGGGCATTCACATGCAAATATACGAATACAAAAAATCAGTACAAGAAGAAAAAGATCGAAAAGAAGGAAAAGTAATTAAAGAAGATCCAGAAGATACAAAAAAACATGCAAAAGGTGAACTTACAGATTCTGAAATGAAAAGTTTGATTTACAGTGATCGCGACAAATTCTTAAAAACATACAAACAGTACTATAAAGACGCACCGCTTTCACAAAAACTATTCGGAATGGGTTACGCTGGTAACTACACAGATAAAATTAAATTAATTGAAATGGACTTCCATGACCTATTTTTCGCCTTTGGAATTGTCGGTTTCCTTATTTACTTAATACCACTTCTATACTTTGGTATTAAATTATTCATCCGCATGATCACAAACTTTAAGAAAATCATAACCGTAAAGCATATGCTATTAGCGAGCACACTCATTCTATCACTTGGCATTGGCTTTATGTCTGGCCACGTATTAACAGCGCCAGCCGTTAGTATTTTCTTCGTTGTTATACTCGCTTATATCATTGTTGATTTTGAAATTGAATAAAAAAGAAGGTGCTACGAAATGTCAGTAGCACCTTCTTTTTTATTTAATTAATGTTTTACGTATTCTAAGCTTTCTTTTGCGATATACGCTTCTGTTACAGTAGGGTTATCTGAAATAACTTTAACCCACGCTTTTCCATTTATTATTTCTTCACCAGTAACTGTGACAACTGCATTTGTATTTAAACGATACAGTCGCTCATTTGATATACTAGGATTCTTTTTCACTTCCACGTTATTCATCACACGTGCAAGTTTATACTTGTTGTATTCTTTTTTACCCAAATAAGAATCAAAACGGTTCATGTGCCCCGCTACTTTTTTACCCCAGTTCGCATCAGATGCATATTTTGCATTTAAACCAGCAGCTTTATCACCTGTATATGTTGCTGTATAACGCCAATGTCCTGGATTTAAATATCCTTCATTCATGTATAATTTTGCTGCATGTTCAATACAATCTTCTTTTGAATTGAATGCTTCTCCGTTACCATATGGACTATCGTCTGTTGCTTTTAAACCAAATAAATTATTTTTGTCTTTTGCAAGAGCGCTTGTTCCATAATAACTTTCATGAATTGCTAATGAATATAAGAATAATGCATTTACATTATACTTGCTTTCTACTTCTTTAAATTTCTTTCCTAAACCAATTAATGGAGAGTCTGGCTTAATCGATTTCACATAACTATCTAGTTGTTCAGCTGTATAATCTGTTTTCGAACGTAATGATAAATAATTGAAATA
This sequence comes from Bacillus sp. 22475, assembly GCF_052044835.1. NCBI lineage: Bacteria > Bacillati > Bacillota > Bacilli > Caryophanales > Bacillaceae > Bacillus > Bacillus sp. 22475. The sequence goes on along the minus strand of NZ_JBQENW010000010.1, from coordinate 145,988 downwards.
TTGATAGAAAGTTTCGTCTCCAAATGTCTTTCCATCTACACTATACATTTGCTGTCCTTGCTTCATGAAAGAAGGTGCCACACCATATCTAAATTCTGTATATCCAGGTGAACTTGTATTATATGTATAATATTTATGGTATAAATATCCATCTGATTTCACATAATAAGACGACTGTTTCATTTCATTTGTAGGAATTAAAGTGATTTCATTCTTCTTCACATAACCTGTCAAACCAGAAAGTTGAACTTTCACACGATCTTCGCCAACTTCTAACACTTTCAATTCTGTTCCATACTGAATATACGTATATACTGTTGACAAATTCTCATCATAAATATTAATGATGTTTTGTCCAGTTATTCTTTTCGCACTTGCAAAACCATCTTTAATCCATAAAAATTCGTTCTCGTATTTTACCGCATTCATACCTTTATTTTGAGCAGCTGTAACCGCTTCTTTATACGTATTATAGCGCTCTACTTCTTGCTCTGTTCCATTTTCTCTTACATTTGTCACAACATATTTCTTAGTTTCTACAGGATTGCTATTTCCGTTTTTTTCAATCGTCTGAAGCATGCGATCCAACATAGCTGAAGCCATCCCTCTTGTAGCTGATAAATGTGGTCTAAATGTATTATCTTCTGGATACCCTTTAATAATTTGAGTAGCCACCATAACTTGCACATGCTCTTTATAGTTAATACTATCTTTATCAGTAAAGGTAAGCGGACTTACAGCTACTTTAATATTTTTATAGTCTAACGCTCGCTTTACCATTATCGACATTTCTTCACGTGTAATCACATCATTTGGTGAGAATGTCTCGTTCGTACGACCATTAATAATTTTCGCTCCATATGCTCTACTTACACCATCATATAAACCGTAAGTCTTCGGCACATCCTCGAAATTCGAATCAGCTTTCGGTAAATTTAAAGCCCTTGCTATGAATGTAGCAAACTCTGCTCTTGTTACTAATTTATCAGGCGCATATACATTGTCTCCATACCCCATTAAAACTCCTTTAGTAATAAGTGAGCGCATATGCGTCTCAAACATATGTCCTGTAATATCATCATTTGCCGCATAACTTGAAATAGGAGTTAAAAGTAATGATCCCGTTAATGCCACTGCTGTTATACCTTTTGAAAAAGTCTTCAAGGTTATCCTCCTCGTAATCTACGAATTTATTATCACAAATTTGATTATATAATAATCACAATCATTTTAGCATAATAAATAGGAATTAAAATAAAACGTTTTTTAATTAGAATTTTCATTACATTCAAAACAAAAATAAAAGACACTTTACTTTTTTAATAAAGTGCCTTTTTCCATATGATCAATGAGTTTCTTTGTTGCCTGTTTGCCTTGCAACCGAAGCTCATCTATTGTCAATTGTAACTCTTGCTGCACAGTTCCTTGTTGCATTAATTGCTTTTTCGCAATTTCATATAAATAATCAGCACTCCATTCGCCATCCACACTTCCTATAACTGGCTGATTCACTTGACTTAAAAACGAATCAATTTTCGGATCGTATGAAATCCCGACCATTGGAGTTTTGGCTACAGCAGAAAAAACTAGTGCATGAAGACGCATACCAATTAGTAATGAACATTGTGATAAAATGAATATTTTCTCGTCGATATCCATTTTATATGGAAGCATATACGTCTCTTCTCCCATTAAGTCTACTACTTCACGCGAAGCTTTTTGATCAAATGGCTCATGCATTGGAACAAATAGAATTTGGTATCCTTCTTGCTTTAATTTTTTTAATGCCGCAGCTAATTTTTTTATATAATCTTCTTTTGCATTCCAATAACGCACACTAACCGCGATTACTTTTCCATGTATCGAATGCTTTTGCAACCAATCCGATTGTTTTGTCCGTTTCCATGTTAAAACAGGGTCTGGAACAATTTCAATATCGTTTTTTATGCCAAGTCCTTTTAAATATAAAAACGAATCCTCATCTCGAACTGATACATAGGAAGCTTTTGACAAGTTCCATTTTACTAATAGACGATTATATCCTTTTGTAATTGGACCTATTCCTTGTGAATAAATATAATACGGCTTTTTTAATAATCGAGCGAGTCCCATAATACCCGTATAATATAGAATACTCTTCGTACTTGTCTGATCTTGAAGAAGGCTCCCGCCACCACTAATAACTCCATCACTGTTTTTGATCGCATGATAAACAGCTTTTATATCCCAGCGATCTACCGATTCTACACCATACATTTCCTTTGTATATTTAGAATCATTTGATAGTACTACTAGTTCTATATCCGGGTTCTCTTTACTTAACGATTCAATAATTGATTGTAGAATCGCCTCGTCTCCAACATTATAAAAACCATAATATCCTGATAAGACTAAACGCACCCTAAATCTCCTCCAAAACTAGGTAACCGTTTATTTCATCTAACATAAACTGGTACCCATTCCTTACCTAAACACCTGATACCCTACATAGTTTCCTCTTTATCAGCTCATATGAATTATAATAAAAAATTAAATTTCTATATTTATCTTTTTAAAAATGGTATTTTGTTTATTGATATCCATTTTAATTTCAAAGCACATATACCATACAAAATGGTTGTAATACTTAATGCTATACCACTGAATAATAACGTCATAATTCTTGAAGATGTAATATTTATCACATTACATAGTTCATACAATCCTAGTCCCAAAATACATGCTATTGCTAGCACACCAAAAAAGCTTTTTAAATGAATAGAATAGGCAATATAGCTTCGAATATACAAATGATTTACAATACAAATCAATACGTAAGTAATGAATGTACTATACGCCGCTCCATCTATGCCAAACTTCTGCACGAACATTATGTTTAACACGACTTTCACACAACTCGCACCAATAACAATCCATGCAGCTTGTGCAGAACGGTTAATGCCCTGTAAAACACCTATTGATAATACCATAACCGCAGTAAAATACGAACTGCCAATCATCACTGTTAACATACTACTGCCTTTTACGTCTGTGAACAATCCGACATTTAACGGTACTGTTAATGCCATCAACCATATTGTTAACGGTGCTGTCAATACATGCGCTAGTCGATTTGTATTTTGAATTGTTATTTTCGCCAAATTTATATCTCTTTTGGCCAATGCGGAAGTTAAGAGTGGTATTAACGGAAATACAATTGCGCTTGCAAAAATAACAATTATTTGCGTGAATGCAAAACCGCGACTGTATATTCCAAATTGTTCTTGAATTTCTGTTGATGATCCTTGTAATACATGCGGTATTGTAAGCGAGTCTACTAAATTTAAAAGTGGCATTGATAAAGCTCCAATAGCGATTGGGATCGATACCCGCAATATCTTTTTGCCGTTTTCTCTTAAATCTCGGAGCGAATAGGAATTGCTTTTATTGTAGTATGGACTTCTATTATATTTTATACGCAAATATATAAGCGAACTAATGACTCCAAGAAAAGAGCCAACCATCGCACCACTAGTAATAACAGTATTACTCTTATCCCATGATACTAGTATGTAAGCAATTATTAACATAAAAAACACACGTACAAATTGCTCAATGACCTGTGATACCCCTGTTGGTTTCATATCACCGAAACCTTGAAAATACCCTCTATAAACCGCCATGTATGGCGCAATGAGTAATGCTAATGAAGTAATAAGCAACGGCATTCTAGTTTCTTGTCCACCAAGCATATTTGCAATTTCAATAGAAAATAATACAATGACTAAACAGCCGAAAACGCCAAATGCTATCCCTATAATTGACGCTGATGTAAATAATTTCGGAATTTCCTTTTGCTTATTTTTTTCGTTCAACTCTGCAATTAATTTCGAAATTGCAAGTGGAACTCCGGCTACCGATAATGTAAGAGCAATCATATATACAGGAAAAACAAGACGGAAAATACCGAGCACTTCATCTCCTGCAATATTTTGTAATGGAATTTGAAAAAAACTACCAAGCAATTTCGACAAAAAAGTTGTAATTGTTAAAATCGCTGCTCCTTTTACAAATGTTTTATTCATATTTTTTCTCTTTTCTTTTATGCATATACTCTCAAACATATTGTTTTAAACGATAGGAATTCACTTTATCCCATTGGTTATCATAACAAATTTATTATAGGTTGAATACTTGGTTTTTTTTACAAAATAGAAAAGAGAACCAATTTACGCCTATCTCTTCACACTCTAATTTCTAATTCCTTCCATTATATGTACATATTATAACTGTTTTCGTTACTCAAAAAGAGCTCTTCTCTATCACTGCGGTACATATTACTAAAAACATTATAAGAATATCCCACAACTCTACATTATAATGTATGTAAAATTGTGAGATATTCTAATTACCATCTAAGCACTTAAGATTTTTAATTGTTCTTTCTGTTCATCGCTTGCCATTACTATGATTGTTTTTTCAATACTCGGATGTACTTGCTCAAGCTTTACACTTGCTCCTACTTTATTTGATTGCTCAACAAAATTTAATAATGCCATAGCTCCTGATATATCCATATAACGCACATCCTTCATACGTAAAACAACCGGTGACTTCACATCTTGTAAAGTAGAGAAAATACGATCTACTGATAAGAAAGAGAGCGGCCCTTGAATTGTATATGTTTCTTCTCTTTCTTTTACGATAGAAGTTTTACGTTCTTTACATTTCACCATATATATGATGAACGAAAGAATAATACCGAATGCAACAGCAATCATTAAATCGAACTTCACCGTCACAATCATCGTTACGAGCATAACAACGACATCACCTTTAGGAGCGACATGCATCTTTTTCATGCTTTCCCAATCGAACATTCCAATACCAGTTAAAATTAAAATACCTGATAGTACAGCAAGTGGAATATATTGTACGACCGAACCAAGACCCATAATAAAAATGAATAAGATAACACTATGCATACATGCCGAAAGTGCCGTTTTACCGCCACTTCTTATATTCACGATAGACCTTACAGTCGCACCTGCACCTGCTAATCCGCCAAACAATCCGCTCATCATATTACCGATACCTTGTCCAACGAGCTCTTTATTACTTTTATGACGTGTACCTGTCACATTATCCATTACGACCGATGTTAACAACGAGTCAATCGATCCTAATAAAGCAATACTAAGCGCTGGTAAAATAAGTGCTGCTATTCCTGTTCCACTTAAAGATGGAATATGAAGCGTAGGCATCGCTTCTGGAATGCTTCCAATCTTTTCAATTACTTTATTTAACGAAAGATTTCCGATAATCGGTAACTTTACTGTAAGTCCTTCGAGTAGAGAAGAAAATAAAGGTAGCAAAGCTGTCACACCGACTAGTGCTACTAAACTAGACGGAATCGCCTTAATCCACTTACCAGAAACAATCATTACAATAATCGTTAACACAACAAGTAAAAAACTATTTTGTACGTGCTTTATTTCGCCTAAAATAATGATTAATGCAATACCATTCATAAATCCCGAAACGACAGGATACGGAATATATCGAACGTAAGAACCGAGCTTACATACACCGAATAAAATTTGAAATAACCCTGCCATCATAAAGGCAATAAAACTTGCCTCTAACCCGTGCGTCGCAATAACTCCTGTTGCAATAACGGTAATTGGTCCAGTTGGCCCTGTTACTTGCCCAGGTGTCCCGCCAAATAACGCTGCGAATAAACCTGCAAAAATCGCACCATACAATCCAACAAGCGCTCCCTCAGACGTTCCTGTCGCGGCAATACCAAATGCAATTGCAAGTGGCAACGCAACAATAGCAACAGTAAATCCTGCTAAACATTCCTTTGCTATTTTTTGAAACATAAAAAAACCACCTTTGTATAAAGTCCATGTTCCATTGTACACCTAAAAAGATACATTCGTTAGCTCACTTTTTACATTCTCGTGACGTAAACGTATTCAATGAAAAGTTTCCCCCTTATCTTTGGAAACAATTGCAACTATGCTATAATGAACAAATTAAATCTTTTACTATATACTTGGAGGCACTATGCTAACTTTTGAAGAAAAATTATCGATTATTGAATCTTTCCCAGAACTAGAAAGAAAGAACGTATCATTAAAACGTGTAAACTTCCACTTTGAAGAAAGTCGTTTAGATAAAAAGAACGTTGTATTTCATTTACACCCAAATGGAAATGGATTTGTGTATGCAAGCGGTATTAAAGGTTACAAAACGGATGATAAGGGTATGGTTAACATCCGTGAGTTTTCAGCAGAAGAGTTACGTTCAGTAATTGAGAAATCAATTGACCTTCTATCACAAGAAGAAGTAGTAGCACCTGTAGAACCTGCGAAAGAAGAAGAATGGCAGAACGAAGATGGTCATATTCTTACTCTTATTTCAGAGGATGACATGTGGAACGTGTACGCTGGTGTAAACTTAGACGGTACATTCAACTCTTATCCAGAAGCTGCGGAATACCTTGATGAAGAAGGGTTTTCACGTAAATAAAAATAGAAACCTATTTCATTCAACGACTTTTATAGTAATCAAAAAAGACACTTAAGGTGTCTTTTTTTGTTATATAAACTCCTTTCTCACACTATCTCTATTAATTTTCATAAAATGATTCAGAGGAGGTTTATATGAATACAACTGCTAAATTAATAAATTGGAAAGAACATGGCGATATGATTATTCTAGAATGTGAATTAAACGGAAAACGCTTCGAGATATCAACATATAAACAACGAATATATAATGCACACCTTTTATCAGCTGACGTTTATATTCGTTTAGATTCATCTGATAATATAATTGGAATAAATATCTATAAAAAGTAAGAAAAGCCCCCTATTCCGTAAGCGGGCTTTATCTTTATTACAAAATTTTAGAGTATACTCTCTTTTTTTCATACAGTTTATGTAATTATACATATTCATTGAAAAATACACTAAATGAATATTACATGTAGTAAAATATAACTTGTGGGCACGTTCTATAAAGCAGATTCTTTTAAAAGGCGTAACATATCAATTATTATAGGGGATGTGGCGTCACTTCGATATTGATCTCAAATCTCTTGTCTTTTGTGAACTAACAATCTAGTGTATATAGACGATTCTGCTTTATAGTGTGTGTTTACACTCATAACAAAGGGGTAATTGTAATACGGATAGATTCCGATTCGTATGAAATGAAATGGTTCAAGTCGGAGAGAGGCACCTTAAGGTGTCTTTTCTTTTTGGACATTACATCCATTTTGTTTTTCCACCTTATTTCAAATGCGCTAATTAACCTTCACCAAGAAGAAATGAGAATTAAGTAAATATAAAGTGATTGATATTCACTTAATTCCCAACCTCTACAAAAGAACAGGACATTTAAGAATTAACAAAGATATTGTTTCTTCTGTTTAATCTCTTACAGAAAAAGAGACGAAAACCCCATAGATATGGGGCATCCTTCATTTTCTATTTTTTCGCACCTTTCAGTGACTCCCTCAGCACAAACTTCTGCAACTTCCCGCTCGCATTACGCGGAAGTTCATCTACAAATAAATAATGACGCGGACGCTTATAATCTGCTAATTCGTCACTTTCTTTGCAATACGTTTCTAAATCAGCTTCTGTTATTGTTTCATCTTTCTTCACAATAACTGCCACAACACGCTCTCCCCATAATTCATCTGGCTCACCAAGTACCGCCACATCTAATACACCAGGATGACTATGAAGGAAATCTTCAATTTCACGAGGGTAAATATTTACACCACCGCTAATTACCATATCATCAACGCGATCTGCAACGAATAAATAACCATCTTTATCGAAGTATCCTAAATCACCAGAATGATACCATCCTTTATACATCGATTTTTTATTCGCTTCTTCACGATTATGATAGCCCGCCATCATAGTTGGGCCACGTAAAATAATTTCCCCCACTTCATAAGGAGGTAATACATCATCTGGTTCTGCCGGTGCATCCTCGTTCGGTTTCACAATACGAACTTCATGACTAAAGCATGGCGTGCCTGCTGAACCCGCTTTCGTAATTTGATCCTCCTCTACGAGAAACGCCACAACTGGTCCCATTTCTGTCATTCCATATATTTGAACAAGGTCAATATAAAGACGTTCTTTACATTCCTTCACTAACGCCGATGCCATTGCCGCTCCGCCATATATACCGATTTTCATTGAAGTTAAATCATACTGAGTTAAATCTTTTTGCAACAACATATTCCACATCGTCGGTGCTGCAAAGAACGTCGTAATCTTTTCTTCTTGAATCGTATGTAATACTGTTTCTGTATCAAAATGATGCAAAATGACATTTTTTCCGCCAACTTGAATGCGTGGTATGATTCCGGTATTTAATTCACCACAGTGATATAAAGGCGCAACAACAAGCCCAACACTATCTCTATTATATTTTAGGAAATACGTACAAATCATACTATGCTCAGCCATTTCACGATGACGATGTAATACGCCTTTCGGATGACCTGTCGTACCGCTCGTATAAAGCATAGAACAAAAGTCCATTTCATCAATTTCGATATTTACTTTCTCAGAAGATGCTGCATTCACTTTTTCATGGTAGGAACTTGCATAGGAAGGTTTATCGTTTTCTATAGACCAAAAAGATGTATTTGGAAAATCTCGTTCAATGATAGCAACAGTTGACTCAACTGCTTTTTCAAAGACAACGACTTTCGAGGATGCGTCCTGAAGAATATAAGATACTTCTTTCGCCTTTAAGCGAAAGTTAATCGGGTTAAAAATTGCACCAATCTTCGCACAAGCTAAGTAAACGTTTACAAATTCATGGCAGTTATATAAGTAAACAGATACTGTATCTCCCTTTCTTACTCCATCTTCTAATAGAGCGTGCGCCGTTTTATTTATTTGTGCATCCCACTGTTTATATGTCCAGCGAATATTTTTTTCAGGTTCCACTAACGCCTCTTTATTCGGATACTTACCAACAGATAAATCAAAAATTCTCCCTATCGTCATGTACATGCCAACAATTTCCCCCTTTTCTCTTTCATAAATCTATCATTTCGTCCATAAGTAGACATTGTCCTTCAATGTTTTGACTAATTTTTCTGATTATTATCGACATAGTTTTACAACACGTGCAAATCGTTGGTACATGAAATTATATCGGCGATTTTTCGAATATATCGACTTACCGCCAAAAACTGACAAGATATAATCGCTCCCCCATTACTGCAGGATAAAAAGAGGTTGTTCCGACTCGGAACAACCTCTTTCTTCTTATGCGAATAGCTCTTCTAAAATTTTCAGTTTATCTTCTGTATATTTTACAAAGCCATCGTTATATGATTTTGGATCTTTCGGATTCGCGAAGTGCGTAATTGCCCCGGTCTTCGGATGAACAAATTTACTTGATGCACCGCAACCAAGTCCGATAATTGATTGTACTTCTTCCATAATGACAATGTTGTAAATACTTTCTTGCGTCGGCATTGCATAACCAACGTTCTCTAAGTTACCTAAAATATTCTTTTGACGATATAGGTAATATGGTACGTAATTATGCTTTTGCGTCCACTCTTCTGCTTCGTGCATCATCGCTGTAATTTCTTCGCGACCTGCTACTTTATATTTACGTTTGTTTTGTGTCATTTCAGAAGCACGTTTAAATGATAACGTATGAACTGTTAATGATTCTGGCATTAACTTTTCTGTTTCATCTAACGTATGCTTGAAGATATCTAACCCTTCACCAGGAAGACCAATAATTAAGTCCATATTAATATTGTTCATTCCCATTTCACGAGCTAAATGGTATTTCTCAATTGTTTCTTCTACAGTATGATGACGTCCAATTGCTTTCAGTGTCTCTTGATGATATGACTGCGGATTAATACTAATACGGTCAATGTTCCATTTATTTAACACTTCTAGCTTTGCTGGCGTGATCGTATCTGGACGACCTGCCTCAACTGTTACTTCACGTACATTTTTCACGTCTGGGAACGCTTCGTACATTTCTTCATACAGCATATCCATCTCTTCTGCTGTAATACTTGTAGGTGTACCGCCGCCATAATAAATCGTCGTAACTTTCACACCTTTTTCTTTTAAAAACTTACCAATTTCACGAACTTCATAATGTAAACCACCTAAGAACGAATCAACAGACCCTTGGCGTCCATTAATCGCATAAGCCGGGAATGTACAGTATGCACATTTCGTTGGACAGAACGGAATACCGATATAAATACTTACTTCTTCTTTCAAACGGTATAAATCCGGAACAACTGCTAATTGGCAATCAACAATACGCTGAAGAAGTTCAATTTTCTCTTCATGAATTAAATAACTTTCACGAAGTTCTTGATGCGCTTCTTCTTTTGACATACCATTTTGAAGCATTTTATGAAGAAGTTTCGTCGGACGTACTCCCGTTAAAATACCCCAGCTTTGTTCAAGTCCAGTTAACTGCTGAAGAACAGAAAGATATACATAAGAAACAACGTGCTTCACTTGCTTCATACGCTCTTTTTCATCTGTGAAAGCAGATAAATCTTTCGAGAATGTTTCTTCATACACATTTCCTGTGCTAACATCCGTTAATCGAGCGGATGCTTTCACATTATCCTCAATGTGTATATCAACGATCAGATTCGCTTCCTCTTGTTCAAATCCAATCGTACTATCTTCAAAAAATAAGCCGCCAATATTTTGTAGCGGACGTAAAAAACGATCATCTTGTAACGTTTTAATTGAAATTAACACATTATCACCTTTTCATTTGCAAACTCTCTTTAGTTTACTTGAAGGGCGTTTACAGGTCAATACAGAAGGTTTTACCTGTTTCTCTTACATTTTTTCAAATAATTCTTTTTATGAATATCGCTCATGTATATAGACATCATGATTTTCTCTTGTTAAAATTTATTAGTACAAAAAATCGTTACATAGCGAAAATACAATATATAAAGGAGGAATGTTAACACTAGATTCCATAATCTAATGTGTTAAAAAAAAATATGAAAAAGAAATTTTATAGTGTTTTAACTCTCTCTCTTGCATTACAAACTGTTCTTGCACCTACTTATTCATTTGCAGAGAGTGCTGAAAAATCCGCCGAAGTATATACGGAGGATCAAGTTTTTAAAAGTATTAAGGAGCATGTTAATGAGCATAGTACTCATGAAGAAGATATCGAGGTTACTGGCCAATTCCTACTATACACTTCAAAAAAACATTCATTATATACCGCGAATGATTTAAAAAACAAATCGAATATCGAGATTACAGAACAAGTCGTAACGGCGACAAAGAAAAAAGGAAATGCTTACTACATAACGACGTCAACTGGCGCTGGATGGATAGATAACAATGATAATAGCTTAGAAGTTCAAGAGATTCATAAACTATCTAACCAAAAATTAATCGTAAAAGAAGAAGCTTCCATACATGCCCTTCCGTTCCAATCGTTTAAAGAAGAAGGGAAACTACAACCACAAGTCATTACTCCTACTGAACAAGCTGGAAATTGGTTTAAAGTCCAAATAAACGAAACAGCAAAATGGATTTATGCACCTTCTGCTACATTTGAAGGTACAAAAGCTTCATTATTAAAAAACAGTCGTACTGCTAAAAATAGTTTATTGAGAGCTCCGGAAGCTCTACAAACAAACAATATTTATGGCGTTACATTTAAAGAAATGATTGTCCCTAAAGGAAATGACGATATTCGCCCTGGCTACCCGATGGTACCTAAATATATTACGATTCACGAAACGGCTAATACAGCGAAAGGTGCCAATGCTCTAAATCATGCAAAATTCTTAGATAACCAAGCACGCGGAACAGCTGATCGCGCCGCATCTTGGCATTTCACAGTAGATGATAAAGAAATTTATCAACATCTTCCGGTAAATGAAGTTGGATGGCATGCTGGAAATAAAACTGGAAACTATGAATCTATCGGAATTGAAATTGCCGTTAATCAAGATGGAAACTATGAAAAAGCGGTAGAAAATGCCCGTAAATTGGCAGCTTATTTAATGAACGACTTAAATATTTCTCTAGATAAGGTCCAAAAACACCAATTTTGGTCAGGAAAAAACTGCCCTGCGTTTATGATTCAACGCGGACAATGGAATGCTTTCTTAAAAGGAACTGAAACATACTATAAAGAAAACCAAAAAAATCCCGTAACTGATGACATTACAGGTGGATGGTATGAACAAGACATTCGTCAATTAGCAGCTAGAGGCATTATGCAAGGAGAAGGGAACGGCAAGTACTTCCCAGAACGTCTTGTTACGCGTGCTGAATTTGCTACACTAATTACTCGTGCTTTACAATTACCAAGTGGAAATGCTAAGTTCACAGACTTAGAACAAGTACACCCATCTTTAAGAGACGGTATTAATCGTGCAGCAAGCGCAGGCATAATCCGCGGACGTGGTGATAATACATTTGATCCAAATACTACAATTACACGCGAAGAAGCTGTTATTATGATCGATCGTTCTCTAAAACACGCTGGTATTTTTGCAAAACAAGTTGAACTACCATTCGTAGACCAAAACTTAATTTACGCTAAAGAAGAAGTACAAAGAGTGTATGGATATGGAATTGTAAAAGGTAATGAATTTAATCAATTCGTACCAAAAGGACCATCACAACGTGCTCACGCAGCTGCATTTATAAACAGAATGCTTAGCGTAATTGAAGCTTAACATATTTATCATTCCATATAGATATTTTCATTTTATCTGTATTCACTTAAAAAGGCATCAGAGATTGTATATCTCTGATGCCTTTTATACATCTGTTAACTATTTTTAGCCATGAATCTTAAACGTATTCCTAGTAGCAGAAGCATAAAACCGATGAATGGAATGTGATTCGTATTGTGTCCTGTAGCTGGAAGTTGTTGATTATTAGAAGAACCTTGTCCTTTTTCTGGAAAATTAGGTTTTTCTACTCCCTCACCTGGTTTTTCTACTCCTTCACCTGGCTTTTCTGTTCCTTCACCTGGCTTCCCTGTTTCTTCACCTGGCTTCCCTGTTTCTTCACCTGGCTTCCCTGTTTCTTCACCTGGCTTCCCTGTTCCTTCACCTGGCTTCCCTGTTTCTTCACCTGGCTTCCCTGTTTCTTCACCTGGCTTCCCTGTTTCTTCACCTGGCTTCCCTGTTTCTTCACCTGGTTTTTCCGGACCTTTTTCTGTATCTTTTTTATTTGTAAATTGAAGCTTTACAACTTCAATTTTTTCATTAGAAATCGTAAATTTCATTTCCTTATCGGATAAAGTGTATCCTTCTGGCGCTTGGATTTCTTTTAAAGTGTAATCTCCTGGTTCTAACTTCTTAGAAGTCGCTTTACCGCTCTTATTTGTTGTTAATGTATCGATTTTTGTTCCGTCTTTCCAAATTTCAAACACTGCGCCTGCTAATATTTTATTTGTATTATTAGCATCTACCTTTGTAATTTCTAATTGACCTGTAATTTCTTCTTTCACTTTTTCATTCATAACTTCTTGTTTTACTACTTCGTTCGCTACAACATTTACTTCTACTGTCACTTCTAGCGCCTTATAACCTTCCGGTGCTTTTGTTTCTTCTAACGTATACTTTCCTGGCACTAAGCTTTCGAATTTCACAACGCCGTCTTTATTCGTTGTTTTCGCTTCTCCAACTACTTGACCAGCTTCGTTCTTTAATTTAAATTCTGCACCTGCTAGAACTTTTCCACTCTCTGCATCCTTTTTGATTACTTGTAAGCTTCCTAGTTCTTTTGCGTTTTCTATTTGTACTTCTACTACTTTGTTTGCTTCCACAACGACTTCAATTTCTTCTTTTAACAATTTATATCCTTGTGGTGCTTTCGTTTCTTTTAATGTGTATGTTCCTGGTTCTAATTTCTGAGAAATTACTTTACCTGTTTTATCTGTTCGTAACGTATCTACTTTCTTACCATCTTTATACACTTCAAACTCTGCGTCTGATAATACTTTCGTTTTATCTTCCGCATCTACTTTTACAATTTCGAATTGACCAAGGCTCTTACCGTTCGTTACTTTTACATCAATAACTTTTTCACCGTCAACTGTTACATGAATTATTTGTTTTGTTAACTCATAACCTTCTGGTGCTTTTGTTTCTTCTAACGTATATTCACCTGGCACAAGTCCGTCTACTTTAACCGTTCCAGACTTATCTGTTGTAATTCCTTCTTTTACAACATTTCCTTTTGCATCTTTCAATGTAAATTCTGCGCCTGCTAAGCGTTTCGTTTGATCTTTATCATCCATTTTAATAATTTGTAGAGAACCTAAGATTTTTTCGTTTTCTGCCTCTACTTTTACTACTTCTTTCTCGTTTTGAATTGTTACTTTCCATTCTTTATTTGAAAGCTTGTAGCCCGCTGGTGCTTTCGTTTCTTTCACTGTGTATTCACCTAGCGGTAATTTTGGTGACATCACTTTTCCACTCTCATCTGTTTTCAGTTCCGCTACCTTTTTACCATCTTTATACACTTCGAATTCTGCACCTGATAACAATTTCGTTTTATCATTCGCATCTACTTTCACGATTTCGAATTGACCTGTTACTTTTTCATTCATAACTTCTTGTTTTACTACTTCATTTGCTACAACATTTACGTCTACTGTTACTTCTAGCGCTTTATAACCTTCCGGTGCTTTTGTTTCTTCTAACGTGTACTTTCCTGGCACTAAGCTTTCGAATTTCACAACGCCGTCTTTATTCGTTGTTTTCGCTTCTCCAACTACTTGACCAGCTTCATTTTTCAGCTTAAATTCTGCACCTGCTAGAGCTTTTCCACTCTCTGCATCCTTTTTGATTACTTGTAAGCTTCCTAATTCTTTTGCGTTTTCTACTTGTACTTCTACTACTTTGTCTGCTTCCACAACGACTTCAATTTCTTCTTTTAACAACTTATATCCTTGTGGTGCTTTCGTTTCTTTTAATGTGTATGTTCCTGGTTCTAATTTCTGAGAAACTACTTTACCAGTTTTATCTGTTCGTAACGTATCTACTTTTTTACCATCTTTATACACTTCGAATTCTGCATCTGATAATACTTTCGTTTTATCTTCCGCATCTACTTTCACAATTTCAAATTGACCTGTTACTTTTTCGGGGATCTTTTTATTCACCACATCTACAGTCACTACTTTATTAGCCTCTACATCAACAGAAACTGAACTAGATGATAATTCATATCCTTTCGGTGCTTCTACTTCTTTTAATGTATAGCTTCCAACTGGAAGTTGTTTCGATAAGGCTTCACCTTTATCATCTGTAACAATTGTTTCCACAACTTTCCCATCTTTATCGATAACATCAAATTTTGCACCTGGTAGAAGTTGACCAGATTCACTATCTTTTTTCAATAATTTAAATTGGCCATTCTCTACTTTTTTCGTATTCTTCATAACAAGTTCAATTACGTTTGTATTATCAATTGTTACTTTGACTGGTGTATCAACTTTTATATATCCTTCTGGTGCACTTATTTCTTTTACAAAATAGTCACCAAGTGGTAAATCTTTAACTTCCGCAATACCCTTTTCGTTTGTTGTAACAGTAGCCACAACGTTATTATCTTTGTCTATAACATCAAATTTTGCGTCTTTTAAAACAATGTTTTTATCATTTTCATCAACTTTTTTAATTTGTAAATGTCCTTTTTCGGCTGCTGGTTTATTCCATTTTGGCCAGTTAAATTTAAAGTTATGAACCTCAAAACCATCTCTTTGGTGTAATCCTCCAACATAGGCTTGTCCATTAATAGAACCACCTTTTGTTTCTACAACTGCATTAGGTGCAAACACACTACCTACTACACCATATCCTTTAGTTGTTATCTTTTTAGCATTAGGGAACACCCAAATGACTTTACTAGCTAACTCAGTGAAGAAGGAATTAGGGTCATATGCTTGAGAGGTATTAACTAATGTGAACCCGCCCTTATCTGTCGTATCATACAGGATTGCACCGCCACCAAAATTAACTTCTTCTGCATCTGAATGAATAACAATAAAATCTTTGTTACTTACATTTGGAAGATAAACATCCTTTACATTGAATGGTTCTTGCCCTTCTAATCCTGAAGAGACATAAATATTAGGATTCTTTACATCTTCACCGATTCCAAAGGTCATACCCGATTTTGGTTTATCAGTATGTAATTGGCCCGCATCCTCAATTACGCTATCAACGTCTTTTCTAAATTCTTTAAACTTAGCATCAATCTCCGCTTGCTCTTTATAAGAGATACGGTCATATGATGTTTTCATTGCGCCATCTGGGTCACCGTCTTTTGTCATCGCCACTGTTCCATCTTGAATAATTACTTGTCCTGCTCCCGCTTTCGTAAATTGACCGCCTAGTAATAATGATGGATATCCTTCATCTACCCAAGTTGCTCCAGCTAAGTTATTTGCTCCAGTTGCAGCCGCTACGACTGTATAACTTGATGCGTTCATATTTTTCTGAACAGCCATCGCACCTTCAATATCCGCACTCGTTGCACTATGATCTCCAAAAATGATGGCGTTGTAATAAGATACATCACCTAAACCTTTTAATTCTGTTGTAGCTGCCTCTGCTTTAAATGGTAAATGGATTAAAAAATTCATACATATTAGTAATACAACTATTAAACTACTACTTAACTTTTTAATTTTTTGATTAAATGATTTCCTCAAGAAATTCATTCCCCCTTTTAAACTTCCTAAAACCACAAAAAGAAGTACATTTCATATGTACCAGGTCTTACTCACATTAACTTAAAATAATCCATTTAAATACAACAAAGGAACGCTACAACTACTTAATAAAATTACTACAATTCATTTTTGAAATAATACGTGAACTAAACTGTCATGCGGAAATACTTTTACGTATGGGAGCCCAATAAAATTAATCTGAAGAATATTTCATGTGGTGTAACTATTTTGACAACATCATCCACTTTACATTAGTTTTCTGAAGGATTCAAGTGAATTGTATGAATCCCATACACAATTCACAATTTAAAACGTTTTCATTCATTTTAATAAGCTCAACAAAAAAACGTAGCCAAAAAGCTACGTTTTTCTTTCATCGTTTCGGTGTATTTTTATGATTCTTCAAAAACGGAAGCGGGAATTGCTTACGGAAATGCTCTTTAATCATATACTCTACACCGTTTTCACTATTTGAGCGTGTAATCCAATCTGCTGCTTGCTTTAATTCTACAGGTGCGTTCCCCATCGCTACCCCAAGTCCCACGTTTTCAATAACCTCTAAATCTTCCATACTATCTCCAATCGCAACCATTTCATTTAGCGAAATATTTAAATGCTCTCCAAGCAATTGTAATCCACGTAACTTTGATACATTTTGCGGTAAAATTTCTATTCGTTTTGAATCACATTCAACATACTCTACATCTTGGAATGCTTTTCTTAATGTGTTCAGTCCTCTTTCTTTTTCACCTTTACTTTGGAAAATAACATCAATTTTTGGCGCTGCTACCGGATGGTCACGAAGCGCGTCACCTAATGAATCTACAAATTGAACTGGATAAAATAACGGATCTGCGCTTGATAATACAGTGCGCGCAATTAAGTTTGGTGTATTTCTCTCACGATTTCCTATCGAAAACCGTTCATGAGAAATGCGTACGTTACAATCAAAGTGCTCTAACACTTGCACAATGTTAAAAGTCTTCTCTTCAGATAATCTTCTTTGAACGTACGGCTTATCTAACGTTGCTGAAACGAAAGCACCACCATGTGTCACTAATATAGAATCTAATTTTAACGCCTTTGCTACTTTATGAGCGGATTGAAAATTACGACTCGTAAATAACGTAACGTATACATCTTTTCTTTTCACAAATTCAATTGTTTCTCTTAATCCTTTTGCAATTTTTCCATTGTTGTATAGTAGTGTCCCATCTATATTAAGAGCTAGTAAGCGATAAATCATGTCGCACTCCCCCTCTTCGCTGTTGTACTCTATCCATAATTTATGAAATACACCCGATAAATAGAACGAGTTAGAATTACTACTGAAAATTTGGTTTACTATATACATATACACTTAGTAAAGGAGATAGTACAATGCAGGCACCTCCTTCCTTTTATGAAGGCGATACGTTAGAAGTAGCAAAAAAATTACTCGGGCAAAAACTCGTTCATATTGTAGACGGAATAAAGCGAAGCGGAATCATTGTAGAAGTAGAAGCATATAAAGGCCCAGATGATAAGGCCGCACATAGTTACGGCGGCAGACGGACAGACCGCACAGAAGTCATGTTTGGCGCACCAGGGCATGCTTACGTATATTTAATTTACGGTATGTATCATTGCTTTAACGTTATTACAGCGCCAGTGGGCACCCCGCAAGGTGTTCTCATTCGAGCTCTTGAGCCGGTAGATGGAATAGAAGAAATAAAACTAGCGCGCTACAATAAGACCGAAATTACAAAAGCGCAGTACAAAAATTTAACAAACGGTCCTGGCAAACTATGCCGTGCACTTGGCATCACTTTAAGAGAACGCGGTGTATCGTTACAAAGTGATACGTTACATATTGAATTAGTTCCAAAAGAAGAACACATATCATCACAATATAAAATAACAGCAGGACCTCGTATTAATATCGACTATGCAGAAGAAGCTGTACATTATCCGTGGCGTTTTTATTATGAGGGACATCCGTTTGTTTCAAAGAAATAAGCAATATCAACGATTTTTCAAATATATCTATCATAACTTACAATATATCAACGGTTCGACAAGAAATATCGATTTATCGACAAATAATAACATTACGAATAAAAGAAGACTGTTCCAAAATGGAACAGTCTTTCCCTTTTACTCTGCACCTTCCGCAGTTGCAATATTATCCTCTAAATTTTCTCTTGATAATTCAGCCGCCATAAAATCAGCTGTTTCTGGAAGTGCTAAATACATATGAGCTTTTTGACAAATTTGGATCGTACAGTTTTCTATAACATAGTCGAAAACATGTCCACCCCCGCTTCTTTCATCATCAATATAATGTAAGTGGAATCCAGCTACACCAATACCTTGCGCATAATCTGGTGTCCAAAATCCAGCAAGCGTACCTTCTGTATTTTCAAATGAAAAGATTGGTTGTGATTTCGTCACTTCAACGAGTGGTGTATACGGTTTTTCTTGTCTTGGAACAGTTCTCGTTCTTACTTCACGGAACGTACCGTCCATTCGAATACCGTAAAATAAGTTTTTACTTGGCATTAATTCATGTAATAATGCTTCAACTTCTTCACGATTCATCGGACGCTCTACCGTATAACTCATTTCTTTTTCAAAAAACGTTACAGTCGCAAATGGTGTTGTTTCTTCTGGTTCTACTTTTTCTGCTGAACCGTCTGAACGTAAATGATAAAATTCATTATCAAATGCAATCATTTCACCATCTAATTGATCAAATGTGCCGATGCCAAAATCACCATGTTTTTTCAAATCTTCAAAGCTAATCACACCATCATATATACCATCTAATAGCGCAAGCATTGTAGATGTTTGATATACTTCATTACTCGTTTTCGTTTTTTTTGCATCAATATCAATTAATTGCGCAACAGTCATCTCAAATCTGCCTCCATTAGTTTAATTGGTTTGGTAATAATTTTTCGCTTAATTTAATATTGTCACGATAGTCAATTGGAATATCAATAATGACAGGACCATCTGCTGCTAATGCTTCTTTTAATACCCCTTCTAATTCATCAGGCGTGTTAACACGAAGACCTAACGCCCCGAAACTTTCCGCATATTTCACAAGATCCACATCGCCAAACTCTGTAGCTGATGTTCTGCCGTATTTCATCATTTGTTGGAATGCAACCATATCATATGTGCCGTCTCTCCAAACAAGATGGACGATTGGAGAATTTAAACGTACCGCCGTTTCTAACTCCATCGCTGAGAATAAGAAACCACCGTCACCTGATACGGAAACTACTTTTTTACCTGGTTCTACTAAAGTAGCTGCGATTGCCCAGGGAAGTGCAACACCTAACGTTTGCATACCGTTACTAAATAATAATCTACGTGGTTCATAAGAACGGAAACATCTCGCCATCCAAATAGAATGGGAACCGATGTCACATGTAACAGTTGTATCGTCACTAATTAAAGAACGAAGTGTACGAATCACTTGAAGTGGATGCGTAACACCTTCTGAAGGACGATTTGGAACTTCTGCTTGTTCTGATAATTTCGCGCGTAATCGTTCTAATACCGCTTCTGATTTCGTACTTAATACAAGTTTCGGTAATTTCTCCGCGATGCTATTTACCGTTAAGGCAATATCACCAATTAATTCACGCTCTGGTTGGTAATCATGGTCGATATCTGCTTGATGGTCGTCAAGATGAATAATCGTTCTGTCGCCAAGTTTATTCCAGAACTTTGGATCATACTCGATTGGATCATAACCGATAGAAATAACAAGGTCTGCTTCTTCTAGTAAAATATCACCTGGTTGGTTACGGAATAATCCAACGCGGCCGAAGAAATGATCTTCTAACTCACGTGAAATCGCACCAGCTGCTTGATATGTTTCAACAACAGGAAGCTCTGTATCCGCAATTAATTTACGAACAGCTTTCGTCACTTCATTTGTACTTGCTCTCATACCGAGTAAAATAACTGGTAATTTCGCTGCTTTTATTTTTTCTACTACGTATGTAATATCATGTGTGGGAGCGATTCCAAGCTGTGGCTTAGAAAGCGCACCGATAGACTCTACAGTTGTTTCCGCAGTCATAACGTCTTGCGGAAGACTTACTAAAGTAGCTCCCGGATTTGTGGAAGTCGCACTTCGAAATGCATTACTAAGTGCTTCTGGCACATTATCAGGATGCTCTACTTCTACGCTATATTTTGTGATTGGTTCGAATAGTGCAGCATTATCCATAGATTGATGCGTACGTTTTAATCGATCCGTACGCGGTACTGCACCAGCTAAAGCAACAACGGGATCACTCTCCGCATTCGCAGTAACAAGACCTGTCGCTAAATTTGATGTCCCTGGTCCTGAAGTTACAAGACATACTCCCGGTTTCCCTGTTAATCTACCAATAGCAGCTGCCATAAATGCTGCGTTTTGTTCATGACGACAAACAATTAACTCTGGTCCTCTTTCTTGCAGTACATCAAATACAGAGTCAATCTTTGCTCCTGGAATACCGAAAACATGTGTAACACCTTGTTTAATTAAACAATCAACAACAAGATCTGCTCCCTTTGTTTTTGTCTTCACGTCGTTTGCTTTTACACCTGTACTCAAAACTAATCACCCTTTATTTCATAATGTGTGTAATAAAGATTTTAATTTCACCTAGTTAATTAAGCTGGTGAAGTATATTTATCATTATATTACAAATACATTATTTTTCCAACAATATGAATTTGACATTATTTTGACAAGTTTTAAAGAATGCGCTTACAACCTTTTGTTTATCTTAAAATAATATTTTTATATCTCTTCTAAAAATACGCAAAAATATTTCCACCCATTTATAATATTAATAATTTTATAGTACCTTGCAAAGAACAATAGTAAGTGATATATTTGTAAATAATGGAATAACCATTATTTGGAATGTTATTCACAATTAGTATATCTCCTTTCAAAAAGTAGATATGGATCGAGTGTGCTGTTTAGAAAAAAGATAGGATTTTCAGCCATAATTCATCATTTTATAAAGGAAAGTGATCGTTATGAACAAAAGTGAATTTTTAGAACAACTTAGTTCTTCCCTACGGAATATGCCTAATTCAGAAAAGGAGGATATTATCTCGGAGTACGAAACTCATTTTATTAGTGGTAAACAAGATGGAATATCTGAAGAGGAAATTTCTAAAAAGCTAGGAAACCCTAAAACCATTGCTAAAGAACTTACTGTTTCCTATGCAATAAGCAATGCTGACAGTAAACGAAGCTTCAAAAATATGATAATTGCACTTTTTTCTGTTATGAGCTTAAGTGTTTTAAACTTTGCCTTTATCTTTATCGCCTTTTTCGTACTACTCTTTTTATTACCGATTCTTCTAGCACTTATCATTGCCACGCCAGTATTAATTATTTCGTCTATTTTATTAATAGGATTAGGATTCTTTAAAGGGTTTCATCAAATTAGTTATTCCGATGTTTATAATGTGTTCATCGCTTTTTGCGTCGGTTTACTCATATCCGTCATATCTTATCAAATGGTAAAACATCTATATGCACTTTTAGTAAAGTATTTGAAATGGAATATTGCTATTTTACAAAGACACTACTGAATGTAAAAGGAGATTAAAATGAAGAAATATACTTTATATTCACTCATGCTACTTACTCTTTTATTTCTATCAGCTTGTTCAAACAGTGTACAACCTAAGGAAGAAAACGATGTACAATCTATTAAAGATGTTGCTATTAAAGTTCCAGAAAATATATTTAGTTCCTCAAAGAAAAACGAAACTATTAATGAAGACGAAATGAAACAAAATATAAAAACTTATTTAGATTATAGCGGAGAGTTATACGAAAACATCGTTCCACTTTCGTCAGCCATGTCTGACGAGAAGGTTACTGAGTCCGACCGAGAGAAATTACAAAAACTAATAGATTTAGCTCAACAAAACGATGCGAACTTCCATCATTTTATTAGTAACAATACGATTCCTGATGATTACAAACAGCCTTCAAAGGAAATTCATAATTATATTTCAGCATCTACAGCACTTTCAGTAGAATTAGATCAGGAAATAGAAAAATTCGCTCAAGATGGTAACTTATTCAAAACTGATTTCTCTTTTACAAAACGCTTTGAGAAAGTTAATGGTAGGAAGCAAAAAGAAATTGAAAAGTTTTTGAAGGAGAAAAACATTAAAACGGAGTATTTCAAAAAATAACAAACAAAAAAGACGTGTGTAGAGATAATAAACTTGTTTACTTCTTATAGGGCTAATGAAGTAGTTTAATGGAAGAAGAATTTATAGTGAGTGTTATAATAATCAATATCTTAAGCAAAGGGGGCAGCATTTTTGCACAAACTCAATGCATTAATACCAGAGCTATCAGTTTCAGATATGGAGGAAAGTTTAAATTTCTATTCGGAAATTCTCCTGTTTAAAATTGAATATCAAAGACCAGAGGATAAGTTTGCTTTACTGTCTTTAAATGACTGCCAGATTATGATTGAAGAAGTAAATGGTCATTGGAGTACTGGGGAGTTATCTTATCCCTACGGAAGAGGAATCAATTTTCAAATTATCATAAATGATATTGATTCACTATATGATAGTTTGAAAAAGAACGAGTATCCAATTAAATTTGATATTCAAGAGAATTGGTATAGAGCTGATACTAAATTAAAGGGACAAAAAGAATTTTTAATTATGGATCCTGATGGTTATCTATTAAGATTTGTTCAAAATTTAGGTGAAAAAGATGTTGAGGCAGATTAAGCTATGTAAAACAGGATAAAAATTTAGTAAATGGAGCAAGCTACTTTTTTTCAATAAGCGGCATTAGTTGAAGAAAAATTAACCAACTTTATTATTTTATAAATTAAAGGCTACAACAATTAAATTTAGTTTTAAATAAATTTAAAACCACCTACAAGTTAATTTTAATAGGTGGCTATTACATTTCTTATACTAAAATTAAACACCTTTATTGTCACTGAAAAAGACGCCCCTATACTAGGAGCGTCTTCTCTCATTACGCTTGTTGTTGCGCGCTATATAATTCTTCAAGTGGCTTCATGATAATTTTGTTAACGTCACCGATTACAACGTTTAGGCGTTGCTCAGTTTCCATTAATTTTGTAATTTTAGCATCTTGTTGAATGCGAGCTACAACTTCTTGTGCTTGTTGGTTGTCTTCTTCAGTGATTTCTTGGCCTTGCATCATTTTTTGTTGTAGGCTAAGTTGCATTGTACGGAACTCATCAAATAAGTTTTTTGAAGCTGTGTCAGCTTGAACTGCTGCGTAGCTCTCTTTTAAAGTTTTGAAGTCTTCGTTTTCAGCGATTGCTTTTTGTAATTCATATGCAACATCATGAATGTTCTTTGTCATTTTATTTTTCCTCCTTTAGAAGGCTAGCGCTTTTCATACGCACTGCCTTTTCAGTGCATTTACATACGCACCTCTTCTTACCATATCAAACTATGCAAGAGATGTGAAGAAATTTCACTTTTATTTCTATGTACTCACCTTATTATCTAAGAAACAATAGTAACAATCCTTGTACGAGTCCGATCATTCCACCTAATAATGCTCCTAAATACGTAATCATTTTTAATTCGTTTTTCGTAATAGACAGAACTAAGTCTTCTAATCTTTCTGTTGAGAATGTAGACACTTCTTGCTGGACAATTTCCGCAAGGTGTAGATTATTTAGTATACTCTCTACGTTTTCTGTTCCCCACTTCAAGCCTTTCTTTACTGCACTTGGAACCACTTTTTCAATAATTGTTTCTCGAACCGGCTCACATACTTGCTGAACAGATTGATTTAAAAACTTACTCACTGTTTCCTCTACTTTAACTGCTGACAGCACGGAGCTTACAATCATTTCTTTCTCTACAAATGCTTCTAATTCTTTTACATCTCTTCCTTTTAACTTTTCCCACTCTTTTTGCAGTACGTCAGTTAAAAGCTGCTTTGTACCATCTTGACCTAAAAACTTAATAACTTCTGGCTGCACACGATCCACTACACTTACATTTCCTAAAAACATTCCGACTAAGTTAAGTAGCGTTCCGCGAGAAGCAAAGAAATCATCAATCATTTTTGAAAGACGTACTTTCCCTTCTTCACTTTCAAAAAAGCTAATTCCTCGCTCTAAAATAAACGCCGAGACATTCGGAATCGCATTCTCTACTTTTTCATTTACAGAATGAGGTAAAGCCTGTTCCCATGTATATGTATAATACTCTGCTAAAAATGCATGAATTTTTTCTGTAATAACATGTTCGATTTTTCGAGTCGCTTCTTCTTCTACATGCGCTACATTCCATTTTTCTAACATATGTCGCAGTGATTGTTCATTCGTAATTACTTTATCCACTTCCACTTGCGCCCAGTGGATTAAACCCTTTTGAAACTCTTCATTTGTTAGCTTTTTTCCGATTCCTTCCGGTGTTAACAAATGCTCTACAACCATTTTCCCTAATTGAACAGCAAGTTCATCCCTGCGCTTCGGAATTAATCCTGGTGTAAATGGAACTTGAAACTTCCCGATATAAATAGGACGATGAGGACGAAATAACATTTTTATCGCTAAATGATTCGTATATCCTCCAATAATCGCTCCGAGTCCTGTCGTCGTTAACATATTTAACCATATATTCATTACAATCAACCTTTCACTTCTCCAAAACTATAGCATATCATCATACGGACAAAAGTATAATGGTATAAAAACGTATTTGCAATATATAGCTTCGCCTATTATGCAAATAGTAGTAAAGGAGTGATTTCGTTGGTTCTCGGTCTTTTAGCTTCTAAACTTCATTACGAACAAACGTATTACACCGAAATCGCTAAACGCGCTCGGCTTTATCATAATGTCGTTGCCCAGTTTACGCCATTTTGTATTGATCCTAAAACAGACCTTGTTTCTGGTCTTATTTACGATACAGATACAGGAAAATGGAAAGAGCAAACATTCTCTATTCCTTCTTATATATATGATCGTTATTCTTTTCACGAGGAAACCGACTTTGAAAAAGCAAAATCAATTATTCACTCTTTGCACAATCGTCCTTCTACTACCTTTTTAAATAACACACTTATCAATTTAAGTGAACTATATGATTTATTTCTCACTAATAAAAAACTGTCTCCTTATATACCAAAATTTGAAGTGGCAACGATACAAAACATTTTTAAACTGTTGTTAAAAACTAAAGATATTATTATACGCCCCACTAATACACATTCAAAGGATAACTTATATCGAATTGCTTACAAAAATAAAACGTTTCATATCGATACAGTAAATGAAAAATACCATACTTCTCTTCCATTAACACGGACAGACGAATTTATATCTTGGTGTAAATCTAACATACCTTCATCACGTTACATAGCACACACTATGCTACAACCACCAAATCAATTAACATATCCACTCCACATTCGAACCATTTTGCAAAAAAACAAAGAACAAACTTGGAATGTTATCGGTCAATTTATACAAAAAAGCTCATTTCCTAATCAACTTTTACCCTCAACAACGGACGATGATTCATTACATTCATTTTCAAAAATTAAATACGTACTATCTAGTACGGGTGTGCAACTATTGCAAGATGCTTTACACGACATTATAAATGAAGTATTCCAAACACTAGATCAGTCTTATTCTTCTTTATTTGAACTAGAACTTTCCACAATTATGGATCAAAAAGGCGCAATTTGGCTTATGTATGTCAACACGATTCCCCCTTACGAACAATACATTCGTCATAGTGATTCATTAGCTGAAAAGATATTTCACGGACCACTTAAATTCACTCGCTTTACACCATAATGAAAGGAGGTAAACCTATTTTGAAAGAACATATATATACATTAAACATTTCAGATGAACATCCAAATAGCATTACTTTACCTTACGTTTTTTCTATTACGCCACCTATTACATCCCTCTCCTTCGGTATACGTCACATTGCAAGTGAAGAGGTGAAAATTCATTATTCCTTTACTCGCGAAATTATTATCGGAAAACATATTGCCGAAAAACTTTTACTACCTCAATCCACTACTATTCATGCATTCACACAAAACCAAACAATTATTTTCGGACCATTAATCGGCATTTTTACAACTGGCTTTAACGATGATTCTTCTAACCCTTTAGGAAATCGTTCAATTGCTCTCAGTGAGTTGTTAACACCACCATTCTCATTACGACCGTTCGTATTCGTCTTTGGCGTTCAACATATAAACTGGGAAGAAGAAACGATTGAAGGATATTTCTTTCAAGAGAAACAATGGATAAAGAAAAGGGTCCCTTTACCAAATGTCATTTACGATCGATTACCGAATCGACAAGCTGAAAATTATAAACCAATCGTCAGAGCAAAAAGAAAGTTGGAACAAGACTACTCCATTCCATGGTTTAACCCAGGTTTTTTCAATAAATGGGAAGTTCATCAACTTCTTATGAAAGACGAATCAATTAGACCCTTATTACCAAACACAGAAGCATTTCAGCATTTTGAACAAGTAGAACGGTTTCTTGGCACGTATAAATCTGTGTACATGAAACCAATACACGGGAGCTTTGGTAGAAATATTCATCAAATGTTTTATTCTCAAACAGAGAATTGCTACTACTGTCGTTATCGCGAAAATGAAGAAAATAAACTAAGAAAGTATCAATCATTAGAAACTCTTCTAAACCACGTATTAAAAGGACATGATTTAAAAAAGTTTATCGTACAGCAAGGTATTTCGTTACTTCGCTTCGATGGGCAACCTGTTGATTTCCGCATTCATACAAATAAAAATCATTTCGGTAATTGGATAGTTAGTGCAATCGTCGCCAAAATAGCTGGCAAAGGTAGTTTAACAACGCACGTAAATAGCGGCGGTGATACGAAATTGCTACAAGAGCTTTTTCCAGATTCAACGAAACAAGTTCAAATTGAAAATAAATTAAAACATACTGCCTTACAAATAAGTTACGCGCTCGATGAACAAGTAACCGGAAATATTGGAGAAATCGGTTTTGATATCGGTTTAGACACAAAGGAAAATCCGTGGCTCTTTGAAGCCAACTCTAAACCTGGGCGAACTGTATTTCAAGATGAAAAATTAAAAGAACAAAGTGAAATGACGCGCCAATTATTTTACGAATATGCCGTCTACTTAACGGAACATTCTTTACGTGATACAAAAGAAAAAATGTCTCAAATCAAATCCGGGACTTCATCAAACACCGAACATATCCCTTCTCCTATGATTCACTCACAAATACAAAAACAAAAACTTCCACCTAGATAATAAGGTGGAAGTTTTCTATTTACACAAGTTTCACTACAACCTCAGTTTCCACGTTACATACTCCGCAATAAAAAATATGATTGCAATATTTATTTGAATTATTATGCGTTAAACCATCTACTGCACTTAATAATTCTTGATCCATATAGGCACTATAATCGTCTATGTAATCTACAGACTTCCCATAATCTTGGAGTATACTTTGGCAATTTTGACAAGAATATGTTTGTGATTCTAATGCGTTGCAAAGTGGGCAAATCCCCATCATGATTCCTCCATACGTTATCGTTTAAAGCCTCTCTTTTTTAGATTGAAGAGAGCACCTACCCATGCATAGGAGCGGTCACTCCATCCCTACTTAAAAATAGAACTATAAAGTTGCTACCGATTTCATTTCAATAAATCATAAATAAGAAGCTAATGATTAGCCTACAAGTAGCAGGCTACAATGAGAAAATTATATTTAATATCCTCCTTAGTTTGGCCTGTTTTCTTAAAAATACAACGATTACTCTTATTTCATAATTTACGAAATCAATACGTTTTTTTGACAAAATTTACAAATTATTATTTTGTATATCTTTCTAGGTAACATCCATACTATGAGTACAAACTTAATTACCGATGGATTAGCGCCAACCGGGGCGATAATCTGGTTCAACTCCAGCTAGTCCAACCAAAAAAATTTTTATAACTCTAAGGAGGATATATTCCTATGGCAAACCAAAATTCTTCAAATCAATTAGTAGTACCAGGTGCAACAGCTGCAATCGATCAAATGAAGTACGAAATCGCTCAAGAATTTGGTGTACAATTAGGAGCAGATTCTACGGCTCGCGCTAACGGTTCAGTTGGTGGAGAAATTACAAAACGTCTAGTTGCAATGGCTGAGCAAAGCCTTGGCGGATTCCAAAAATAAATATATATGGCAAAAAGGTCTCAGGGCATATACCCTGAGACCTTTCTTAATTTACTGCAACATTTGTAAAAACTTTTTCGTGCGTTCTTCTTTTGGATTTGTAAATACATCTTCTGGTGTACCTTGTTCGACAACGACACCACCATCCATGAAAATAACACGGTTGGCAATTTGATGTGCAAAACGCATTTCGTGCGTTACAATAACCATCGTCATGCCTTCTTTAGCAAGTTCTTTCATGACTTTTAAAACTTCTTGAACGAGTTCAGGATCAAGCGCTGACGTCGGCTCATCAAATAGTAACACTTCCGGCTCCATCGCAAGCGCGCGCGCAATTCCAACGCGCTGTTGTTGTCCGCCTGATAATTGGAACGGATATAAATCCACTTTATCTGCTAAACCAACTTTTTCAAGGAAATAGTTTGCTTTTTTCTTTGCTTCTTCTTTCCCTACTTTTTTCACTGTAATGAGCCCTTCCATTACATTCTGAAGTGCTGTTAAATGAGGGAATAAGTTATGGTGCTGGAAGACCATACCTGTTTGTGTACGAAGATTTACAATATCTTTCTTCGATACTTTTTGAGCGAAATTAAGCTCTTTATTACCAATGCTAATATTACCAGCATCCGGTGTTTCTAGTACGTTGAGACAACGTAAGAATGTCGTTTTACCAGATCCAGACGGCCCAATAATAACAACAACCTCGCCCTTCTCAACTGTTAAATCTATATGCTTTAGTACGGTATTATCTCCGAAACTTTTTTGTAAATGTTGAATTGAAATCATAAAAACAAAAACTCCTTTTGTAAAAGGATTATTTTAATGTGTAGCGTTCTGAACGCTTTTCTAACATCTGTTGTACGATTGATAATAAGAAACAAATAACCCAATAAATAAGACCTGCTTCAAAATAAACAATTAAAAACTCGTAGTTCATCGCCGCAATTTCCTGCGCTTTTCGGAACATTTCTGTTACTAAAATTAACGATGCTAATGAAGTATCCTTCACTAAGCTAATAAATGTATTCGAAAGCGGCGGGATTGATACGCGCGTCGCTTGTGGTAAAATAACACGTTTTAATGCCTGTGGATATGTCATCCCAATTGTATAAGCTGCTTCCCACTGCCCTTTCGGAATGGAAAGGATAGAAGCACGAATAATTTCAGATGCATATGCACCGACATTTAATGAAAATCCAACAACTGCTGCTGTATATGGCTCAACTTCAATATTAAGAGTTGGAAGACCATAGAAAATAATAAATAATTGTACAAGAAGTGGTGTTCCGCGAATGATAGATACATAGATACGAGCAATCCATTGTAAAATACGACTACCAGAAATACGTGCGAGCGCTGTTAACGTTGCCAGTATAATCCCGATAATAAATGTAATAAGCGTTAATGGAATTGTTGTAAAAACAGCTTCCTTCAGCATAGGCATGAAGGAAGTCTGCATAATATCTATCCAAGTAGACAATCGATCTGAAACCAATGCACTACTTAGATACATTTTCACCGAACCATTTTTTCGTTATTTTGTCATACGTACCGTCTTTTTTCATCTCTTCTAACGCTTTATCTACTTCTTGTACAAGCTTATCGCTACCTTTACGGAATAAGAATCCACTTTCTGAAGCTTCTTTTTCAGTATCTACAATTTTAATTTTCGCATCTTTTTTCGTTTCTAAATAATTTAATACTGATAACTTATCATTAATTGTAAAATCAACGCGTCCTGAAGCTAATAATTCTGCTGCTTGGCTAAACCCTTCTACACCAATAATTTCCGCACCATTTTTCTTAGCGATATCTGCATAGTTACTCGTTAAAGATTGTGCTCCTTTTAGTCCTTTTACATCAGCAAATGTAGCAGGCTTATCTTTATCTTTTGCAATAACTAATGCCGCTGAAGATGAAACATATGGCTTAGAGAAATCGTATTTCTTTTGACGATCTTCACGAATACCAACTTCGTTTGCAACCATATCGAAACGTTTTGCATCAAGACCAGCAAGTAAGCTATCCCATTGTGTTTCTTTAAATACAGGCTTTACACCTAAACGTTTTGCAACTTCTTCTGCTAATTCAACATCGAATCCAGTTAATTTATTGCTTGAATCGTGGAACGTAAATGGTGGATATGTACCTTCTGTACCAATTACAAGTTCACCGCTTTGTTTAATCTTTTGTAACGCATCTTGACTAGCTGTATCTTTTTTCTCTTCTTTACCGCAGCCGGCTACAATCCCGATCGCTAATGTAGTTACTGCAAGCACTGAAAATAATTTCTTCATGATTGTAATCCTCCAAGTATTCTGATAGGAATTTAAAAACTATATTGATTGTATGCAATCTTGAACAATTTTTCAATGAAAATGTTCTTATTTAGTTTATCCTTTTTCTTCATAATCAAACAAAAGGGAAAATAACGCTACATACAAAAAATAAGTAACATTTTTTAATATAGCATTTATAAAGAAAAAGGTAAAACAATACTTCTTATTTAACTGTCGTAATTCGCTAAAGAGTCGACATGTTCATCAATAAAAAAGAACTTGTGAAAATCACAAGTTCTCCTCCATACCTATTAAGCACTCTGATTGCCTTCCATTTGCGTTTTATACATATCATAATAACGCCCACGCTTTTTCATTAGTTCATCATGAGACCCTTTTTCCAAAATCGTTCCTCTATCGAGCACAATAATTTGATCTGCGCTTTTAATCGTTGAAAGACGGTGAGCAATAATAAATGTCGTTCTTCCTTTTTTCACAACTTCTAGTGCTTGTTGAATCATCGCCTCTGTTTCTGTATCAATACTAGACGTTGCTTCATCTAAAATTAAGATAGCTGGATCAAAAGCGAGTGCTCTAGCAAATGAAATAAGCTGACGTTCTCCAGTGGAAAGCGTACTTCCCTTTTCTGTAATTTCTTCATTTATATTGTTTGCAAATCTTTCAGCACCAACATCATGCAATGCTTTTATGATACGCTCTTTTGAAATTTTTTCGTTCTCTAAGCTTACATTGGAAGCGACCGTCCCGCTAAATAAAAACGGGTCTTGCAATACGATTCCCATATGCTCACGAGTTGCTTGTTTCGGCATTTCTCTTACATCGTGACCATCAATCGTAAGCCTTCCTTTTTCAAACTCATAAAATTGAAAGAGTACATTCATGATAGAGCTTTTTCCTGATCCAGTATGACCGACAAGTGCCACTGTCTCGCCTTGTTTCGCTTCAAAAGAAATATTTTTTAGCACTTCATCTTTTCCATTATAAGAAAATGATACATTATCAAATTTTACATTTCCTTTTAAACGGGGCATACGTTCTTCTTCTACCGCTTCCCCTTTTTCCTCTAACAATTCAAAGACACGTTCTGATGCAACGCGCGCTTGCTCTAAGTTTGCAAGCTGGTTCACCATATTCGTAATTGGCGAGAATAATCGTGTTAAATAATCGACGAATGCATACAGTACCCCAAGTGAAATAATACCTGTAGCACTTAATGACGCACCGCCGAAATACCAAATCACTCCTGTGAAAGCGATATTTCTTAATACGGCTACTAAGTTATGCGAAGTTGCTGCATTTAAATTTAAAATTTTATTTTGATACTTAAAATAATCACCATTTAATTCTTCAAATTCTTTTTTCGTTTCACGCTCTTGACGGAACGCTTGAATAATTGGCATCCCTTGAATGGATTCATTCACTGTTCCGTTAATATCAGATAAACGAGAGCGCATTTTATGATTGTATACAGACGCGTATTTTCTATAAAGAATCGCCCAAACAATTAAAATTGGGATAATTAATAAACATAATGAAGCGAGCTTCACATCTAATAAAAATAGCGCAGCAAATATCCCAATAATATAGATGATACTAGAAACGAATGTTGCCAGCACCGTTACATATAAATCACGAATGGCCTCTGTATCATTCGTCACACGCGAAACAATTTTCCCTGCCGGTAAATGATCAAAGTACCGAATTGGCAACGTTTGAATATGAGAAAAAACATCCTCCCTCATAATTTGAATAATTTTGTTCGCTGCCTTCTGCAAAAAGAACTGCTTTCCGTATGCAAATAATGATACGACTACTAATAAAGCGAAATAGCCACCACCAAGTAATAATAGACGGTTTATTTCTGGTTTATAAAACGCAAACACTTCTTCTTTCGTTAATGCCTTCGCTTTATACACTTGCACCGCCTTACCATTTTGAACGGTAATCATATCTCCTTTTACAGTACGTGATCCTTCAATATTCACTTTATTCGGTACAAAGTAATATTGAAAACCGACTTGCATTACGCGTACTTCTTTACCTTTTGTCTCGCCTTGTTCAAAGCGATCACTTCGCTTATAAAACGCGCCATTATATGAAACAGCTTCTTCACTCTTTTCTGTTTCATACCAAGGTTTCTCTATCCCGACGATATGATCATCAATCATCGTTTTAGCGACGAAAGGACCAGCAAGCTCTGCAATGACGAAAATAAATAACATCAGCATCGCTGCAAAAATCGTCCCTTTCACTTTCATCGCGTATTGAAACAATCGTTTTGAAACGCTCATATTTTCACCCCACTATCCGCACTTTCACTTTCACCTTGTTGTCTTTCAAACTGTTCAGCATACCAGCCTCCGCTCTGGATAAGCTGAGCATGCGTACCTTCTTCTATAACTGCGCCTTCATCCATAACGAGAATCCAATCCGCATGTTGCACTGCAGATAAACGATGCGTCGTAATAATCGTCGTCTTTCCGCTTCTTTCTGTTCTTATATTTTCAATGATCGCTGCTTCCGTACGAGCATCTACAGCTGATAAAGAATCATCCAAAATTAAAATTTCTGGATTTTGAATAACAGCTCGTGCAATCGAGATCCTTTGTTTTTGCCCTCCTGATAAAGAAACACCTTTCTCTCCAACGAGCGTTTCTAACCCTTCTGGTAAAAACTCTAAATCCTTTTTAAACGCCGCAATTTCAATCGCTTTCTCGAGTTCGTCTTCAGTCGCTTCCCTATTTCCGAATAAAATATTTTCTCGCGCTGTTTTTGAGAACAAAATATGCTCCTGCGGTACATAGCCAATCCACCCGAGTACATTTTCATTCGTTATTTTATCTAATGTCACATCAGAAACTGCAATATCTCCATCTCCAAGCGGATATTGACGAAGAAGTTGACGTACAAGCGTCGTTTTCCCGCTTCCTGTTTTCCCTACAACCCCAAGCGTCTCCCCTTGTTTTAAGGTAAACGAAACCTTTTTTAAATTTGTTTCAGTTGATGAAGGATATGAAAAGGTAACGTCATCAAACTGAATATAATCCGGCTCTTGCACAAGCTTTGGATGTTTCGGATTCTTTACATCTGGCTCATACGCTAACGTTTCATTCACACGGTCAAGCGAAGCATTTCCTCTTTGCATAACATTAATTAATTCACCAATTGCGAACATCGGCCAAATCATCATCCCTAAATACACGTTAAAAGAAACGAGTTCACCAAGCGTCACCTTTGACTGGAACACAAGGTATGCACCGTACACTAAACCGATTAAATAACTAAGACCGACAAGCATTTTCACAGTTGGTTGGAATAATGCATCAATTCTCGCTACCTTCATATTTTTTTCGTAGACGTCATCTCCTAAATGATGAAATCTTTCCTCGTCTGCATTCTCTTGTACGTATGCACGAATAACGCGCACACCAGCGATTGACTCAAGTACTTTATCGTTCATATCACCGAATGCATCTTGCGCAACTGTAAATCTTTCATGCAATTTCTTTCCATATATATTCATCGCATACGCCATAATCGGAAGCGGTATAAGTGCCGCAAGTGTAAGCTCCCAACTAATTGTAAATCCCATCATAAAAACGATCGTAAGCATATATAAACTCGAATCCACGAGCGTTAATATACCGAAACCAGCTGTCATAGCGATTGCTTTTAAATCATTTGTCGCTCTCGCCATTAAATCACCAGTACGATTTTTTTGATAAAACGTCGGTGTCATTTTAAGTAAATGCCCCATAAATTTAGACCGCATCGTTTTCTCAAGTACAAATGCACCTCCAAACAATTGATGTTGCCATACAAAAGTAAGACCATACCCAACGATTGTAACCCCTATTAAAATAAGAATAGATTGCATAATAGCTTCGTTCGATAACGTTCCTGTTTTTATGTTATCTATCGTAACCCCTAACACTTTCGGGGGAATAACTTCAACTATATTCACAATTAAAAGAGCTCCAATGGCAATACTATATCTCTTCCAGTGCTCTTTAAAAAACCATTTTAACTTTAGTAATACTGATAACAATGTAACCTCTCCCTTCTCGTTCTCGTTTAATTCTCATTTCTTTATCCGCTATCCAAACCCATCACATTTACATTTCGTAACCCATACAATCTCATCACATTTTTCCACCTTCCAAAATTTTATATAGTAACATGGAAAATAAACAAAAAAAAGCATACCGCCGCTTGACGATATGCACAAAAATGCATAAAAAGCGTACGTTACGATATACGCAACGTACGCTTTTTATAAGACAAAGATGCCCTATATATCCGCACGGGTTGCGTAATGATATAAATGTTTTCTGCCATTTAACAGAGCTAAGCTCATTACATTTACGATTACAATCATTACGCACACCCCCTTCATTTATTTTCCATTTATAATCTTACAACTTTATTGAGTATTCTGTCAATTATTTTTTTACACATAAAGTAAAATTCACGAAAATGAAAATGGTTCATGACATAATAAACCAGTTTGAAATAAAAGAATGTTCTGTAAGAAAGGGCATACAAAATAAAAAAAGAATAAGAAATCGTTTTCACAAACATTTCATTTGAAAAATGTTATCAAACCCCCTACAATCACCTTATACTCACTCTTACAAGTTGCTATTTTAGGAGGACTAATCATGACAACTAGCAATACGTACAAATTTTATTTAAACGGAGAATGGAGAGAAAGCTCTTCAGGAGAAACAATCGAAATTCCATCTCCATACTTACACGAAGTAATTGGACAAGTACAAGCAATTACTCGCGGAGAAGTAGATGAAGCAATTGCATCTGCAAAAGAAGCTCAAAAATCATGGGCTGAAGCTTCCCTACAAGATCGCGCAAAATACTTATATAAATGGGCTGATGAGCTCGTAAATATGCAGGATGAAATTGCCGATATCATTATGAAAGAAGTCGGTAAAGGCTATAAAGATGCGAAGAAAGAAGTTGTTCGTACAGCTGACTTCATTCGTTACACAATCGAAGAAGCTTTACATATGCACGGAGAAAGCATGATGGGCGATAGCTTCCCTGGCGGAACGAAATCGAAACTTGCGATCATCCAACGCGCACCACTTGGTGTTGTATTAGCAATCGCACCATTTAACTACCCAGTAAACTTATCTGCTGCAAAACTTGCACCAGCATTAATTATGGGTAACGCTGTTATTTTCAAACCAGCAACTCAAGGTGCAATTAGTGGTATTAAAATGGTTGAAGCACTTCACAAAGCTGGCCTTCCAAAAGGTCTTGTAAACGTAGCTACAGGACGCGGTTCTGTAATTGGTGACTACTTAGTAGAACACGAAGGCATCAATATGGTATCGTTCACAGGTGGTACAAACACAGGTAAACATTTAGCGAAAAAAGCTTCAATGATTCCACTTGTATTAGAACTTGGTGGTAAAGATCCTGGTATCGTTCGTGAAGATGCTGACTTACAAGATGCTGCAAACCATATCGTAAGCGGTGCATTCTCTTACTCTGGTCAACGTTGTACAGCTATTAAACGTGTACTTGTACACGAAAACGTAGCGGACGAGCTTGTTAGCTTATTAAAAGCGCAAGTAGCTGAACTATCAGTTGGATCTCCAGAACAAGACAGCACAATCGTTCCATTAATCGACGACAAGTCTGCTGACTTCGTTCAAGGCTTAGTTGACGATGCTGTTGAAAAAGGTGCTACAATCGTTATCGGTAACAAACGTGAGCGTAACTTAATTTACCCAACATTAATCGACCACGTAACAGAAGAAATGAAAGTTGCTTGGGAAGAGCCATTTGGCCCAATCCTTCCAATCATCCGCGTTTCTTCAGACGAGCAAGCAATTGAAATTGCTAACAAATCAGAGTTCGGCTTACAAGCAAGTGTCTTCACAAAAGACATTAACAAAGCATTTGCAATTGCTAACAAAATCGAAACTGGTTCTGTTCAAATTAACGGACGTACAGAGCGCGGCCCTGATCACTTCCCATTCATCGGTGTAAAAGGTTCAGGTATGGGCGCACAAGGTATTCGTAAAAGCCTTGAGTCTATGACACGTGAAAAAGTAACTGTATTAAACTTAGTTTAATCTTATAAAAAGAAGCTGATTTATTTTTAGATCAGCTTCTTTTCTATATAAATACTTCCAAAAAACGGAGTATTTAGTTCTACTTCCGATTTGGTTTTCCAAATCGAACTAAAACATGCCATAATAATTTTAATTCCTGAAGCACTTCTTCATAAGTTCCACGATCACTCCAAGATAATGGATTGCGTTTCAAATCCACTACAGCAGAGCCAATTATATTTGCATCGATACAATTATTCCGTGCAATACGTCTTGCTAAAGATGGCATTTTTGAACCTCTAAAATCCATCGGAACTTCGTCTACCATAAGTACAAAACCGATGTGCCAATATAAATCAATAGCATACTTCAGGCAAATTTCTTCTAAAACTCTTCCTACATCCGTACCCTTAAATGAAGGATCTGCAACAAGCACCTCTACGTCTTCTTTAAGAGAAATCTCTCCATGAATCTGCGCTTCAATATAATGATTAAGATTACGGGCTGGCTCTTTGCTTACTAAATCTATAAACGGCCTTTTCAGATTAGCCAATAAATGATTAATTATTATTGTTGGAGTCAAATTTCCTTCACCAATTGCAAAATCTCTTACGAATGCCTCTTCCAAAAGAGCAGCTAAAATCATATCAAACTCCTCATAAGTCCCCTTTTCTTTCGGATCTTGATGTGAATCTAAATATGTATATGTAGAGCGCGAAGAAACTTTTGGAGATAAGAGAAAATAACAGGATCCAAAACGCGGAGCCGGCCCATCTGGATGTAACATCAAATTTAGCGCTCCGTATTTTGGACGTTGATCATTCGTTACGCCTTCTAATTGATATGCCCCTCCAAATATTCTCTTTTCCCAAAGGTCACGTTCACCACCAGGGTAAGCAGATACGCTTCCATTAGATAGCAACGTTTCAAATTGACTTTTATATATTCCTTGTTCAAGCAATGCTTCAGCAACACTTTTCATACTCGAATCTAGTCTGTCTGGATGAAAGTGTAAAGCAATCCTTGCATGAGATTTTAAATTAGCGACAGCTTCTTCAAATATTTCATCTGTAATATTACACATGTTAAGTATATGATTAATTGTTGCTTTAGCCCCACGTTTTTCGTTCTCTGCATATTTTGAAATATACTCTAAAGCAAATAATTGAGATCTTGATAATTCCATAATCAAACCTCTCCTTTAATTAAAATGACCTTAATCATTTCAATTAAAAGCTTATTCTTTCCTTCTTATGAAACGAACCTGATTTATTTAAAAAAGTAATTTACTAAATCTTAATTATGCATACACGCATTTTTCATAGGCAAATGTACACATTCTACAGAAATTTGATACCCTAGCCATCGTTCAGCAATATGTTCAAATGATAAAACAGATCCCGTTGTAAAAAAGCGATGCTTCGGATTCAGATTGTCAGACAAAATTCCTTTGTGCTGTAAAATGGTACTTAACTCTATCGCTGTTTCTTCTGCAGAACTAATAATCGTTACATCTTCTCCTAGTTCCTTTTTTATATAGGACTCTAAAAGTGGATAATGCGTACACCCAAGAATTAACGTATCTATATCTTCTTTCGTTAATGGAAGTAAAGCTTGTTTCACTTGCTGCGTGACATATGCTATATCTTCTAATCGATTTTCTACAACTGTAGCTAAAGTCGGACACGCATGACTATACACTTCCAAATATGTATCAAGCTCATGTAATGCTTTTTCATACATATTAGATTTTATCGTACCTACAGTTCCAATTACTCCGATTTTCTCTTTCTTTGTTACTTTAATTGCCGCTCTTGCTCCTGGATGTATAACGCCAATAACTGGAATGGAAAGTGCTTCTTGCAGCACAGTCAATGCAGCAGCTGCAGCAGTATTACATGCTACGACTAGCGCTTTTAATGGAAACTGTTTGAGGAACTCAACCATTTCAAATACGAAAGATTGCACCTCCTATACACTTCTTGGCCCATACGGGCAACGCTTATTATCACCAACATAATAAATGCTTTCTTTAGGCAATTGTCTTATAATTTCGCTCGCAACTGTTAATCCCCCAACTCCCGAATCTAACACACCTATTACTGAATGTTTATGATATACAGACATTTACTTCATCCCCTTTTCAATCATCTAGCGCTAATAACATGTATTATATTACGAAAATTCAAATATCACATAACAATCCCTCTTACTTCTAATCACAAACTCTTCTCTATAATCTGATTATTACTATATCCATTGACGTATAAAAATACATTTGTTACTCTTAAATACGTTAATTTAATATTTAAATCCTCATTCGTATCTCGGTGAGGTAGAGGTTGCAGTCATTAAGAGTATCATTTCAGGAGATGTAGTGGCATTGATGAAGGAATGAGAAAGGAATGATTGCCGAAGTAAGTTGTGTCCACCATGCACGCTTGCTGGGTCTGCATTTAATAAGTGCAGAACTGTCACAAACGCTTCGTTTGTGGAGAGCTATCGAGAGGTATGTCGTGGGTTTCTTATAAGATAGAAAGCATGTAGCGGCAGATTACGTGCTTTTTTTGTTTTGTTTGGGACTTCTCTTCTTTACTAAGAAGACATACATATCTCCTCGCTTGACTTGGTTATACTAACTTTGGAGGTATTTTCTATGCAACAAAAAAAATGGGGCTTTTGGGTACTAACAGCTTTCGTTGTCGGTAACATGGTTGGCGCTGGTATTTTCATGGTGCCAAGTACGTTAGCACAAACAGCAAGCCCTCTCGGTGTCACTTTAGCTTGGTTAACAACAGGGTTTGGTGTTTTAATGCTAGCTCTTGTTTTCGGTAATTTAGCAATTCGTCGTCCTGATTTAACGACAGGACCACAAAGTCATGCATATGCCTTATTCTCAACACCAAAAAAGAAAAAAATGGCTGGTTTCAGTATGGTATGGGGATATTGGGTTGCAAACTGGGCAAGTAACGTTGCCATCATTACATCATTTGCGGGATATTTATCACTCTTCTTCCCAATTATGAAAGATACACGACTACTATTTTCAATCGGTTCTTTTAACATAGAAGTCGGAAAACTAATTACATTTACTATTTGTTCCATCTTACTTTGGGGAACTCATATTATATTAACAAACGGTGTAAGCGGAGCTGGAAAACTAAACTTCTTAGCAACAACAACGAAAGTAACTGGATTCCTTTTATTCATCGTCGTTACTTTATTTGCATTCGAAGCTTCTAAGTTTGGACAATGGTACACACCGATGATCGATAAATCAGGTGTATCACACGGTCTTCTTTCACAAGTAAATTTAGCTGCTCTTACAACGCTTTGGGCGTTTATCGGAATTGAATCAGCCGTTCTTTTATCAAACCGTGCTGTTTCTCCAAAAACGGTAAAACGTGCAACGGTTGCAGGATTACTTATTACAGTTGCCATTTACTTAGGAATTACAATTTTAACAATGGGTGTACTTCACGTTGATAAATTACAAGCTTCTGAACGTCCATTAGCAGATGCACTAAATGCTGCAATGGGTCATGGCGGCGGGAAACTGATGGCATTACTTGCTCTTACTTCCCTGTTCGGTTCTATCTTAGGCTGGATTTTATTAAGCTCAGAAGTACCTTATCAAGCAGCAAAAGAAGGTTTCTTCCCTTCCTTCTTCACGAAAACAAATAAAAAAGGAAGTCCAATTTACTCATTACGATTAACAAACATTATGTCGCAAGTATTCCTATTCTCAACATTATCAGGAACCATTGCGGAAGCTTATACATTCGTTATTACCGTATCGACACTGGCCTACCTCATTCCATATCTCGTTTCACCAATCTTCCAGTTAAAACTAGTCGCAACTGGTGAAACATATAAAAATGAAATGCGGGCAAGAATTACAGATGGCATAGTTGCAGTTATCGCACTTTGCTACGCACTATGGGTTATTAAAACCGGCGCATCCGATATAAAAACGTTCCTTCTCGGAATTGGTTTATTCGTAATTGGATTTGCTTTCTATCCATTAATGAATCGTGATCAGAAAAAAAATAACGAAAAGAAAAACGGGCAAGTTGCATAACGCAATTTGCTCGTTTTTTCTTTTGTAAAACATATATAATAGAACAAAGAGGTGAAAAACATGTCAATCGAATCGCTATGGAGCAGTCGCTTCCAACAACATATTCAAAATATCATTACATACTTTGCACGTATGATTAACGGTTTACTATATAGCTTTATCTTTATTTCATGCGTTGGTGCATATTATTATGCTCAGTTTCTAAAAGCATCTCCTTCTAAAGGAATATCTTTAATAATTATAACGATTGTACTTACATTCATTATAACGAGATGCCCTATCCGTACATTTATTCAAAAACCTGATGCTGTCTATTTACTAGCACTAGAAGAGAAATTAACATCTTATTTCAAAAAATCTCTTCTATACAATTACATCATTCAGCTTTTCCCATTATTATTTACGTTCCTTATTCTCGTTCCACTTGCTATGCAATCATTGCAATTAACGGTTCCTTTTTTATGTACAATCTTTATCATGTTAATGATTACGAAAGCCTGGAACATGTACATACATTGGATGTGGCGTGATAGTCACGAAAAAAACATATGGCTAATCATTCGTATTACTTGTAACGCCCTAATCATTTTCATGCTGTTTTATTCCGCAAATGTTCTCATATTGGGCGGACTACTCTTACTACTTGCTTTCCTACTTCTATATACGAAAAAACAGCCTACAAAACGAATACCTTGGGATTACATAATCGAGCAAGAAGAAAAAATGAACGTTCGTTTTTATCAATTTGCTAGCATTTTCACAGATGTTCCGCAACTGAATAAACAAGTAAATAAAAGAAAATGGCTTACAAATTGGATTGAACCTTTATTACATAAAAAACGAGCAACTTTCTTCTACTTACATACACTAGCATTTTTACGTGGAAATGATTATTTCGGTATATATATTCGCTTAGGATTGATCGGTGCTTTCGCCTTATATTTCATACCAAATATATACGTAAAAGGCGCTATCGCTTACATCGTTCTATATATGATTTCTATGCAGCTCCGTTCACTGTGGAAATATTTTTCGGGAAATATTATTGTAGCATTATATCCAATCCATACTGAAGAAAGGATGAAGCAATTTCTTAGCTTAATCTTTATATTGCTAAGCATTCAACTCATTGTATTTTCGAGTGTTATACTCATTGCTACAGGTCAATTTTTACATAGCCTTATCATTATGATTGTCGGGTTACTCTGGATCAAATTTATTATTGTACCAAAAACGAAGCAACGCGTTTCTTCGTTTTAACGAAAAGAAATATCTTAAAAACCAAGGAGCAAATAAATTATCTCCTTGGCTTTTTTATTTTGCTTCCTCAAACAAGAATCACTGAAACAACCGATATTTTATGATTTTTACATACAAAAACGATAATACATGTTTACGTCCTAATAAAA
The DNA here is from genome assembly GCF_052044835.1 of Bacillus sp. 22475. NCBI lineage: Bacteria > Bacillati > Bacillota > Bacilli > Caryophanales > Bacillaceae > Bacillus > Bacillus sp. 22475. The sequence goes on along the minus strand of NZ_JBQENW010000010.1, from coordinate 103,124 downwards.
AGGGTATTTATTAAATTAACAGAGCAAAGAAAGTGGAGGGAATGAAAAAATATGAATTAAAGTTTCACTTTATAACAGGCATTGCTCAAGGATGATTCTGGAACCGACAATATAATGTAAGGAGCTGAATGCAATGAGTAAAAAAATTGCTATTTTAATAACGGATTATTTCGAGGACACAGAATACACAAAGCCGGTAGCAGCTTTTAATCAAAAGGAATATGAATTAACAACCATTGAAATGGAAAAAGGGAAAACAGTACACAGTAAGCAAGGAAAAAGTGAAGTCGTCATTGATAAAAGTATTGATGATGTTTCTCCAGAGAACTTTGATGCCCTCTTCATACCAGGTGGATTTTCCCCTGATATACTCCGTGCAGATGAGCGTTTTGTACGCTTTAGTAAAGCATTTATGGATGCGGAAAAACCTGTTTTCGCTATTTGTCACGGACCTCAGCTACTCATCACTGCACAAACACTTGAAGGACGTGATGTAACTGGATATAAATCTATTGAAGTCGATTTAAAAAATGCCGGCGGGAACTTTCATGACAAAGAGGTTGTCGTATGTCAAAATCAGCTAGTCACAAGTAGACAGCCAGAGGACATCCCAGCGTTTATTGAAGAATCGTTGCGTATATTAGGATAACTACTTTGGTTAACTAACCTCCTTTTATTTACATGAAAATAATTAATCAGTGGGGTTTTATTCATCCCCCCACTGATTAATTAGCCCTCACCAACTGGTCGTTTACAGGAAATCCGACCACCACAAATAGCAAGATAAATAAAAAGAGGGGAATCCAAAAGTTCAGTTTTAATGATCTTTTGGATTCCCCCCTTTTCTCACCCAAAAATTCCTTATCACTTTTCATAGGCAGTTCTCATATAGTGAAAATGACTATATAATTCCTATCCATAAGTTAAATAATGATTTCGCACATATATAAATACAAAAGATGGGAGCCTTATTTATGAATAACAATCCACCTTCAACGCCCCCAAATGCAACGGAAACGAATAATAATGAAGTGAGCTTACAAACGTTACGCGTCATTGGGCTTATTGTACTGATTAGTGGCTACATATTAGTCGCTCTTTCTGAAGTAGGAACATTAAAAAATCTTTTGCTACAGCCGAATACCACTCCAAATTTAGCTGAAGTTGATCCGTTCTAAAAATTATATAAAAAGCGAATCCCAGTATAGCTGGTTCGCTTTTATATAGTTTCATCCAATTTGAGAAACATTTCTCTCATCCTCATACTTCTCTTTCCCTATCGCTTTCATAAATAGTAAAATACTGCTCATACCAACGATAAAGTACAGAGCACTCATGCCCCAAGATGCAATAAATGAACCTAGCATAACACCTAATGCCCCGTTCATTTTTGCCACTTGAAAGACCATTCCGTTAATCGCCATATAAGAACCTCTTGCCTCATTTGGCACCATATCTGCCATAATAGATTGACGCACTGGCACATACATCATCTCACCTACCGTTTGGAAAAGCCCTGCAATTAATAAAATCCATAAGCTATTGCTCGTTCCGAGTATTGTAAATCCAATTGTATAAATGAATAAACCTACATATAAGATTTTCAAATCGTTGAAGCTTTTCAGCATTTTAATAAGAAGTGCTGAACATAACACAACTAAAATTGTATTCTCTGCAGAAATCCAGCTCAGCATTCGAATACCCGTTAAATCAAACGTAAAACCATTACTGAAGAAAAATTGTACTGTTTCAAATTCCTTCTGCAAACGTACCCCTAAATAATTATTAATTTGAAACTCTAACGATAATGTACATATACTCGCTGCACAAAAAATTAAAAACGCTCTATCTTTCATTACGACTTTATAACTATCCGCCATATCTTTTAATATATTTTTCTTCTCCACCGTTTTTCTCGCTACATACACTTCTTCCATATATACAGCCATTACATATAAAGTAATAATTGCAACAAGAGTTAATACGATAAACAATTGTAATCTATAGTTTTCAAATAGTAATCCACCAAATATTGCTCCAATTGCAATGGATAAATTAATCGCCCAGTAGTTAATGCTGTACATCACTTTTCGATTTTCAGGTGTACTCACATCAATTAACATCGCCTCTGTCGCAGGATTCATAAGTCCAGAGCCTAAACTATTCACTAACATAAACACAAATGTTAGCCATGGTGAGTCAACGTAATCCGAATTCGCAACTCCCATACAAGCAATGGAAATGACTTGTATACTTTGACCGATAATCATAACCTTTTTACGCCCAAGCCGGTCTCCAACATATCCACCGTATAAACCAATTACTAATGAAGCTATGACATTAATAAGTAGTAACGCACCAGCAATCGCACTACCTAACTTTATTGAAAAATAAATCGCCATAAATGGAAAAATCATCGTGGACACAGTACGTGTTAAAAACGAAGTTATAATTCTAATTTTTATATTTCGATGCATACTCCAAAATTCCATTGTTTCCCCCTCCTTATGCTTACTTATTTTACTTTGAAAAAAAGGAAGAAAAAGGTTAGAATATTCTAAAGAGTTTCCCCTTTTATGATAGAAGGAAGTGTATATATGAAAATTATGGAATATTACATTAGACTAAGACTACATGCACAAGATCAACAACATATGCGAAATAGCTTACAAGAATTAGCGGATGTTTTATATTGCAGTACGAAAAACGTAAAGATTTTATTAAAGAAAATGAGCGAGGAACAATTAATTCGCTGGACTCCAGGTCGAGGCCGCGGAAATAAAACGGAAATTCTATTTGTACATAATTTCGTAGAAGCAATTGAATCCCATACAGATGAACTGTTAGCGCAAGAAAAATTAAAGGATGTTTTTCTTCTTTTAAAAGAACCCCTACCCCTTGCACTTCAAAAAAAGATAGAGAATAAACTACATCATCATTTTGGATACGAACCTTCAAATGATATGTACGACGTATTAAAGATTCCTATATCGAGAAAGATTTTCCCATTAGATCCGGCTTTTGTGGCTGTAACTACAGAGAGCCATCTTACGAGTCAAATTTTTGATACGTTAGTCGTCTATAACGATGTTACTGAAAAAATGGAGCCTCACATTGCGCATACGTGGGAATTAAGTGAAGATGGACTTACGTGGACCTTTTATTTACGAAAAGATATATATTTTCATAACGAAACAATTTTAACTTCTAAAGATGTACAATTTTCATTCGAAAGACTAAAGCAAGTTCAATCCCCTTTCGAATGGTTAACAGAAGAAATTATTCAAATTGAAACACCATCACCACTGCAAATTCGATTCCATTTAGCAAAACCAAATTTATTTTTCTTACACTATGTAAGTTCCATGCAGCTCGCAATTTTACCGCGTGATACGAGTATTCAAAATCATCATTATATAGGTACTGGACCTTTCAAACTTGCTCATTACTCTGAAGATAATATCGTACTCGAAGCGTTCAACCATTATTTTAAAGAGCGCGCGTTATTAGACCGTATTGAATTTTGGGGTATTCCTGACCATGTGCAAATAGATGCTGATTATGAACTACCAAACGAAGAAGAAAATGAAAGGTACGACATACAAGTAGAAGAAATAGGCTGCATTTATGCTGGCTTTAACTTTACAAAACCTGGTCCCCACCACGACATTTACTTTCGAAAAGCTTGGAGAGAACTATATGATGTTGAAACGATACTTCGTAGCATAGAGGGTAGACGAACAATTGCTGCATCAAGCTTTTTCCCTGATAGAAGCCGCCTTGCAACAAGAAGATCCTACTCTTTAGAAAAGGCAAAAGAGTATTTGCAAAAGAGTACATATAATGGAGAAACGATACATATTTACTTCTTCGCATTTAAAGATAGTGCAAATGATGCATATTTCTTAAAAGAACGATGTGAAAGTTTAGGTATACAAGTAGAGCTTCACCCATTTCCCGTTTCAGATTATATGGATCGCTCTATTGATAAACATGCTGATATTATTTTCATGGGAGAAGTCTTTGCTGCCAATCATGAAATTGCATTCTTAAATGTATTTAAAAATAAAAGTTGCTTCGTAAATCGGTTCATGGACCCGCACTACGAAAAACAAATTAACTGTTTACTAGATACATTTTTACTAGAAGAAAATAAAGAAAAGCGTTATGAACTCATGTATGAGATTGAAGAGTTTTTACAAGCAGAACACATCATTTTATTTAACTATCACGTTTTAAAAAGAAAAACATACCCTTCTTCTTTAAAAAACGTAACAATTGATTCATTTGGTTGGGCAAATTTTGCGAAGTTATGGATACAGCCATCCACGTATTAAAGTGTGAGTTTTTATAAAAGGAGAAGGTACTACATCCTTAGTAGTACCTTCTTCACATACAAATATAAACTATTATTTAATTACTCTATCTAAGTGATCTTTCAAGTTCAATAAATATTGTTCTATATCCGGATTCTTCACCACATCATAACAAGCAAAACTCTTTAACGGACTCATACCGAGAAACTTTTGCACGCGGTGTAAATGACTAAGCGCTGATTCTAAACTTTCTCCTTCAAAGAACTTCGTCTTATCTCCAAATGCTTTTTCAGGTGCATTCCAAGTTGTAGAGAACATATACTCTTTCTCTTTTAATAAACCACCTGTTCCATATTCATCTGCACCTTTAAAGAACAAACCGTATTCATATACTTCATCCATATACGTTTTAAATAAGCCTGGAACACTAAACCAATAAATCGGTGTTTGATAAATAACAACATCGGCCCATAAAAACTTATCTTGTTCTTCTTTAATATTGTAACCATCTTGAATCGTTGTTGTTTTCACATGATGATTCTCGCCTAATACAGTAACCATATAATCTACTAACGTTCTATTTAATCGTCCTTCCTTTGTACCGTATTTTTCATGTCCATTTATAATAAATATATTTTTCATCGTTTTTCTCTCCCCTATATGATCTACTCTTCGGCTATTAAGCCGAGTTGCTGCTGTAGTGTAAGATTATCTTCTAAATGCCAATCTTCCGTTATCTTTCCGTCTTTCACATGTAAAATATCAATCGCAAAAAAATTAATTTTCTTACCATTATGCGTTCCTGTAAAAGAAAGACGGGCTGTTACTTTATCACCAACAACTAATAAGTCTTCAATCTCGCAATGTATATCAGGCACAACTTTACGAAAATTTTGCGCTGCAAACTTTAATCCTTCAATGCCTTGTGGTCGCCCTTTCGGCAATGTATTATCGAAGAAATCTTTAGTAACAGTCTGCGGAATAAGTTCCTCCTTACCTGTATCCCAAAATGCATAAAAACGCTGCGCCGCATGAACCATTTCTGTCGCTTCTTTTTTACTTAGTGAGGGATCGATTGTCATTGCTTTTGGCTTTGGCATTTCTTTTAATAACTGGACTTCAGTTTTCTCTTCCACACCGCATGCTACAAGCACAATACAAATAACAAACAAACTAAGAACTCCAAATAACTTTTTTATCCCCATGGAAATCACCACCTCCTTATATAAATCCTCTTTGTTTCGTATTGCTATTGTATATGCAATAACTTCCTTTATGGAAGTAGTGATATTTTTTTCATATAGTTACCAAAAGTATAGTTTTGTGATACTATAAAGCAAATTCATCCAAAAAAATTTTATGGAGGCTAGTTCCATGAACAATATAGATCCAACTGAATTAACGAAAGGTTTACCTGGCATACCTTGTCCTATCGCTAAAACGCTTGATGTAATTAGTACAAAATGGACGTTTTTAATCATTCGTGATCTTCTTATCGAAGGAACATTACGCTTTAGTGATTTACAAAAATCAATGGATGGTATTAGTCCAAAAACATTATCGCTTCGACTAAAAGAATTAGAGTCTCAAGGCATTATAACGAGAAAAGTATATCCAGAAGTTCCGCCTCGTGTAGAGTACACATTAACGGATAAAGGAAAGCAATTAGAGGGGATTTTTATTGAATTAAAACGGTTTGGATTAAGTTTATAAAATGAAACCTTAATCAGGATAAAACAAAAACCCCTTACCGTCGTAAGGGGTTTTATTACTTCGCAAAACTTTCAGCCAACTGTTTCTCTCTCCACATAAATGTAATGCCGAGACCAACTATTAAAACAACGCCTGAAAATGCATATGGATAATGAATATTCATATCAAATAATATTCCGCCCATCGCTGGTCCTGCAATATTGCCTAAACTCGTATAAGTCGAGTTCATACCAGCAACGAATCCCTGTTCTTTTCCAGCTGCTTTTGACAAAAACGTCGTTAAAGCTGGACGAAGTAAATCAAATGCTAAGAAAATGAAGCAAGTAACGAGAAGTACAAGCCAATAATTAGAGACTACAGTTGAGACGAATGCTAATACTGCACCTACAATTAAACATATTTGGATTAATACTTTTTCACCGAACATGTCTACCAATTTGCCAAACATAAATACTTGCACAACTACCCCAAAGATTGAACTAATTGTAATAATTGCTGCAATATCTTTCGGCGAGAAACCAAATTTATGATCAGAGAACAAGCTAAACACTGTTTCATATGCTGATAATCCGAATGCGAGTACAAATACGATAATAAATGCAATTGCATACATTGGATGTAATGATTTCTTTAAATCACCAATAAAACTTGATTCTTTCGTATTAGAAGAAATCTCTGCAAGTTCTTCTTTCGTTAACGGTTCTTTTAAAATAAATATCGAAATCACACATGCTATAAAGGCAATTGCTGCTGCAACGAAAAACGGCACACGTATACCGTATTCTGCAATAAATCCGCCGATTCCAGGCCCTATAATGAATCCAGTACTAATCGCTGCAGATAAGTATCCCATTGCCTTTGGACGTTCCTGAATAGATGTAATATCCGCAACATATGCCGTAACACCAGGCATAATAAACGCAGCACTAATTCCGCCTAACACCCTTGCTACATAAAGCATCCATACATCTTTTCCCAATCCAAAAAGAAGCTCTGAAACACCAAAAATAAATAATCCAATGATTATCATTTTCTTCCTACCGTAAAGATCAACCCACCGGCCTGTAATAGGTGAAGTAATGAGCTGTGCCATTGCAAATACTGCAACGAGATATCCCATCGTCTTCCCTGTTAAATGCATATCATTCATAAAGGACGGCATAACCGGAATGATTAATCCAATCCCTAAAAAAGCGATAAATATATTACTCAAAAGAATGACCAATACCATCTTTTGTTCTTTTATCGGTTTCTTCACTTTTTAACACCTCTTCCCGTAAGTTCCTCTCAAAAAATAATACCCAAGAAGCTTTTTCTTTATCCTGCTCTTTGCGGGCTAGTAATGAGTGAGGATGCCTCCACTCATTAGAATTTCACTCTATCCTTCCACACATACATAAGCATTAGGTGAATGACTATCATTCAGTTTTCCTCAAAAATGAACCTACCTTTTCAGACAGGTTCATCTTACTACTTCTTTATATGTAGTGCATGTGTTAAAAAATCTAGTACTTCTGCCTTTTGCAAATCCACTTGATCATCATCTTTATGATCATATAAATAAACTTGTTCCGCTGCTGATTCAACAAGAGCGATAAATAACTTCGCTGTTCGTTCTGCGTGAACCGAATCACGAATTTCACCAGCTTCTTTCGCCTCACTTAAAAATTCGCTTAACCACATATAAAGAGGCTCATACACAGCTTCCCACTCTTTTATATGTTCTGTAGATGCAAGACCCGCATACATTAAAGCTTGTATTTCACGGTATTCCTCTATAAATTGAAACACCGCATCGATTACTTGTGCCACTTTATTTGAAAAAGGTACATCTTTTTGTACTTTCTCTTTCACTGCAAGTATCATCTTTTCAACCATCACTTCTGCTATTGCAGGCATAACAGATAGCTTAGAAGGAAAATATAAATAGAAAGTTCCTTGCGCAATGCCAGCTAATTTCACGATATCAGAAATCTTCGTTTTTTCGACGCCCTTTTCCTGAAACACTTCAATCGCTGCATAGACAATTTTCTCTTTTTTATTCATCATCTAAACCCTTTCACACGCATATTGAATGACTGTCACTCATTTTATAAGATAATCGATTGTACTGTCAATGATAGTGAACTCTAAGAGGAAATCATTTTTTTATAATAAAATCTCCTAATAAACAATTAGGAGATAAAAATACAATATATCTTTAAGAAAGTGCCTTTAATCCTGTCACTCCACATACAATAAGAAACACACTAATAATACGCGCTTTACTTTTCGACTCACCAAACAAGAACATGTTTAACAAAACTGCACCTGCTGTTCCAATACCAATCCAAACCGCATACGCGACACTGACTTGTAAAAATAAGAAAGATGTATACAAGAATGCGAAGGATGTAGCAAACCCGCCTATATAAATCGCACCATTGGCTAATGTTTTATCTTTACTATACATTTTAAGTCCTATCACACCGACTATTTCACTAATTGCAGCACAAAATACGAAAAACCAACCCATCTTTAAGCAGCTCCTTCCACAGTTTCTTCTTTATTATCAGCTAGCTTTAAACCGATAACGCCAGCTACAACCATCACGATAAAGAATAACTTCCCTACACTGAAACTTCCGCCGAAAAGAAATACATCCATTAAGAAAGTACCTACCGTACCAGCTCCGGCGAAAACAGCATATACAGTCCCTGTTGCAAGATGTTCACACGCTTTAGAAAGGAAGTGAAAATCAACAGCGATAACTCCTAAAATAATAATCCAATGCCACCAAGTATTAGCCGTATTAAAACCAAACACCCAAAAAATTTCAAAAATACATGTTAATATGACATATAACCAAGCTCTATTTTTCATGCCTCTCACCCCTCATGACTGACTATCAGTCATTTTGTTTTAAAAAAATATACTCTTTCATCAATACTATATAAAAACAACTATCATCCTCATTTACCATTGTATTTGTTCCATTTCTAAGCTAACTGCATCCTGTCACATAAAAATGACTGAATGTCATTCATATATATTGTACATGAACATTTTAAAAACTGTCAATGCCGAAAGTTTATTTAAAATTTCTTTCATCCGATTTGTATATTTCTCAATAATCTGTCAATACTGCTAGTAACATAATATTTTCTCCACTCCCCCTTGGAGAGATCCCTTGAATGGAGCAGTTAGCTTTTGCTAGCTGCTCTTTTTTATTTGTCCGCACACTATGATGAAATACTCATAGATCAACCATCTATTTATTTTCCAATGAGTTTTTGTATGCACTAATTTTATTCTCAAGCATCTTCTCTGTAACTTCTAAGTTTTCTCTTTGAATCTGAATAGATTTCCTATGATCTTCTAGGAGCTGTAAACGAGCTTCTGTTGTATGCTCCCCTTCTGTATATAATCTAGCGTATTCTCTTATTTTCGCTATTGGCATTTGCGTTTGTTTTAATTTCATTACAAACTGCAACCACTTTATATGTGACTCTTCGTAAAGTCGATTTCCATTTGTATCACGATTTGCAATTAATATATTTTCCTTTTCATAATAACGTAGTGTATGTGTGCTCATGCCTAATAACTTTGCTACCTCGCTAATTGTGTACATACTAAAACTCCCTTCACATGCTTACCCTCATATATTTTATAACCGTATCAAATTTATAAAAAACATTTGACTTAGAGTATACTCTAACAAATACAATCTAACCATAAATGAATTTGAATTTAGGGGGATTTTATATGAAATACACGGTTATTACTGGTGCAAGTTCCGGAATTGGTTATGAAGCAGCTTTAGCATTTGCATCTCGCGGAAAAAATTTAGTACTTGTAGCTCGAAGACAAGAAGAATTAAACGGATTAAAATTGAAAATTAACGAAATGCATCCTGAGTTGGATGTTGTCATTCGAAAAACTGATTTATCTGTGACTGAAGATGTTTATAAACTTTATGAAAGCCTACAAGCTTTTCAAATTGAAACGTGGATTAACAACGCAGGTTTTGGTAATTTCGCCTCAATTGCTGAACAAAATTTAAATAAAATAGAGACGATGTTGCATGTCAATATAGAAGCACTAACAATACTCTCTTCTCTTTTCGTTCGAGATTATTCAATGGTTGATGGAACACAGCTTATTAACGTTTCATCGGGTGGCGGATACACGATTGTTGCTGATGCTGTTACGTATTGCGCTACGAAATTCTATGTAAGTGCCTTTACAGAAGGGCTGTCTCACGAACTGAAAGAACAAAGCGCAAAACTGCAAGCAAAAGTTTTAGCTCCTGCTGCAACTGAAACAGAATTTGCGAAGCGTTCATTTGATATTGATGAATTCCAATACGATAATGTTGTACCAAAATTCCACACTGCAAAACAAATGGCACAATTTATGCTCGATCTTTATGATAATGATAAAGTTGTAGGAATTGTTGACGGTTTAACGTATAACTATGAACTTAAAGATCCACTTTATAATTTTGCCGTGAGACAAAAGAATTCAAATTCTTAATAACCTGTCCATTTCTTATGGAAATATATATTCCCACTATATATGTAAATAATAGTGGGAACTTTTTCCCAATAAATTTTTCATCCAACATACCGCACCATCGCCACTTCATCACAATAATCCACCTTTGGGCAATGTCTACAATCAATCCATACTTTCTCTGGCAACGTTTCTTTATTTACAAAATCAAATCCACACTTTTGAAAAAATACTGTTTTATATGTTAAGGAAATTACTCTTCTTACATTTATTTTCGTAGCTTCCTCCATTACATGATTTACGAGCATACGCCCTATCCCTTTCCCTGCATATGTATGCGAAACTACTAACGATCGTATTTCTGCAAGATCTTCCCCTAATACATGTAATCCAGCAACTCCAACAATTCTCTCGTCTTCTTTCATAACATATAAACATTGCAAATATTGATAAAGAGACAAAAGAGAACGTGGTAAAACAACTCCCTCTTTTGCATAAACCTCAATAAGACTATAAATTTCTTTCACATCACTCGTCACCGCATTACAGATTTTCATATTACATCCCCTTGCCCTCGATATTAATATTTATAACTTCAAATGAATTTTAATTCATAATTTTATATAATAATACATCTCTCTTTTCTCCTCGTCAATCAATTTATACAAACAAAAAACCAAGCAATCTAATTGATGCTCGGTTCCTCATTTCGTATCGGCAATACCGTCGAATATTTAATTTCACGAAGTGCTAAACTTGTCTGTATCCTTGTAATACCAAGCTTATTCAGCTTTCTAATAAACTGCTCTAGTTCTTTACGATCACGATTTGCAACCTTTAATAAATAATCGTACTCTCCTGTTAAACAGTGACATTCTAACACTTCCGGCATCGATTCTAATTCTTTCTCCAACACTTCCAGCTTGTCAAATTGATGAATATTTGTACTCATAAAAATAAAACATAATAAATCAAACCCAAGCTTTTCTTGATTTAAAATCGCAACTTGCTTATCGATGAACCCTTCCCCATCTAACCTTTTTATTCTTGCATGCATCGCAGCCGGTGATAAATTAACGCGACGTGCCAGCTCTGCATTACTTACTTGTGACTCCTTCTGCAATATATCTAAAATTTGTACATCCAAATCATCCAACACTTTAATAACAGACGACTCCATTACAATTCCCCCTTTTTTCTTACCGATGATTATTCGAAAAAACACCTTATAATTTATCCAAAACTGAATATCATTCTGTAAATATCATTCACAGATAAATATTTTATCGAGTTTTTACCATTATACAAAAGAATATATTATACAATAAAGAAAAATGCTAAAATTATTTACAATTCGTATTGATTATAAAAAAGGGGATTTTAGCATGCCTTATTTTTACGTCTTTTTACTATTACTAACGAGCTTATTATGGGGAGGAAATTTTGTCGTTGGAAAATCACTCGTCGATCATGCATCGCCGATGACACTGACAAATTTAAGATGGATGATTGCGATTGTTTGTTTATTACCAATGGTATGGTTTAAAGAAAAGAAAATCCTTCCACCACGTACCGCAATACTTCCTTTAATATTGATGGGAATTTCAGGGGTCGCTCTTTTTAACATCTTTCAATTTTTAGCATTAGAAAAAACATCCGCTACGAATGTAGGTCTTATCTCTACTTTGAATGCAATTTCAATCGCATTATTTTCAGTATTATTTCTAAAAGAAAAAGTAAATACACTTCAAATCCTATCCATGATTCTTTCATTCTTCGGGGTTATCCTCGTCCTATTAAAAGGTGATTTCTCGCTTTTATTTTCACTACATTTTAATAGCGGTGATTTATGGATGATTGCAGCAGTCTGTATTTGGGGAATCTATTCTGTTTGTAGTAAATGGGCAACAAAAACAACTACACCACTTATGGCAACGTTGTACTCTGGTATTTTCGGCGTTATTTTATTACTCCCGTTTAACATAGGTAGCTTCACTGTTTCAAATATAAATACTTCTTTCATCACATCACTTTTATATACCGGGCTTATTTCGACAGTTCTTTGTATGGTATTTTGGAATATTGGTGTACAAAAATTAGGTGCAACTACATCAGGTATTTTTCTAAACTTCAATCCAATTTTCACAGCCATTTTAGCATTCATATTCCTCGGAGAAGAATTAACGTGGATACAAATTTTAGGAACAATTGTCGTTGTAACAGGATGTTATTTATTTTCTCATTTCAAAACTGTCGCTGTTCAGCCAACTAGAGCTTTAATGCGAAAACATTCTTAATGAAAAAACATCGTCATCCAAGTGGCGATGTTTTTATTTACTCTTCATTTCTTTTATATACTGTTTTTCCTCTTCTGGCGATAAACGTTCCGTCGCCTTGCCAGTATCTCCACCTTGAAGGCTCCATAAAAAGTTATGTTCCTCAACGGTTTGAGAAAAATCTCCTTTTTCCCATCTATTTATAATAGAAAATAACTTCATTTTATATTGAAAACCTGTACTATTTTCAATATCTCTTTTTACATTAGAAATTTCCTTTTTTGACATTTCTACAAATCCCCATTTTTCAGAGGATTTTACCTTTTGGTGGACCATTTTATGCATAGTAGAAATAATTTCACCTTCACTAATTTGCGGAGCTTCTTCTGCAGCTTTTTTCTCTTTTTCGTTTGCCGCTCGCTCGGTTTGAATATTTGTATTTTCTTTTTCCACATATGCAAGCAATTTCTTTCCGCCAACTATAGAAGAGATGATTACCATAATGGTAATACATATACCTACAATCCATTTAAAAAGCATTAGCTCTTCATCGCTTCCCTAACAATATGACTATCTACATATTGCTTAAACTTCACGATTTTTCCATTTTCAAGCTGCCATACATGAACAAATTCTGCTTCAAATGATTTTCCTGTTTCTTTATAAACTCCAGAATACATACCTTCAGCAATGATTACATCTTTTCCGTTTACTTCATGATATGTATTTACACTTGCTTTATAATCATCCCATTCTGATCCTAAACGGCTAAATACATTTTCCATTATAGCTTCTACGCCTTTATATGTTCCGCCGTACGGGAAACCTTCTGCCTCTGTCCATTCCACTTTTTCAGAGAAGGCTTTTGCTAAATGCTTTGCATTCGAAGAAGCTGATCCTTCATACGTGCTTTGAATAATTTCTAAATTTGATTTAGGCATATTACTTCCTCCCGTTTATTTATTTTCACACAAGACGTAACCAATGTAGTTACATCTTGTGTGAAAAAATATTTAAATTGTTTCATTCGCAATTCATTAGTTGTAATCATTATAGTTACAATAATTCTTCAAGTCAACAATTTATAAATAAAATTTACTTCGTTTTCATTACTTTCTCTTTTAAGAAACGATCTACATATCCTTCTGCTTTTACTACGAATAAATACGCACCCATTGATAATAATGCAAGATCTAATTCATATCCTGGATTCTTTCCATCTCCTAATAAACCTGCTGCTCCATTTACCTTTACGATAGCTCCAGCTAAAATAAGAGCGAATAACAATCCTACATATCGTACACCTAAACCGATAATTAATAATATACCACCAACTAATTCTACAGTTGCTACGCCGTATGCAAGGCCACCTGGTAAACCGATGCTTGTAAACCATCCTGCTACATTATCGATACCTGATTGAAACTTTGCTAAACCGTGTGCAAAGAACGTAACTCCTAACACGATACGAATAATTAAATTCCCAATATATTGATTCATTTTGAACTCTCCTTTTTGTTTTGTTATGGTGAACTTTTATTCACAAGTCAAAACAATACGGTATTTTATTTCATTCGTCAAATACTTTTTTAAAGAAAACAAAAAACATTATCCCTTTTACGGATAATGTTTTCTTACAAAATAGCGCTAATTCAAGCTTTTATTCTATCGCATAGAAAAAGTTGAAACATTTTTCCAGCACCAATATAAGGCAGTAAAGAAACGTCCTCTTCCACAACCATTCCAAAAACATTCACTTTCTCATCTACAGGTAAATCATGTGTAGCAACTTGCATCTCCCCTGCATATCTACCGTACAATTCATTATCAATTGTAATGCTGCCTTTCTTTCTTACAATTGTATGCATCGGCTGTAAAACCACTCTGTTTCTTTCCCTTGATTCTACAGATCGAATAACATCACGAGCCGAATCTAGTCTATTTGTATGCACTTGCTCCACCACTTTTAATACTTCTTTATCAGTTATAAATGATTTGTAACGCAATGGAATAATCCCTCTACTCGCACTAGCTACTTCTTGCATACTTTCCAAACTTGCGCTTATATCTCCAATCAATACTTTATCAACACCACAATCTTGAACAAGTTCTAAATACGCTTCAAGCGGGCGCATATTGCGATGTTTTTCTAACGTTGGTAACCCTTCATATAACGGACCTCGTTTTTCCGCATCTCCTGGAATAAATGCCATCGTCTTTATTCCGCACTTCTGTAAATATTGATTTTGTTTTTGTAAGAAGGACTTTGCTAGTCCTGTCTCTGGACGTGGGTAAAAATTATGCCATGCTTCTACATTCTCTACTCTTATATGTTCTGCAAGTAATTCTTTCCAAAATGAATTTGTAATCGTACTCGCATTTAAAGCTACTTTCATCTTATGAGATACGCTTGCAATTTCTTTTGGCGCAATGCCGTAATCCATTCTTAAACCGGTAATGCCCCAGTCCAATAGCTCTTCCACATTTTCATATGTTAGCCCTAAATGGTGTAACGATTTTGGAGAAACATCAACCATTAGCTCCATTTCATGTGCAAGAGCTTGTTTCCCTAATATTTGAATTAACTCTTTATACGTATTTGGATCATCTTCTGGAATGTGCAGTGATGTAAAAATAGATGTAAACCCATTTTCCTTCGCTACTTTTAACCACTCTTCTTGTTTCTCTACTCGTTCTTTTGAAAGATAAATGGAAACTCCGATCATATAAATCTCCCTTTCTATTAATAGAAAAAGAGAAAGGAATCCCTTTCTCTATATGTTTTCTGCCATTTCTTCTTTAAATCCGAAGAAGTACGTAAAGATAAATCCGAAAGCATATGCAATTACTAAACCTAAGAAATAGAGTAAATATTTATTGTCAGCAATTAAAGGAATTAAAGATAGCCCTGATACGCCAATTCCAAGAGAAGCTGTTTGCATAACTGCTTGGAATGCACCACCGACAGCCGCTCCTAAACAAGCAGTAATAAACGGTTTCCCAAGTGGTAATGTCACCCCGTATAATAACGGCTCACCAATTCCTAAAAAGCCAACTGGCAATCCACCTTTAATTACGTTACGAAGTCGTTTGTTTTTTGTTTTCACATAAATCGCAATTGCTGCGCCCACTTGGCCAGCACCAGCCATTGCGAGCACTGGTAATAAAGGTGTTACGTGTGTTTGATTAATAAATTCCATATGAATTGGTGTTAAACCGTGATGCAATCCGACCATAACGAGAGGTAAAAATGTTCCCGCAAGTACTGCGCCAGCAAATGCTCCGCCAATATTTAAAATAGCATTAATTCCGCTCGTAATACCATCTGATAAGAAACCTGCTAATGGCTGAATGGCTAACATCGTTACGATACTTACAACTAATACAGTAATGAGTGGTGTCACGATAATATCAACTGCATTTGGCACTGCTTTTCGAACTTGTCTTTCCACTACAACCATAAGCCATGCTGCAAAAATAACTGCAAACAATCCGCCCCGTCCGGGCACTAATGCTTCACCAAACAATTTTACGTTTGCCATCGCCGGGTTGAAAATTAAAATACCAGCAATTGCCCCAAGAACCGGTGTCCCGCCAAATTCTTTCGCTGTATTCCAGCCGACTAAAATTCCTAAGAATGTAAAGATACCGCCGCCAATGAGTAGTAACATTTGTAACCACGTTGCATTTGGATCAGCACCAGCATTTTTCGCAAAGTTAGCAACCCCGTTTATAATTCCTGACGCAACAAGCCCCGGAATTAATGGGATGAAAATACTTCCTATTTTTCGTAAAAAGTTTTTCACCGGTGTATTATTTTTCTTCTTAATCTCTGATTTCATCTCTTGCCCAATATCTTCAAGGTGATGATCTGCTACCTCACCAATTCGTAGTCCTGTCAAACCTTCCATTTCAGCTGCTACTTTATTTACTGTTCCTGGACCAACGACAACTTGAAGAGTCTCATCTTCTATAACGCCCATAACGCCTTCAACTTTTTTCAAAAGGTCCATATTTACTTTACTTTCATCATGAAGCGTTAAACGTAGTCTCGTCATGCAATGAGCAATACTACGAATATTTTTTATTCCCCCAAGTTGCTCCGAAATTTCCTTGGCCATTCTCTCTTCTTTCTTCATAATAGAATCCCCCTCCCTATTACTTTATAATGCTTTCTTCACAAACCCTTTTGCGTATTTTAGTTTCTCCAGTGCTTCCCCATACTCACACTGCAACAACACCATAACAATGGCAGCTTTTACGTTACGTTCTGCCTTTTCATAATACTCTGCCGCTACTTCATAACTAGCGCCTGTTGCTTCCACAATAATTCGTTTTGACCGTTCTACTAACTTTTCATTTGTGGATTGAACATCTACCATTAAGTTTTTATATACTTTTCCTACACCAATCATCGAAGCTGTTGAAATCATATTCAGCACTAATTTTTGTGCTGTACCAGCTTTTAAACGCGTTGATCCTGTTAATATTTCTGCACCTGTCTCTACTTCCACATTTAACTTTGCATATTTACTTATTTCAGCATTTTTATTACAAGAAATACTCGCTGTACTCGCTCCTACGCTCTGTGCGTATTTCAAGCCGCCAATTACGTAAGGAGTTCTGCCACTTGCAGCAATTCCAATCACTGTATCTTTCTCATTTAATCCAATACTTTTTAAATCTTCTTCTGCTAACTCTTCGCGATCTTCGGCACCTTCCACCGCTTTAGTAAACGCTTTCAATCCACCTGCTATAAATCCTTGCACCATTTTATCATCCGTACCAAATGTCGGCGGACATTCCACTGCATCTAGAATACCTAAACGACCACTCGTACCAGCACCAATGTAAATTAAGCGTCCCTCTTCTTCAAAAGATTTAATAACAGTCTGTACAACCTTTTCAATTTGTTCTATCTCTTTTTCAACTGCTAACGCAACAGTTCGATCTTCTCCATTCATACTTTGCAACACTTCTTTTATACTCATTTCATCCAGATTCATTGTTTTCTCATTACGATGTTCTGTCGATAAATTTTCTAACATATTGCCACCCTCTTTGAAATTATATTTCACACTTTTATTATAACTTTAAGAAACTAAAAATCAATAACCCTTTCTTATTTTATGAAATAAAATTTCATAAAATGACATATTTGTGTCAAAGATAATAAAAAAGATGAGTCTCCTCATCTTTTCTTCTACTTTAACTTCCGTAACCGCAACGCTTCTTCTCGCGTCTCCATAAATTGATCCAATACTTTATTGCCAATTCGGTTGAAAGTAATCACATATAAAGCATCAATCATATTCAGTTGCGTCATTCTCGACGCAATACTTGCAATACGATGATCTTGTTCTACATCTGGCATACAAAGACGAATGTCCGCTTCTTTATATAGGGGGGATGATTGATCTAGCTTCGTAATTCCAATAACAGTTGCATCTTGTCTCTTTGCATACTGCGCCATTTCAAGCACATCTCTCGTTCGACCAGATGTTGAAATCGCAACAAATATATCGCCTTCTTTTAAATTTGTCACAAGCGGCAACATCATATGAAAATCAGATAGCATCATCGCTGTAAATCCAAGCCGCGTAAATTTATAAGCCCCGTCCATTGCTGGCGTAGCTGATCCGCCTACTCCGTAAAATATAATTTTATCTGCTTTGACAATACGATCTGCAGCTTTCTCAAGTTCCTTCTTATCTATCGCAGTAACACTCGCCTCAATCGCAGCTTTATTCACATAAGTGACTTTATTAAACAAATCGTACGGTCCATCTTCCGTATTCATCACTGAAAAATCATTTATATTATAATCAGCAATCGTTAATTCACGAACGAGTGCTATCTTAAATGCTTTAAAACTTCCGATTCCAATCGATTTACAAAAGCGAACGACACTCGCTTCACTTGCGCCTGCATTCGTTGACACTTCTTTCGTCGTTAAATTCGGTACAATTTCTGCATTCTCCATTATGTACATGGCAACCTTCTTCTCAGCTGGTGAAAATTGATCCATATTACTTTCAATTTTAAATAGTAATGTTGAAGCTTTCACTATTTAACCTCCACTTCTTACGGTTGCGTTCACTTATTTTCTCTTGCTTCAAGAAGGTAATAACCATCATCGCCAGGAGGATGAAACACATTTACAATGCGATTCCCTTTTTGATAAACAGTTCTTTCCCCTTCTGTCCACTTCTTTTCCCAACCGTTCATCCAAATCGCAACATCAGGTAAAAAAGCAGTATATTTCAGCTTCTGACCGTACTCACCATCTGCTTCTTCCGAAAAAATAGAAACCGGAAAATCTTTCACTTTTGATTCTTTCCATGCAGTAAATGGTATACATACTACAATAAGTACGATTACACCGATAACCTTCTCCTTCGTAATCTTCACACTTCCCTCTCCTTGTCATATCACATACATAGATTTTACCATAATTACAAACCCTTCATGCTATATGATCATTGCTTTTGGGAATAAAAAAAGAGCTTACCTACATCAGATAAGCCCTTCCTCTCTATACAAAATATTTCTTCAAAAGTGGCGGTGTAATAATCGTCGTCAATATAACAACAATAACAATCGCTGTGAAATTTTCTTTCGCTAATAAATTCGCCGTAAGTCCATTTGCAGCGATGATAAGCGCTACTTCACCACGTGATACCATCCCCGCGCCAATACTAATAGAAGATTGGAGGTTAAACCCTGTCAGCCTTGCTCCTAAACCTGATCCGATTAACTTTGTGAAAATCGCAATGAGAGTCATAATAATAATGAACCAAAGCTGGCTTCCAATGCCTTGAAATGTAATTTCCATTCCGATACTTACGAAGAATACTGGAACAAATATTGCATAAGCAATCGGTTCAATTTTATGTTCCACTTCATGCTTATACTCTGTTTGAGAAATAGCAATTCCCGCGGCAAATGCTCCAATAATACCTGCAATTCCCATCATTTCACTGTAATAAGAAAAAGAAAAGCAAATAATAAGAGCCGCGCTAATTAACGCTTCTGTTACACGAAGCGGTACAAGCATTTTCATAATCCAAGGAACGACTTTCCAAGCAATAAAAACAATACTTACAAAGAAAATAATTTTCTTTGCAATGACAAGTGTTATATTCACATCTTGTGTTCCTAAAAAACTCATTACAAATGCCAATAAAATAACGACAATGACATCATCAAATACGGCAGCACCTAAAATTGTTGTACTTTCTCTCGTATTCATTTTTCCTAGATCACGTAGCGTCTGGACCGTAATACTAACCGATGTTGCGCAAAGTAATAACCCTAAAAAAATGGCATGGGACTGTATTAATCCAAACAGCAATCCTGTTACATAACCACCGATGAAAGGAAAAATAATTCCACCAGCCGCTACTGCAAATGAAGATTTCAAGTTCCGGTTTAACTCTTCTAAATCTGTTTCAAGTCCTGCCATAAACATAAGTAACAAAACACCAATCTCACTCAGTTCATCAATTAGTTCAGAACTATTAATAATACCAAGTACAGCCGGACCGATAATAATACCGACAATTAACTTACCAAGTACAGAAGGCTGACCAAGTCTCACGCTAATGTCACCAGCTAATTTCGTACAAAGTAAAATGACGACAAGTTCAAAATAAAATAACATAGCATCTGCTCCTACTTTAACTTTAATCAGTGGGTCGTTAACCCCCGTCCATTTCTGCAAGTAGTTTCCCCTATTGATCCGAATTTTATTTGTCATATTTTTATTTGACAAAATATTCTGAATTATATTAAGATTAATCCAGCAATTTTAAAAAACTACATACCATAACTGTACCTCCATTTCCTTACATACTCTTTTTTAATGGGCTCATACTATAGTCGCAGTTATGGAAATGAAAAAACGGGGGGAGAGTCCACAGTGAAGTCATTATTACGAAAAAAAGCGCTTAGTACTGAATCACCAAAGCAGCTAGATAGAACATTAACTGCACTCGATTTAACATTTTTAGGGATCGGCGCCGTAATTGGGACAGGGATCTTTGTATTAACAGGTATTGTTGCAGCAAAACATTCTGGTCCTGGTATTATGCTATCATTCCTTATTGCTGCATTTACTTGTGCTTGTGTAGCCTTTTGTTATGCTGAATTTGCTTCTTCTATTCCTGTCTCAGGAAGTGTGTATACTTACGCATATATGACAGTCGGAGAAATCGTCGCCTTCATCGTCGGATGGTGTTTAATGCTCGAATATTTACTTGCCGTTGCAGCAGTAGCTGTCGGTTGGTCTGGTTATTTGCAATCATTACTACAAGGATTCAATATACACCTGCCCGCCATAATCGCCTCGGCCCCCGGCGTAGGAAAAGGTGGTCTCATCGATTTACCAGCTGTCTGCATTTTACTTCTTATTACTGGCCTTTTAAGTTTTGGTATACGTGAAAGTGCACGCATTAATAATATTATGGTTCTTATTAAACTAGCTGTTATCATTGCCTTTATCGTAGCAGGTGCAAAATATGTAAAACCTGAAAATTGGACACCGTTCATCCCATTCGGATACGACGGTATTATTACTGGGGCTGCCACTGTGTTCTTCGCCTTCTTAGGATTTGATGCAATCGCAACCGCTGCAGAAGAAACGAAAAAACCGCAGCGTGACTTACCAATTGGTATTATCGGTTCTCTTCTTATTTGTACTGTTTTATATATGATTGTATCTTTCGTTTTAACAGGTATGGTTCCTTATACGCAATTAGACGTCTCTGATCCAGTTGCATTTGCATTGCATTTCGTTGGTGAGGATACAATTGCAGGACTACTCGCTGTCGGAGCGATGACTGGAATGACAACCGTTCTCTTAGTCGTTATGTATGGACAAGTTCGCGTTTCGTATGCAATGAGCCGTGACGGTCTACTTCCAAAAGCGCTAGCACGTGTAAATAAAAGAGTAAAAATCCCTTTATTAAATACGTGGATTACTGGCGTTGTTGCCGCTTTATTAGCAGGACTTTTAGATTTACATTTGCTAGCGAATTTAGTAAACATCGGCACGTTAACAGCCTTTACATTCGTTTGCTGCGCAGTACTTATTTTACGAAAAACACATCCTGATTTAAAACGTGGATTCCGTACACCTTTCGTACCTGTATTACCAGTTGTCGCGATTCTTTGCTGCTTATATTTAATGATCAATTTGTCTAAAACAACATGGATTAGCTTTGCAGTTTGGCTTATAGTCGGCTTATGCTTCTATTTCTTCTACTCTAGAAAACATAGTCATTTAGCTATTGAAAAAACAAATGATGAAAAGAAAAAAGCATAACAAAGTAGCTCGCCGATAAAACGGCGAGCTACCTTCATATCTTATTATTTTTTTTCGTCAACGATTGTAAAATGATGAATATGCCGATGCAAGCTGTAAACCATGCCCAATTTCCTATTGGCGTTGCGTATTTAACAATTCCAATACCTACAAGTAATAGAAAAATAATCACCTGATATATGAGCTTCCACTTTTGCATATATTCCCTCCTTTACTTCGTTCCCTTCTTTTTCTTCTTCCATGCATTTAAACTATCAAAGAAGAAATTAATAAATAACGTGCCTAAACCCGCTAATAAAAACGTCATTAAAAATAGAACCCATATACTTTTTTCTTTTAAGAAATAATATCCTACAAGGAGCACAACCGCGATCCATACATATTCAAGAATTCTTTTTAGCTTTTTCTCTTCCAAATTATTCGCTCCTTCATTCTATACTAATTTTAGTATAACAAAAAAGAAGCCTATCATGATAAGCTTCTTTTCTTCTCTCTTATTTGTTTATGCTTTTTTCAACAAGTGAAATCGTATACTCTAATGTACGATTCATCGTTTCTACCTGTTCATCTTTTACTTGCACATCTTTTAATACAGCTTCTGCAACTGTAATTTTTTGTTGCAATGATTTTACTGAACCATCTGTTACATTTGCATCTTGCGCTTTTTTCACTACTACTTTTGCAGATTCAATATTGATTTGTAATTTTTCTTTCGGTGTTTTCGGTTGTTCTACTACTTTAGATTGTACAAATGTTACATTAGCTGTTTTTAATTCGTTATATGTTTGAACGATTTGCTCTCCCGTACTCCCTACATTTTCAAACACTTGTTTTGCATTATTATAGCTTTTCTCTAATTCTTGAAATGCTTCCTTTGAATATTGACCTGGCTTATCACCAAACTCATACGTACCAGCTAACACTTCTTTCACTTTTCCAAGCTCTTCATATAACGCGTTTACTTGCTCTAACTTTGTGCGGTTAGAAAACTCATTGTACGCCGCTAATACTTCTGAAGAACTTAACGCTTTACTATATAATTTCGCAAGCGCGATTTGTCCATTTAACGGAATACCACCATTTCCGTTACTATCAGGATCCGCTCCAAATGCAAATGGTACGTTTGGATGATACACTTTCCCAGTAGCTGGCTGACTATTTACTTTTTTACCATCTACGTAAATTGCCACTTCACTTCCGTTATACGTTCCTGTTAAATGATACGTTTTGTTCGCTTCTAATTGAACTCCAACACGTTTATAGCTGCCACCAATGTGAGCCCATAATTCAACATATCCACTTCCTGTAGACTCAAATCCAATTCCGCCGCCTTCTGTATTTTGCAAGATGCCTTGTCCGCGAATTTCATTCATTGAAAATACAGTTTCTAACGTAAACGTATTTGCTATTTTCTCTTTTTGTGCTGCTGAAAATGGAAGATATCCAAATGTATTTGTTTTTCCGTTTAACTTCATAACATTCTTTTTCAATGCTTTATCATATTCAATAGTCACATTGCCCTTCACATCACCTTTTGTACCAAATGGTGAATTGTCTTTAAATGTACCATCTGCAAAGTTTACATCGAAAACATCAGCTTTTGGTACTTTCACATTCGGGTCAATATTATCTTTTTTCGTAGTAATTTCCGCAGTTAACGGCTGCGCAGTTTCATTGCCGAATGAATCGATTGCAACGACTTCAAGTGTATATGTTTTCCCGCCATCTAACCCTGCAAGCGTAAACGTAAGATCTTTCGGCACTGGATCACGGTAAAACTCTGAGAATGCTAACAATTTATTTTTTATTTCACCCGTTTGCTTATCTCTAGCTTGTACACGGTAAGAGTGAACAAGAAGGTTGTCCAATGCTTGCGGGAATGTTACTGTTGCCGCATTTTCTGTTACATTTGATACAGCAAGCTTTGCATCCTTAGCAAAGTAAGGCTTTTCTTTATCACGATCTTCTACATGTGTAAATGTTTCTTTCTTTGCTGGTAATTTAATTTTCCAAGGCTCGCCTGTCCAAGAATTCGTATGGAAATCACGACGATTAATCGTTACTTCTTTATCATCTACTTCTACTAATAAACCTTGGCTTAACGTACTAGCTCCTGGCGGGATATTCCCTTGTACTTTACCACCTTCAACTTCCATATAACTTACTGAAGATGTACCAACTGATGTAAAGTCTTTTTGATGTATCGATCTCGGATCATCTAATGGATAATGTGAATGACCTGAAAACGTAATAACTTGTGGGTATTCTTTTAATACCGCATTAATTTTTGCGCTATCTTGTGTTCCCCATTCATGACTACCGTATACTGTCTCTTTAATGTGTTGATGTAAAAATACAAAAATCGGTTTTTCTGGATCATCTTTTTGCGCTTTCGCTATTTCTTCTTTTAACCAATTAATTTGCTTGTCTGAATAATATCCATGAGTTGTTCCATTCTCTGGAGACATAACAAGGAAGTGATAACCTTTTACCACTTTATGATAATAAATTGATTCCATACCTGTTTTTTCTAAAAATCTCTTTTGCGCTCCAGCTTCTGATAAGCCATTCCAATAATCATGATTCCCTAGAGAATTCATTCGTACCGCATCTTTATTTGCATTTTCATTATATACTTGCATGAAACGATCATACTGTTGTACCGATCCTGAATCAGTAAAGTCTCCCACAATTACGAACGCATCTTGCTTCGGTGCTAATGCATTAAACTGTTCAATCGCTCTTTTCCAGCGAAACGTATCATCCATTCCACTATTTTTAATATGTACATCACTTACAACTGGAAAAACTATCTTCTTCTCACTTAATGCCTTTTCTTGCTTTTTCTCTTCTGCTTTAACTGATGTGCTCCATGGAAATGATACGAATGCTAATACAAAAACCATCAATAATCCAATAAGGCCTTTTACTTTTCGTAAATCAGTTCTGTCCACGTAAATCCTCCTCATATAATGAATTAATTACAATGGTTATTGTATCGAACACATATTAACTTCGTTTAAAGTGAAAATGAAATTTATTTAACTTTTGTAAATATACAGTCAATTTTCTGTAACATCCAACATTACTTGTATTATCTTATACAACTACCCTGTGTCTAACAGACTCTTATTCATTATTATGATTTGGAAGCCTATTAAACAAACTTTCCTGAAATTTTTCGCCCCTTTATTAACACAACTATCGTTTTCCAACATTTAATAGTAATAAAAAGAAAGTATGAAGGGAGGAGCTACTAATGGCTTGTAAAAAAAATATCGGCTGTTATGCCCCTTTATCTATCATCTGCCCTCCCTATGATCCACCTAATCCACCAGAACCACCAGGCTGTGAGTTAGTTACAAATGAATTTGCCGGTAATTTTCTTATAACAAAAGAAATTCCACCACCTTCTGAAAATCCTACATTAATCTTATGGGAAGGAGATGGTGTAGTTAAAATATCTGGTACCATTTCTGTGTATAATAGTACTAGTAGTACTGCAGGAATTACCGTTCAAATTATCGGAAAGGTGACAAATACTTTTACAGTCTATCCTGGCAACACAATGTCATATACAGGTCAATCCTTACAATCTGTGGCTATCATTGATATTCCAAATAACCCAACCCGATATATGGAAGGAAAATATTGTTGTCAATTCTCATTTTGCTTATAAATTTCTTCACCACCTTAACTTACAAACTATATAAAAAAGCATACCACTTGGTATGCTTTTGCTTATGAAATTGGATAACGTACTGTCAGACATAATTGTCCTTGGCTTACTCCCGTTCCTGTTGTTACAATTTGAATTGTAGTAAAGTATCTTACTGTAAATGATCCACTGCTTTGTGGTTGTACAGTAATTGTATTCACCACTGTCGCTCCTACTAAAAAATTCACCGTAATTGGAGCTGTACCTACATCATATTTCACATAACCTGATGCATATAAATCTTGCGTAATATTATTCGTATACACTGTTTCAGTTACCGCACCAGTAGCAGCCCAATCTATACATACCTGATCTTGAACAAGTGTTTTACTGGAACAGCATGATAAGTTAGAATTGTACATCTTAGCCCTCTCCTTTTCTATTATGAAAGTGGATAACGTGTAGTTATACAAAACTCCCCTTGATATGTTCCAGCTGTTGCAGCAGGTAAAGTTACTTCAATTGTTACGAAACGACGGTACGTAAAAGCTATACTTGTTCCTGGGTTTAATGTTTGTGTATCAATTGTAGCGCCTGCTGCATCTAAAACTGTCAGTGTGATCGGAGCCGGTCCGACGTCATATCGAACAAACCCTGTTCCAATCATATTTTGATTAATATTATTGTTGTACAGTACATTCGTAATAGCAGTCGCCACTACAGTTCCTGACCACGGACTACACACTTTATCTTGCACATAATTTTTATCTGGACAACAAGTTAATGCTGACCCTGAGCACTCACAAGACATAGTTGTTTCCCCTCTCTCTTTTATATTCCCTATATGTGTATGTCCCTCAGAGTCTTTTGCCTGTACTATTCATCTATTTTCAAAAAATATTCAAATGACTAAATAGATTCCGTTTTATTTCTTTTCTTTATATATTTATAGACAAAGATACTAGCAACGATAAGAATAACGCCTCCTAATATTGGTAGCATATATTGTCCAACAACGTCCGCTGCCTTTTCCCAATGCGGACCTAATTTCATTCCAAAATAAACATACAAAGTCGTTAACGGGAACATTGCTACAAATGTATATATACTAAATTTCCATATGTTCATTTTCGCCATACCACACGGAACAGAAATAAGCGTTCGAACTCCTGGTACAAAGCGTCCAACAAATGCTACAACCGGTCCATATTTCTCAAAGAAATCATCTGCTTTTTGAATTTGTTCTTCTTTAATGAAGAAGTATTTCCCGTATTTTATTAATAGAGGACGACCGCCGTAATAACCGAGTGCATATAACGTTAAAGGTCCTGTCGTTCCGCCCAGGGTTCCGGCTAGTACAGCAAGCCAAAAATTCATATCTCCCTCGTACACCCAATAACCAACCATGGGCAAAACTACTTCTGCTGGAATAAATTCAAACGTTAATGCTAACACAACTCCAAAATAAGAAAACTGCTTTAAAAACTCGATTATATCTAAAATAATTTGCTCCATATTTTTAACTCCTATCCTACGTTTACGTTATGCTTTTCTTGTAATTGAACTGGCGCCATTTTTACAATTCGATTCAAAATGAATAACACAACTCCAATATCATCTAAAATACCGATAAACGGTAAGAAGTCTGGAATTAAATCGAGCGGCATCGCAACATAACCAACTAAAAACGCAATAGATAAAATTTTCTTCTTTATTGAAACCTCTTTTGAAGTGAAAAAGTCAAATAGGAATGGAACAAATCGGCGAACATGAAATACAACTCTTAATCTACTAATAAGTTTTTTCATTTTTATTTCTCCTCTCTTTGTATACGAAAAGGACCCTACCAAATATGGTAAGGGTCCTCAAAAAGACAGAAAGGGGCCTTTACCATTGCTGGTAAAGGTCTCACTAACAACGAAACGTTGCCAATAAAGCCGAGGGTTTCTCCCTGTAATGACGACTTTATTGTAATAAGTTACTCCCCTTTATACACAATTTTATACACTCACATTAAAATATTTCAGAGGGCTTGTCAATATATTTTATATTCCAATCCCTTCCGTAAAAAACAAAAACGTATAGGAAATTTCTTACTATCTCATAATATACATAACCATTTTTGAACGAAAGGAGATGTTTCATTTGCATACCGTCTGGAAAGGTGCACTTTCACTTGGACTATTAAATATAGGAATTAAACTATACAGTGCCGTAGAAGAAAACGATATAAAATTTTTAAGCCTCCATAAAGAATGTTTAACACCTATTAAATATAAAAAATTTGCTCCTGATTGTACGGATGAAGAAATTGATGATACAGATATTGTAAAAGCCTATGAATATGCACCTCATAAATACATTATTATGGATGAAAAAGAATTAGCTACGTTGCAAAAAGCTCACGAACCACGATCCATTCGGATTATATCTTTTGTCCAAAATAACGAAATCGATTCTGTTCTTTATGATCGCTCTTATTTTATAGGCCCTACCCCAGGACATGAAAAATCGTATTTATTATTAAAAGAAGCTCTTGAACGTACAAATAAACTTGGACTTATTCATATTTCTATTAGAAAAAAACAACATTTAGCTATTATCCGTAACTTTGAAGATGGACTAATGTTACAAACCATCCACTACCCTAATGAAATTCGCGATATAACAAATACACCTAACTTACCAAGTAACGAAAATTATCCTATACAAAAACAAGAACTCACCGCAGCAATTAATTTAATCCACCACCTTACAAATCCTTTTGAACAAGAAATGTATACAGATGAATATAAAGAAGCCCTTACCGAATTAATCGAGAATAAAATTGAACAACAGGAAAAAACTGAAACAATCTCTCCAGCTCCGAACATCATTAATATTATGGAGACATTACAGGCAAGCATTGAACAAGCAAAAATAAAAAGAGACAATAAAACAGAAAAAGAGGCCAAATAAAATTGACCTCTTTTTCTTTAAAGCGGATTACATTTCGGCATTTCCAGCCCAGACGATTGAGCTAGTTTTAATAAGTAGTAACATTCCTCTCTTGCCATATGATCTGCCATTCTAGCTGATAGTGCACTTAATACTTCATGAGATAACTCGAGCTCTTCCACTTCATGTAAAAAATGCGAAAATAATTTCAATTCAAGTGAAACATCTTTGGTAAACTTCTTTAATGCTGGAAAATGATGAAGCTCCGTTCGTAAATATCCAGTCATCTCAACTGCCTTTAAGTAAAATTGTTCAAAATGCTTCGTAAATTCTTCGCTTTTCTCTTTCAATCTTTTTTCAACAAGATCTAGCCCACCAGAAATAGAACCCGCATGACCAGCCGCATCCGTTAACCAAACGAGATGATAATGCAATTCATGAAAAACAGGCGGAACTTCCCCTTTCTTCAAAAACTCTAAAACTGTTATATACTCTTCCACTTCGTTTACCATATGATTAATAAAAGTTGGCGTAAAATGAATCGTAATTTTCCCTTCCAACTGCTTCTGTATAATATTTAATTTAAACGCCCGAATCTCCTTAGCGGCTTGTTCTGCCTCTTTTGAAAATGCCATCAGATTCACATTCCGAACTTTATTTAACAAATTCGTAAATGTTTCAACAAAGTAAGTAGCTTTTTTTATATCCTCTTTTTCCTTCGGAGCTAATGCATCCAGTAAAAATTGTGCATGATCAGTAAGTACTTTTAACCAAAATTGATGCTCAAACAACGCACTTTCTTCGTAATTTCTCTCCACTAAATCCCCTCCGTCTATTCATCCTTCTCTATCACTTGAAGTTTATATCCATCCGGGTCTTGTACTACAATACTCTTCTCACTTTTGTTTTCTGTATATGCGATTTTATAAAATACTAACCTCTTCTTTATATTCTCTATGTTAGAAATTGAAAACGTTAGAACATCAACTGAGTCCGTAACACTCTTCTCACGCCCGCCCAAACTGCGATTCATCACAAAACTAATTCTCGTTGAATCAGTATCATACCAAACCCCTGTAACATCTAATTGTGGCCTTTCTGAACTAGGTGTTATCCCTAAAATCCCTTCATAAAAATACAGAGTTTCCTTTAAGTTCTTTACTTCTAACACGATTAAATTCTTTACATTCTCCACATTCATTCCCCCTGTACTTATTACTTTTTTATATGTGTCATAAATGCTCATTATGTCTGAATACAATACGTAGTAATGAACATGTAAGGAGGTTTATTCATGAATAAATATATGAGATCATTCGTGCCCTATCATAGTCCTCTCGATCCTTGTCCTCCTATCGGAAAAAAATATTATTCTACTCCTCCGAATTTATTTTTAGGTTTTCAACCGCCGAATTTACCGCAATTCACACCAAAAGAAGCGCTACAAAAAGGAACTTTATGGCCTGTTTTTTATGACTATTATGAAAATCCTTATAAAAAAGGGCGGTGACTACCGACGTGACTCAATCGCTACCAGAAGAATATTATCAGCTTTTACTGGAGCTTCAAGAACTAGACTTTGTACTAGTTGAGCTAACTCTTTATTTAGATACACATCCAGATGATACCGCTGCTATTAATCAATTTAATGAATTCTCTTATAAACGAAGAGTGTTAAAACAAAAGATAGAGGAAAAATACGGGCCACTCCAACAATTTGGAAATAGCTATTCTAACGCTCCTTGGGAATGGAGCAAAGGTCCTTGGCCATGGCAAATATAAAGGAGAGAAACTATGTGGATTTATGAAAAAAAATTGCAATACCCAGTTAAAGTAGGAACTTGCAATCCAGCACTCGCAAAATTATTAATTGAACAATATGGCGGTGCAGATGGAGAGTTAGCTGCTGCACTCCGTTACTTAAATCAGCGATATACAATTCCTGATAAAGTCATTGGCCTCCTTACCGATATTGGTACAGAAGAATTTGCTCATCTTGAAATGATTGCTACGATGGTTTATAAGCTGACGAAAGATGCGACTCCTGAACAGATGAAGGCAGCTGGTCTCGATCCTCATTACGTCGACCATGACAGCGCACTTCACTACCATAACGCAGCTGGTGTTCCATTTACTGCAACCTATATACAAGCTAAAGGCGATCCAATTGCCGACCTATACGAAGATATTGCGGCTGAAGAGAAAGCACGTGCCACATATCAATGGCTTATTAACCAATCTGACGATCCCGATATAAATGATAGCTTGAGATTCTTACGTGAACGAGAAATTGTCCATTCACAACGTTTCCGAGAAGCAGTTGAAATTTTAAAAGAAGAACGTGATAAAAAAATATTTTTTTAAAACACATATCCTAGCGATATGTGTTTTTTTACGTTTAAAGTTAAATCCTTCCTATATTAAGCATATAAATAGTATATTTATTCAATTTTACGCATTATTTTAAAATATTTTTAAAATTCCCTATTGCTTTCTAGTCATCAGACCTTTAAAATAATAACAGTTACTCGACAAATTGTTTGAATTTTCGACAAAAACACTCATTAGGAGGAGTTTCTTTATATGCGTACAACTTTAAAACCAGCGCAAATACTTTCGATTAGTTTATTACTATTCGCAGTTTTCTTCGGTGCTGGTAATATGATTTTTCCACCTCTTCTCGGTCTTTCTTCCGGAGAAAATATGTGGATTTCCATTACAGGATTTATTATTACAGACGTCGGTTTATCTTTACTAGCTATCGTCGCTGTTGCCCTTGCCGGTGGTAGTTTTAACACTTTAGCAAGCCGTGTTCATCCAAAATTCGCAGCAGTATTCGCTATCATTATTTATCTTTCAATCGGCCCACTATTTGTTATTCCACGAACTGGATCTGTATCTTACGAAATTGGGATTGCACCACTTTTCCCAGACCAATGGTACTCTATGTTAGTTTTTAGTGCTATTTTCTTTACAGTCGTCTACTTCTTATCATTAAATCCATCAAAATTAGTAGATCATATCGGAAAAATATTAACACCAATTTTACTTGTAATTATTGCAATTATGGCAACAAAAGCAATTCTTTCACCAGGAACGTTTGCAGAGCCTATCGGTGACTATAAAGATATCCCATTTTTCAAAGGATTTCTTGAAGGATTTTTAACGTTAGATGCAATTGGAGCACTTGTATTATCAACGATTGTTGTAAATGCAATTCGTCAAAGCGGTGTACAAGACAAGAAATCAATTGCGAAATATACAATTATTTGCGGAAGCATTGCTGCCCTATTCTTAACAATTGTTTATTTCTTACTCGGTTATATTGGCGCTTCAAACGGAAACTTAGGACAATTCGAAAACGGCGGTCAGCTATTAGCTACTGTTATGTACCAATTCTTTGGGACAAGCGGTAATATTTTATTAAGTATCGCCATTATCTTCGCTTGTTTAACAACAGCAATCGGCGTTGTAAGTGCATTCGCCAACTATTTTGCAACAGTATTAACGAACGTTTCTTACAAAAAGCTCGTACTATACGTTTGTATCTTTAGCTTCGTGATTTCAAACTTAGGTTTAAGTTTATTAATCAAAATTACTTTACCTGTATTAATTATTTTATATCCAATTACGATTATTTTAATTTTCGTATCATTTATAGATAAATATACGAAACGTAAACCTTCTGTCTACATCGGAGCAATGATCGCAGCATTCATTATTAGCTGTATTCATGCACTTGATAATGTGGGAATGATACCAAGTTTTATTGCGAATATCGTACACACCATTCCTTTTTACAACTTAGGAATCGGCTGGATCGTTCCAGCAATAATTGGTGGTATAATCGGATACTTTATTCCGCAAACAGAAGCTGAAGGCGAAGTTTCTACAAAATAAAGAAAAGAAGCAAGCATGAAATACATGCTTGCTTCTTTTTATTTTCACATCGTATGCTTAAAAGTAAATAACTCTTCTTTCGACTGCACAACAGATTGTTCCTCTTCTACAACATCCTTCTTTAGCTCTCCTCCTAACCTTATTTTCATCATCGCCTCTTCGATACTTTTTACAATCATATTTCCTGAAAAAATAGTAAGTCCAAAAAATGTAATCGGAACGAGAGGGATCCACGGATTCACTGTTAATGACCTAAAGTATACTCCAATTAAACCTGACCATTCATGCGTATAAGATTCCACCTCTTTTATTTGTCCACCAAACATTACAGTCCCACCAAAGAACACTTCAAGTAATCCTAAGTGCAGTAAAATAGTAAGAGTCTGCGTAAACTGCTGAAGAAATACGAGTATAAACGGCATATAGAGATGCGGAAAAATATGTTTTATAACAATATGTCTTCTCGATCCACCTAATATGCGCGCGGCATCAACAAATTCTTCCGTTCGCAATTTACGAACTTCCTTCGCAACATACAGTGCAATAACCGGCATTACAAGCAGTACAAGTAATACCACTTGAAACGAAGCCCTTTCAAAAAAGGTTGTTGTCTCCTCTCCGCTTCCAAATGCATTTGCAGATTGAAGAAAAAAATACGCAATCATAACTGTCGGAATAACTGTAAAACTATCGAAGAAAGCCTCAATTTTTGAAAATCCTCTTTTTATATACGTTCCGAGTACGACACCGAAAAACACACCTATTACCATTCTAAGTGCCGCAATTAAAATAGATATACCAATCGTCCACTTCGCGCCCTCAATGACTAAATGTAACAGGTCATACCCTTTCCGGTCTGTCCCGAGTAAAAATTGTAATGAAGGTGGAAACGGTGGCACTTGTGGATTTTCATCCGCATCATATTGCAATGTAACTTGTCTAATATGTCCATCATTCCATAACGTATTTCCGATGCTCAAAAGAACTAATAGGAGAAGAAACCCAATGCTTATCCAAAATCTTTTATCACGTTTTATATACGTCCACATATTATAATCTCTCCTTCATCGCAGCCGGAATGAGATAATGAAACAATTTAAATAAAATAAAAATCGGAATATATATAAGAAGCACACTAACGATGAAAACCTCAACTCTAATACCAAAATACGATTTCAAAAACATAAAAATACCACCCGTATTAAAAATCCATTCTATAATATATAAATTAGATAACATAAAAAAGATATTCGTTTTCGCAAAGAATAATGTACTAAGCAACACATTTCGTAAAATATGACGATTTAAAATATGAAAGCGCCCCAGCCCTTTCGCCTTAGCAAATAGTACATAATCTTTTTCTAATTCATTTTCAAAACGAAGCACGACCATTTTTACAAACATAATCGTAGTCGGGATGCTCAAACATAATATTGGCAACCCCCTAATCGACTCGCCTCCAATTGAAGCAATTTGAAAAGGTAAAAAACCTGTTTGTTTAAAAAACCATACAACTAAAATTTGTGATACTAAAATAAGAAGGATATCTGGAATGGATTCTAGGAAGATAAGAAATGATTTAATTCGATGTTGTATACGCGGTGAACTACTCATAATTACATAAACAATACAAAATGCTACAAATAATGAAATAAAAAAAGCAGCTAAAAAAATAATAATCGTTTCTTTATAATGGACGAACAGCTGCGGAAATAAAAATTTACCTTTCACATATTGCAAATTGGAAATATCCATTAAGTTCACAAACACTTCTTTTAAACTCTGTATGTACTTTGATACATCCAGCTTAAATCCATAAAACAATTTCGGCAGAGCCCCTAACATAATAATCCCCAAAATCGAAATAAGAAATTGAATCGTCACTTCCATTCCATTCAAAAATACTTTTTTGATCATTTTCGCCCTTCTCTCTCTATAATTTACCCCTTAATTTTATTCTCAATTTTCTGAATTGTAAATATTCAACACATAAAAAATCGCTAGGTTATGACCCTAACGATTCTTTATGTAACTGTTTTTCTCTTTTCGCAAATGGCATATACAAAATAAAACACCCAATAAGCGCTGCGAGTTCTAATGAAATAATATAGTAAGGATGCGGTCCTAACATATCGAGTAATGAAGCAGTTTCTAGCTTATGAGCTAAAAACATATAGTTTCCACCCGTTTTGTAATTCACAAACGAAACAATTGGAATCAATATGTTTAAAAATATCATTGTGCGTTTAATAGATTGTACTGTCGGACGATACCCTTCTACCCAAGTCATAAAGAGCGGTGCCCAAATAAGCAATACATGTGCGATAAAATATTCAATGAAGCGAAAATGCGGAAAAGTATACTGCAAGTTCGGCGTTAAAATGGCTTGTGATGCACCAATAATTCCTGTGAAAAATACAATCTCATATATGCGGTAACTTTTCGTTACAATCATAATCGACGCTAATAATAAACTAATCGTACATAACTCAAACGGTAATGAAGTGCCTAGCTCAAAAATCCCTGCTTTCCATTCCCACATATGAAGCCCAATTTCACTCCCTATAAATAGAAATGCAATCGCATATCGAACCGTTATATTCCACTCACTTTGACGTAATACATCTTGGTATTGATACAGAAAAAATATCCCCACCAACATAATAAATAATATAAGGACGTGTTGTCTTGAGTATGGAATAAACGATTTTAATGGATGCGCACTAAAATAAGCTTCCATCTTCCTTCCTCCTCTCCTCCATACAATATTATTGTAAGAAAGAAACAACGAGTCAATTCATTTGCTTATACTAGGACAACCTCTACCTTACATTTACATATTCATACCTTACAAAACTGTAAGGTTATTGTAAGCTAAAACGATTTGTCAGATTCTTCTCCTCTTCTATACTTAATGTAGATACTAAAACGAACGAAAAGGTGATAAATAGATGAAGAAGAAAAATAAAGTGTTAATTACTAGTGTAGTAGCAATTGGAATTGCAGCTGGATCATACTTTGCATTTGCTGGGGGCGGTTCGGATGTAGCAATGGCATATAGCGGATATAAAGTAACCGAAAAACAAATCCAAAACGCGCAAAAATTTGGTGGCGAAGTTATTCCAAATGGAATTGAAACTATTTCATTCGATCCAACAAAAGGAACATATGAATTAGCTGTTAAAAAAGGCGATGAAGTGAAAAAAGGTCAGCTTCTGTTTAAATACAATGATCCGACTGCGAAACAAGGTGTAACAGAAGCAGAAATGCAAAAGAAAATCGCACAAAAAGAAGTAACGTTGCTCCAAAAACAAATTGATTCAGCGAAACAAAAATTACAAAAAGATAAAAATGCAGGCCTTCCTGCTGAAGCATTAAAAGCATCAGAAGCCGAAGTTGGGCAATTAGAATCACAAATTGAAATGAAAAAGTTTGAAGTTGAAAAAGCTGATGAAATGATTAAAGTAGCAAAAGAGAAAGTAAACAATCTTTCTGTAACAAGTCCTGCTGATGGCGTAATTGATGATATCGTAAAAACTGCTGACGAAAAAACAGGTATGAGCGGAATTACTCTTCGTCACGCTGGTCAATTTAAAGTAAAAGGTCAACTTTCTGAATATGAGCTTGCTAGTATGAAAGTTGGGCAAGAAGTAACTGTTTCATCAAAAACTGTCGCTGGTAAGACTTGGACAGGAAAAGTAACAGAAATCGGTTCTACACCTTTAAAGAGCATGGATGAAAATAAAACTGTTTCTAATTACCAATTCACTGTCACATTAGATAATAGTGACGAACTACAAAACGGCTTCCACGTTTACGTAACAAGTAAATCTGGCGAAGCAACTGGTACAATTATTCCGAAAAGCAGTATCGTGAAAAAAGGTGACAAAAATGTTGTCTTCGTTGTAAAAGACGGTAAAGCGAAAGAACAAGCAGTTACTGTTGAATTCGAGACTGATAGCGAAGCAAAAGTTTCTGGAGTGAAAAAAGGAGAGGAAATTATCTCTAAGCCTGAAAAAGACTTAAAAGATGGTATGGAGGTTGTCGCCCAGTGATTAACTTAAAAGGCATCACGAAATCCTTCCAAAATGGTGCAGAGTCCGTTCAAATATTACACGGAATTGATGTAACACTGAACCAAGGAGAATTCACTTCGATTATGGGACCTTCTGGTTCTGGTAAATCAACATTAATGAACATTATCGGTTGCTTAGATAAACCGACGACAGGTACGTACGAACTAGCTGGTCAAAACATTTCAAACATGTCTGAAACAGAACTTGCACACGTACGTAATAAAGAAATCGGATTCGTATTCCAAAACTTCATGTTATTACCTAGACTTACAGCACTTCAAAATGTAGAGCTACCTCTTATTTACGCTGGAGTCGATAAAAAAGAAAGACGTGAGCGCTCGTTAGCTGCTTTAACAAAAGTAGGCTTAGCTGATCGCGCTACTCACTTACCGAACGAATTGTCCGGTGGGCAAAAGCAGCGTGTCGCTGTTGCACGTGCAATCGTAAATAACCCAAAATTCATTTTAGCCGATGAACCGACGGGAGCACTTGATACGAAAACAAGCACACAAATTATGGACCTCTTTTACGAATTAAATAAACAAGGCTCAACAATTATTATGATTACCCATGATCGTGAAATCGGGGAAGCTGCAGCACGTCAAATTGTAATTCGTGACGGAAATATCGTCCAAGATTGGAGAGGTTAATTTTGAATACGAGTGAAAATATACGCATGGCCCTTTCCTCTATCTTTGCTCATAAGATGCGTTCTATCTTAACAATGTTAGGTATTATTATCGGTATTAGTGCCATTATTACTATCATCTCAATGGGTGATGGTACAAACGCAAAGTTTAAAAAAGAATTAGGCCAAGGAAAAGATAATGAAGTAACGATTTACTACAACAACCCTGATTACGGAACAGATAGTGCCAAAATCACACCTGATATGCTAAACCGTCTGCAAACTGTACCAGGCGTTAAAGATGTATATCCAGACGTAAGTATGAAAGTAAAAGCATCTGCTGGTTCAAAAGATGTAAATCTTGATTTAAAAGGTGGAACAGGCGCCTTTATGAAAGATTCGAAAATAAAATTAGTTCACGGTCGTGAATTAAATGACAGTGAACTAAACCAAGCAATCCCTGCTGTTATATTAAATGAAGAAGCTTTCAACAAATTATTTAGTGGTTGGGAATCAAACCAATACACAGATATAAAAGGAAAGCCTTATAAAATAGTTGGTGTATACGAAACGAAAAACGACTTCGGAATGCCTATGCCTGAAGGTTATACGTCACTTGAAAACGCGCCTGTCATTTCAGGAGTAAATGAGTATGACTCTGTAAGATTAACAATGACCTCTCCGACAGAACGTAAAAGTGTAGAAAAACAAGCTGTTTCTGTCTTAAACGAAATGAAAGCTCCTAAATTTGAGCACAAATTCGAAGCACAAGATTTAGGTAAATTTACGAAACAACTAGACGAATCAATCGGTATGATGAAAATGGTATTCGGTGGTATTGCTGCTATCTCCTTACTTGTTGGTGGTATCGGTGTAATGAACATTATGCTTGTATCTGTAACAGAACGTACACGCGAGATTGGTATTCGTAAAGCACTTGGTGCAACACGTGGTAAAGTATTAACACAATTCTTAATCGAATCTTGTATTTTAACAGGACTTGGTGGTTTCATCGGATTCATGCTCGGTATTTTCTTCGCTTGGATCGTCTCAATCTTTGCTGGATGGCCACTCGTTGTCTCAAAAGAACTTGGACTTCTTGCAGTAGGCATTTCAATGCTAATCGGTATTGCATTCGGACTATTACCAGCTAACAAAGCTGCAAAACTTGATCCAATTGAATGTTTACGATATGAATAAACAAAAACGTAGGAGTTTACACTCCTGCGTTTTTTATTTACCTATTAAATCGAGTTTCTTCTATTATATATGTTTCACGTTACAACTATCATTCTAATACTCTTCATTATTTATAGGTACTAAGGCTATTATCTAATCCTATTATTGCAAAAATACTATGTAACAGACAAAAATCAAGGCGTAATTTTTTCCATGCTTCGACTGATTTTGTAACAATTATATCGATATTTCATTAAATTTCACCTCATTTATATCTTTTTACATCTAAAAAGGTTATTATTCCATAACTATCTTTTCATTCAGACAGTAAAATACGCTATTTTTGTAACACTATAGATATCAATAAGAAATATCACCGTAACATTATTAATGTTATTGTAATTGAAATACTACTCATTTTGTGTTTTATACGCCCTAATACGCCAAAAAACAACAAGGAAGCGCTATCAGGATATTTATGGAATTGTTACAGAATATTAATGCCCCGTTACGAAAGCTTTGTAATTTTATGTTTTTCGCAAATAAGAAAATAATGGTTGCTATAATGAGGTCAACGAAAACAAATGCAATGGAGGCTATTATGAAAAAATTTATGGGTATAGCAACAGCAGCGGTTTTTGGTCTTGGGATTTTCACAACATCTGCTAAAGCAGAAACGATCGTAACGACTGACGTACTAAACGTACGAGAAAACCCAACTACTGAATCAAAAGTTGTAGGAAAATTATTAGATGGATATAAAGTAAATGTTTTACATACAGAAAATGGTTGGTCAAAAGTTACATTGAATAGCGGTAAAGAAGCTTTCATAAGCGCTGACTATACAAAAGACACTTACTACGTAACAGCAAACGTATTAAACGTACGTGCTAGTGCAAA
Source organism: Bacillus sp. 22475 (assembly GCF_052044835.1). Classification (NCBI taxonomy): domain Bacteria; kingdom Bacillati; phylum Bacillota; class Bacilli; order Caryophanales; family Bacillaceae; genus Bacillus; species Bacillus sp. 22475. The sequence continues at coordinate 63,722 of NZ_JBQENW010000010.1, read as the reverse complement.
CACAGACTCAGAAATTCTTGGTAAGTTGAAACAAGATGATGTAATCGAAACAACACACCAAGTGCAAAATGACTGGATTCAATTTGAATATAACGGAAAAACAGCTTATGTTCATGTTCCTTACTTAACAGGTAAAGCACCAGTTAAAGTTCAACCAGCAGTTAAAGTTGAAAAAACGACTAAAGTTCAAGATACAGCTAAAGTTCGTGAAGCAGTTAAAGCTGGAGAAGTAGCTGAAACTCAAGCAAAAGCTAAAGCTCAAGAAGCAGCTAAAGCTCGTGAAGCGGCAGAAGCTCAAGCAGAAGTTAAAGCTCAGGAAGCAGCTAAAGCTCGTGAAGAAGCTAAGGCTCAAGCAGAAGCTAAAGCTCAGGCAGACGCTGAAGCTCAAGCAGAAACTAAAGCTCAAGAAGCGGCTAAAGCTCGTGAAGAAGCTAAAGCTCAAGAAGTAGCTGAAGCTAAAGCAGCGGCTAAAGCTCAAGAGGCAGCTAAGGCTCAAGCAGAAGCTAAAGCTCAGGCAGACGCTGAAGCTAAAGCAGAAACTAAAGCTCAAGAGGCAGCAGCTGAAGCTCGTAAAGCAGCTAAGGCTCAAGAGGCAGCTGATCGTGAAGTGGCTAATAAAGCTCAAAAACCAGCTACACAACAACCTGTTGCAAAAGAAACTGAGAAAAACACACAATCTTCTTCTCGTGAGTTCCAAGTTGTAGCAACAGCTTACACAGCAGATCCACTTGAAAATGGTTATAAAGCAGGCGACCAAGTAAAATCAGCTTTAGGTCATAACTTAACAGCTAATCCAAACATGAAACTTATTGCAGTTGATCCAAGTGTAATTCCATTAGGTTCAAAAGTATGGGTTGAAGGTTACGGAGTAGCAATCGCTGGTGATACTGGTGGAGCTATTAAAGGTAATAAAATCGACGTTTTAATGCCAGATAAAGGTACATCAAGTAGCTGGGGACGTAAAACAGTTACAGTTAAAGTATTAAACTAGTTAGTAAAAAAAGAGTCAGTCTGAAGTGACCCCTAAAAGTTAGACACGGTTATTTCATTAGGCAGCTTGATAAAAGTGAGTCCGGTATTGTACCGGGCTCATTTTTAATTTTGCCTTAAT
>NZ_JBQENW010000010.1:0-62561 GCF_052044835.1 Bacillus sp. 22475 | reverse complement strand
TTTAGGGGGAAAAGAAAATGATTAATGAAAAAAACCTTTTTGATTTAGATGTACAAGTAACAACAGCTACAGGTGATGTAGATCCACAAATTACAAGTATCTCAGCTTGTACGCCTGGTTGTGGAAACACAGGTTCATTCAATAGCTTCTGTTGCTAATTGCTACATAAGACATATTGTCTTAAAAAAACTTTAGGGGGAAAAGAAAATGATTAATGAAAAAAACCTTTTTGATTTAGATGTACAAGTAACAACAGCTACAGGCGATGTAGATCCACAAATTACAAGTATCTCAGCTTGTACGCCTGGTTGTGGAAACACAGGTTCATTCAATAGCTTCTGTTGCTAATTGAATGCCCAAAAAGAGGGAACACAGATGTGTCCCTCTTTTCTCCTATTACAATACTTGATTAGAACAGAAAGGAAGATTCAAAATGATTTCAGAAAAAAGGAAGCCTATCCATACATCAAATAAAACCGCATGTAATAATATATTTGAACCTCTACCATTTTTTATGATTAGATCCCCGTTTTTACCATTTAACGCGTTATATCAAATTAAGAATCAAGAAGTATTGATTAAAAAATTAAGAGAATATGCAGAAATGGATTACATTAAGGAAGCTATTGCCATTGCAAGTCCTTCATTGCTTGAATCTCTTAAACATATACATGGTGATTTAAGTAGTAGGAAAACACAACAAGTAATATCTTCTGTATTACGATATATGTTAAGAATGACAACACGCCCAACACCTTTTGGAGCTTTTTCTGGGGTAGCATCCGGAGAGTTTAAGGAAAAATCTTTACTTGAAATGAGCCATTTTGAACAATTTAAGAAAAGAACTCGTCCTGATATGGAATGGTTATTGGGAGTGGTTTCATCACTTGAAAAAAATCCTAGTATTCTCCAATCTTTAATGGTTAGTAAAAATCATGCTGCTTATCGTGTCGGAAACCGCCTATATTTACCTTTTTCAACTGAATGTGGACAACTTCGCAAGAAGGATATGGAGAAAAAGGATAATATTTCAATTTTGTATAGTGAAGTTGTTAGGAAAGTTCTAGATTTAGCTGAAACACATATTAAAGTGAAAGAGCTTCTCCAAAAGTTGCAAAATGACTATCCAGGCACAGAAGTAAAGGTAATGGAAAACTTTATTCTCCAGTTGGTAGAACAAGAATACCTTATAACTGAACTAAGACCGCCACTTACATATGACTCTCCATTTGATTATGTGATTGACAAGTTAAAAATAAGAGTTGGTGAAAATCAAATATGGGAAGATTTACTGAAGGTAAAAGATTTAATACTTGTTTATGATCAATTACCGCTTGGGAAGGGGCTTTCTGTTTACAACAATCTTATCCTATTAATGAAGAGGATTTATGAAGTTACAACACCCCTTCAAGTCGATTTCGCTCTAAATACGCAAGATTTAGCCATTGGAAAAAACGTAGCAAATGATGTTAGTAAAGCAGCTCAGGTGTTATGGAGTATAGCTGATAGTGGAGTTGGATTCCCTCATCTCCAAAAATATCATATTGATTTTTTGGAGAAATATGGAACTACCAGGGAAGTTCCATTGGTAGAACTTTTAAGTGAGGAATTAGGGCTTGGAGCACCCGCGACATATAAAAACCCAAAAGGGAATAGGGATGGAGAAAATTTTACGCTGCCTTTAGATGAAGAACGTAATGTTCAATTATCATATATGCTTATTGAAGCTATTCATAATCAGCAAAAAGAAATTGAAATTACAGATGAAATAATTAGCAGAATTGGAATAGAAAAAGATACTCGATACGCTCCGGATTCATTTGAAGTATATGGAGAATTGTATGCTACTTCGCAAGAGGAATTAGACAATGGAAAGTACACGCTATGCCTAAGCCCAAATCCAGGGTCTCATGCAGCAGGAAGCACATTTGGTCGATTTCTAGATATCTTAGATCCAAATGTTAGACGTAAAATTCAGCAACAAGAAGTGGAGATTGACCATCAATTTAATAACGATATTGTTATGGTAGAGGGAAGTTTTCTTCCGGCAACTGGCCGTTCAGCGAATGTGGCAATTGGAAAAACTACAAGAGAAGTAACGGTAACTCTTGGAACAAATGGAGATGACGATACTTTGCAAATTCCAATTGATGACATTGTTGTTGGAGCATCATTAGAAAACTTTTATCTGAAATCTAAAAAATTAGGGAAAAGAATTAAAGTAGTAGCTGGTAATGTATTAAATTACCAAAGTGGCCCTAATATTTATCGCTTCATGAGAGAAGTTTCTCTAAATGATTTAGACCACTGGAGAATATTTAATTGGGGTAATATGACATCTTCACCTTATTATCCAAGGATTCGTTACAAAAATATCATTCTTTCTCCTGCAATTTGGAAGTTAAATAGAGAGACTATTGGCATGAAAAATAAACCTAAAAGTGATGATGAATTTTTAATCCTATTTGAAAAATGGAGAGAGAAATGGACGGTTCCACGCCATGTATATATGACGTATAGCGACAACAGGATTTTAATTGATCTTGAAAATATTCTTCACCTTCGAGAATTAAAGAATGAACTTTTTAAGCAGGGTAGATTACAGTTGAGAGAGTCATTACAGGACATCAATAAAAATTGTCTAAGCAGTCCGCTTGGTAGTCATGCAATGGAAGTTGTTTTTCCATTGAAAAAAATGAACGATGTCGCTAAAAGAAAAAGTATAGGAGCTGTTGAAGACGGGAAAAAAGAAATGGTTAGTGAGAAAATGATTTACCGTTTGCCTGGAAGTGAATGGCTATATGTTAAGCTTTATGTTCCACAAGCAAGAGAGAATGAATTTATTTCAAAATATATGACATCATTTTCTAATTATATTGTGCAAAGTGGTATGGCTCAATCATGGTTCTTTATGCGATATCGTGATCCGGATGCTCATATTCGTTTGCGTTTTTATGGAGATCCCGAGAAGTTGAATGCATCTGTTCTTACCTATTTAAGGGATTGGGCAAATAATTTAATGGACTCTGGATTTATCCACAAAATGACGGTTGATACGTATGAACGAGAAGTAGAACGATATGGTGGTCCGTATCTGATAGAATTGGCCGAGAATTTCTTCCATTACGATAGTAGGTCAGTAACAATGCTTCTTAATGTGATAGGACAACAAGCGGAACTGCCAGTACATGTATTAGCATCCTTAAACATAATTGAGATCATGGATAATTTTGGATTAACTTATGAACAACAATTGGAAACCATAGAAAGCAATACGGATAAATATGAATTCATTGATGAATTTAGACCAATGAGAAAATTATTAAGTAACATTGGAAATTCTGAAGGTGATTGGAGTAATTTACGTAATTACAATTCAGCAATTGGACAAGAAATTTATAAAAGTTTATTAGTTCGGAGAGAATCCTTAAAAGAATATGTTTCCAGCATTCAACAATATAAAAATGAAGACATGCTCTGGAATAAACAACAAACAATTATGGGAGCAATTATTCATATGCATTGTAATCGACTATTGGGAGCTAATCGAGAACTAGAGAAAAAAGCACTTGCCTTTACGCGGCATATCTTATCAAGCCAGCGATATTGGAGGAATCAGAATGAAACAGATACTCAATCACGTACCTGAAGATGAGAAACTATCATTTATAAATATTCTAAAGTCTTTTCATTATTGGCCTGGTTTATTTAAACTTTTATGGGAAACGCACAGAGGGTATTTCTTCTGTGTGCTTACCTTAAATTTTTTAAATGGATTATTACCTGCAGCATTGATTTTGACAATCCAATACCTCGTTAATACAGTACAGAACATCTACCAGAATGGGTACCAGGATGCTTATTTTACCCATGTTTTACCGTTTTTTATAGCTTTTGCACTAGTTACAATTTTAACGGGTGTTACAGGATCCGTTTTGGAAACATATAAACAGCTTTACCGAAATCTTCTTTCTAATAAAATCAATGTAAAATTAATAGAAAAAGCAAAAAGATTACCTTATTCCAGTTTTGAGAAACCAGAAATTTACAATAAACTTCAAAGAGCGCGCCAAGATTCCACATATAAACCATTTGCCATTTTTGAAGAACTTATGGGGATTATAAAAAGTGGAATAACTGTGATTTCTATTTCCGGTATCTTAATGATTTGGAATTGGCACTTTACCCTAATTTTAATTCTGTTACCACTAATCTCTTCTTGGTCCATCATGAAAATTGGAAAAGAAATTTTTTTAATTAGTCATAAGCGTGCTGAAGAAACACGAAAACAATTTTACTACTACTATTTGCTAACAACAGACATCACAGTAAAAGAAGTGAAATTATTTGGATTAGGCAATTTGCTTCTCAAAAATTATTCGAATATCTTCAATCAATTTTATCAGCAAGATAGACATTTGCTTTTAAAAAAGATGAGGATTGACCTGTTTTTCCAATTAATTAGTGTTGCTTTTGTAATGTTTGTGCAGTTTATGGTGGTTATGGATGCTGTAACAGGGATTATTGCTATTGGAAGTCTTATCGCTTATTTTCAAGCTGTAAATACTACACAAAAAACATCTAATGAATTAATGTATATGATTTTTAATATGCATCAAAACAATCTTTATATGACTCAACTATTCTCATTTTTGGACATCCCTGAAGAAAGGGATGTTTCAAATAATAGAGACAATACTTATATAGAAAGTATCTCTTTTGAAGAAAAAGGTATTCGATTTATAAATGTCTCTTTTAAGTATCCCGGTCAAAAAGAATATATATTAAAAAAAGTGAATTTTTACATAAAACCAGGTGAAACATTGGCTCTTGTCGGATCTAATGGTTCGGGTAAATCTACAATTGTAAAGTTAATTACAAAACTTTATACGGACTTTGAAGGGATTATTCTATTAGATGGAAAATCCATTCATCAATACAGTACAAATGAATGGCAGGATAAGGTTAGTGCTATTTTCCAAGACTTTGTTAGATATGAACTAGATGTTAAAGATAATATTGGCTATGGTGATTATAAAAAAGCCGATCAAGTGATGGCTATACAAGCGGCTGCTAAAAAATCTGGAGCATTAAAGATGATTAATAATTTGCCTAACAAAATGGATACACAACTTGGTAAAACTTTTGCGAACGGAATACAGTTATCTGGAGGACAATGGCAAAGAATCGCCATTTCACGAGCATACATGAGGGATGCGGGCCTATATATTCTAGATGAACCTACTGCCGCATTAGATCCAGAAGCAGAAGAAGAGGTTTTTAGAGATTTTAAAGAAATTACAAAGAATTGTATGGGGCTTTTTATATCTCATCGGTATTCAACTGTAAGGCATGCTACAAAGATTATGGTCCTTGATAAAGGTAGAGTCGCGGAACTAGGTACTCATAATGAATTACTAAAAGTAAAAGGAATATACGCAAGACTATTTGAGTTGCAAGCTAAAAATTTTATAAATCATTCTAAAATTCAAGTGAAGGTGTAATTAGAGAGGAGAAAACTATGCGATTAACTACAGAAAAAAAATCATTTTGGTTACAGGGAATTAGTATTGAAAAAAGAAATAAAGCATTAAAGTTAGTTCGTGATATAGCAGAGCGATTAAAGGATCCGATGTATGTAGAAAAAATTGTTATGGAGCCTGATAATATACCAAACGGAGGAACACTTCATCCATGGGACCCCATTACTTTATCCCATGGTTATCCAGGAACTATTATGTTATTTGCAGAATTAGATCGACAGTTTCCAGAAGAGGGATGGGATCTTATTGCACATAGTCACTTGATAGAAATACAAAAGGCAATAGAAAAACAAGGTGTGAATAGTATTTCTATGTTTGGCGGTGTTTCTGGTATTGCGTATGCGACTTCATATGCTTCGCGTAACTATGAAAGATATCATATATTTTTGAAAAAGTTAAATGAATTTGTATTATCGCAGTTACATCTTGTATTGAACTATCAGAAAGAAGAGTGTGGTGTTCATCCATTTATGTACGATACAATTCAGGGCGCTACTGGAGTAGGTCGTTATTTGTTGCAAAATATTCAACTTGAATCAAATTCAGAAGCACTCAAAAAAATTCTCAATTGTTTTATTAATATGTCTAATGACATTGAAGTGAATGGTGAAGTTGTACCTGGTTGGTACGTACCGTACGCCAATCAGTTTTTGGAAACTGATAAGATACTATTTCCGGATGGGAATTTCAATTGTGGCCATGCTCATGGAATGCCTGGCCCGCTTTCCTTGATGGCGTTGGCTATTGAACAAGGAATTGAAGTCCCTGGGCAAAAGCAAGCGATTCGTAAAATGATAGATTGGTTAATAAGATGGCAAGATGAAGGTTCGTGGCCTGCCAGGCTTAGTTTTAAAGAAGTGGTCAATGACCAAGCATACCATGTGTATCCAAAGCGAAAAGGTTGGTGCTATGGAAATCCAGGAGTAGCAAGAGCTCTCTATCTGGCTGGGAGATCTTTGAAGGATCAGAAATCCATGAAAATAGCTTTAAGTTCTTATCAAGATACACTTTTGCAAAGTGAGGAGGAATGGGATTTAGCATCTCCAACATTTTGTCATGGAAGAGCGGGATTATTACAAATGTCTATTAGGATGGCAAAGGATGAAAATGGGGAGATATCGATGCAGTCCATTATAAAATTAATAGATTATGTAATGGATGCATATGATCCTCAAGCACCATTTGGTTTTAAAGACTTACAATCCAATGAGCAAACATCCAATGAGTTAAACAAGGTTGGACTATTGGAAGGTGTAAGTGGTGTACTTTTAACTTTATTAAGTCTAAGCGCAGTAGAGGAGCCATGGTGGGACGGAGTATTTTTAATTTCCTAATAAAAAATTGAGAGGATGTTACAGTATGGACCAAATGAAGCAATTGCTCAGTTCTAAGAAAATATTAGTAGGAGTAAGCGGATCTATTGCAGTAGCTGGGATTTTTCAATATTTAGCTATATTGAAAGCGAATTTTAGTGAAGTAAAGGTTATCATGACAAAAAGTGCAATAAAGCTTATCCCTGCAGAAACTGTGAAATTATATTGTAATGAGGTATTTGTTGATGAGGAACTTACTCTAAGTGGTAAACCAGGTCATGTGGAATTGGCTAGATGGGCAGACTTACTAATGGTACTACCGGCTACAGGAAATACTATTTCAAAAGTAGCTCATGGTTTAGCTGATGATTTATTAAGTACAGTCATTCTTGCTCATGATAAACCAGTTCTCTTTTTTCCTAATATGAACAAATTAATGTGGGAGAAAAAAGTAGTTCAGAATAATGTTAGTCTTTTAGGAGAATATGATCATATAGTGATTCCGCCTTTGAAAACAACGGCTTTTGAAATTGCGACTATGTCTTTGAAACCGAACTATGTTTTACCTAATAATCAAGAAGTATTGCATATACTCTTTAAGGAATTTGAGAAAAGAAAGTCAGTAACTGTACATGAAACAGTTGAAATGCACTAAAACTCACAAAAATGTGAGTTTTTTATTTTTTTATTTTTTTCTTTCTTTTCTTTATTTTTTTTTTATATTTGTCTTCTATATTAGTCCATAAGGAGGGATTTTATATGAATAATGAAATAGTTTTAGAAGCAAATCACTTAACAAAAACAGTAGGTGGTAAGACAATAGTAAATGATTTTTCAACTAAAATATATAAAGGAGATATTTGTGGTTTTCTGGGGCCGAATGGGGCAGGAAAAACAACTGTTATGCGTATGTTTACAGGATTAATTCGCCCGACAAAAGGGGCCATAAAAATAAGTGGTCAAGATGTAAATCAAAATAGACAACAGGCTTTGCTGAATATGGGGGCAATTATTGAATCACCAATATTCTTCCCATATATGACGGGTAGAAAAATGCTACAAAATTTAGCGAGATTATACCCTGCTCTTTCGCGAAAAGAACAATTGGAACAAGTAGAAGCAATACTATCTATTGTAAGGTTAACTGAGGATGCGGATGTGAAAATTAAAAATTATTCATTAGGAATGAGACAGCGACTTGGCATTGCACAAGCTCTTCTAGGTGATCCTGATGTTATTTTGTTAGATGAGCCAGCAAATGGCCTGGATCCTATGGGCATGAGAGAGTTAAGGGAATTAATTCTTGAACTTCGTGAAAAGAAAAATTTAACCTTTTTTATTTCAAGCCATTTACTAGATGAAATTCAGCAAATGTGTGACCGTCTTGTCATAATTAGAAATGGAAAACTTATTACGCAAGGAAGGAAAGATGAATTAATTACAGATCCAACAAAAAGGTTGGAAGATGTGTTTGTGGAGATGATGACATCATGAGGGGACTTTTTATTTCTGAATTCGAAAGGCTTTGGACGCAAAAAATAACTTGGTTAATCTTGCTTTTCTTACCTTTAATGGTAGTTGCGTCAGTGAAATATTACTTAAACTGGAATCAACATACTTCTCCTGGAAGACCAGATTACGTTACTGCTTTAAATTTTCCTATAATAAGTATTTCTGAGCATCTTGTGGTTTCGTTTAATATTATCGCTATAATACTGATTTCCACTGTTATAGCGTATGAAGTAGAAAATGGACAATTAAGAATGATTTTAATTCGTCCATTCTCTACCTCACAATTGTTTGTAGCTAAACTTGCTACTATATTAACTACCATGTTTCTATATTTAACTTTGTTTTGGATTTTTAATTCTATAGCGGGTTATTTATTCTTTCCAAAGGTAGATACATTAATAACATTTATAGATGAAACCAAGGTGTCTATTGCAGGGGCGATATTATATAACTTAAAGTATTTTTTCGCATGTTTCATTACTATGGTTTGTATTGTTTCTGTATTTACATTAATAGGGGCGTTAAGTAGAAGTACGATGATTACTCTTGGATCAGGAGTAGCCTTTATTTTCTTTGCTATTGCAATTCCACAGATGTTAGAATTCTCTAACCAAACGATAATTAGCGCTAATACTGTACTACACCTTATGTACATGTCAATCGTTAAAATTCAGCATACAGGTATAGCATTTATACTTTCAACAAGTAATAGTATAAACATTTATATTGTTATAGTGGAAGCGATTTATATTTTCCTATTTGGAATGTTCGCATACCTGTCATTTGTGAAAAGAGATTATTTTATTTGAAAACTAGGAGGGAGTTTAATTGAAAGCATTAGTTATAAGTGAATGGGAACGACTATGGAATCAGAAAAAAAGCAAATGGATGTTGGGGATTTTTACTGTCATTGTTTTTCTTCAGGCTTGGTTTTTAAAGTACTATGGAGTGGGGATTTATAATGATGGGCAACAAGTTCCACTAAATTCTTGGAATTTTTCATGGTTTTTATTAAAGGAATCTTCTTTCTTAATTACTTTGATTTTCATGCCTGTAAGTTTCTTGAATAGCTTAAATGTAGAATACAACTCAGGAGCATATCGTCTATTTTTAATTAGGCCTTTTCAACGTATAACCTTTCTTATGTCAAAATGGTTTTCTCTTTCTATAATGGTGTTACTCTACTTATTTGTTGTTCTTTTTGTTGGCATAGTACTTGGGTTGGTGTTTTTTAAAGCCGATGATGCTTTTATGTTCTACGGCCAACAAAAGACCGCGATAGAAGCGATATTATATACAGTACAAGTATATGGATTGTTTTTTATTATTCAAATGTGTGGCTTAGCTCTTGCTAGTTTAATAAGTGTCATAATTTCAAATGCAGTTATTAGCTTTTTCCTTCTGATCGGAATCTACATCGGGTGCTTGTACATTAGTCAATTATCGTTCTTTTTATTATCTGTCCAGAGTATCTTCCATGCGCTCAGCACAGGAAGTAACACTTTATACGTTCTGATTCTAGGTATCATGATTATTAGTGTTAGCGTTTGTATAAGCATTTGGAATAAAAAAGAATTTACATGTTAATGCACAGGATAGAATGGAGGTATACCATGATTATGTTAGAAGCTAAAGGAATCGAAAAAGTTTACAAAACTAAATTCCGAGAATATCCAGTTTTAAATAATGTCAACTTAACTGTTCATGAAGGAGATTTTGTAGGAATTATGGGACCTTCAGGGAGTGGAAAGTCTACACTTTTAAATGTACTTTCCTCTCTTGATTTTCCTTCAAATGGAGATATTACAATTAAAGGACAAAATTTAACTAATATGGATGGTAATCAATTAAGCAATTATCGTCGTGAAAATATTGGTTTTATTTTTCAAAATTATAATTTGTTAGATCACTTAACAATTGAAGAAAATATTCTTCTACCCGCAGCTTTAAGAATGGGGAGTAAAAAAGGTGTCAGGGATAAACTCAATACATTAGGGAATGAACTAAATATTGAATCACTTTTGCCAAAGTATCCCTATGAAATCTCTGGGGGACAACAACAAAGAGCAGCTATTATCCGTTCATTAATTAATGATCCTTATCTGTTATTTGCTGATGAACCGACGGGAAATCTAGATTCAAAATCTGCTTATGATGTATTGAATATACTAAAAACATTGAATGAAACACATAAAACAACTATTTTAATGGTAACTCACGACTCTGTAGCTGCTAGTTTTTGCAACAGGGTCATATTTTTGAAAGATGGCAAGATTGTTCATGAGATGCAACGTTCCTATGAAGAAAAGCAATTCAGTTTCAATCAACGTATACTACTGTATATCTCTAAAGAAGTGGGGGAGAATGATGTCAATATTTTCACTCGCACTTAAAAATATAACTCGCAATTTTTCACTGTATATAGTGTATCTTGTAAGTAGTATTCTATCAGTTACAATTTTTTATATGTATGCAGCATTTCTTTCATATCCAAAAGTTTCTGGAATAGAGCAACTGTTAATTGCATGTGAATTCATTATCCTGCTATTTTCATGTTTTTTCATTTCCTATTCTTATGACCATTTTCTTACTGAACGGAAAAAGGAAATTGGTATTTGGAAAACGTTCGGAGCTTCTAAAAAACAATTATTTATTATCATTGTTTTAGAAAATACGATAATTGGAGCAATTTCTATCGTAATTGGAATTATACTTGGTATAGCACTATCAAAAAGCTTTTTTGAATTCATCGGGAAATCGCTCTTCTTAAGTGAGTCATTTTCCTATTTCTTCTCTCCAATTGCTACTTTTTTTACAGTTATTTTGTTTGGAGTTCTATTCTTTTTTGTTTCATTACGTAGTTATTATAAAATTGGACGCATTTCTGTTTTGGAGTTATTTCAAGAGACAAAAAAAACAAAAGATTTACCTAGGTTTTCTAAGAAGAAATTCATAATTTCCCTGTTAATTTTGGTTATTTCGTATGTTTTTATCCTTTATGCAACTTTACCTGTACTATTATTTTCTTTTTTGCCTTTATCTGCTCTTTTATTGTTAGGGACGTACCTTTTTTGTTCACACGGATTAGTAGGAACTGTATCGTATTTAATTAATAAAGAAAAAAAACATTTAAATGGCATTCGAATGCTAATATTTATAAGTCTAAGGAAAAAACTTTATTATAATGCTAAAATCATCTTTCTTGTTTCAATATTCTTATCAATGATAATGATATTAATCAGCTCTATATATTTATATTCGGAGTTGAATGATCAAAGAATGCGAAGTAGCCACCCACAGCCAGCTGTATTTATTGTTGATAAAAAACAAGAGAATACATTAGAATCTGCTTTAGAAAAAAATTTCAAAGGAGAGGTTGAGGGATTTCATAAGAAAAAATGGGAAGGTGTATTACTGAAATCATCAAAGGAAGAAGGACAAACTCTTATACTACAAACAGATTCATTCTTTATAAAGAACTGGACAAAAACAAAAAAAGATAACCTGTTATTTAGTAAAAAAAATGCTAATATCGATAAGTTGAATATCCAAACAAATAAAGGGAATACAAAATTGATAGTAAAAAATGTAGTTGAAGGACATGCGATAAACCCGGTATCTGGGATAGATAATGTAGTTTTTGTACCAGCAGATATACTTAATGAATTAGAGAAGGGAATATTACCTACTCAACATGTTTCATTTTATACATTAGATTTCAAGGAAGATAATAAGAGTTATAGTGCACTAAAAACTTTATTTGAGGCACTCCCTTTAGAGATAAAGGAACAGTCCAGCGTTCGTCTTCTTCATTATGAAAATACAGTTCAATTAACTTCAGTTTTATGGATAATAGCATTATTTATTGGTTTTATCTTGCTAATTGCTTTATCCAGTCTTCTTTGGTTTAAGTTATACGAAGATATATCTAATGATAGAAAAATATTTCACGCTTTAAGAAAAATTGGTTTGAATTTCAATGAAATAAAAAAAACATTAAGAGTTCAAATTGCAATAATTTTCTTTGTACCAATTATTCTCGGGGGAATAAATCTATTCATAGCAATCTATGCCTTGCAAAATATATTGGGAGGATTTAAAATTTACTCAATAATATTAATATTTTTTATTTTCTTGGTATTCCAATTGGTATTTTGCTTCATTTCAAACCACGTTTATTATAAGAAGGTTGTTCATGAAAAGAATATTAATTAGCAAGAAAATATATTTCACAAAATAATAAGAGTTTTAAAATAAACTAGAGAGGAGTGTTTTTTTGAATGGAACGATTCTTGTTGTAGATGATGAGTCAGAAATTGTAGATGTACTCTCTGATATATTCTGTGATCGGGGTTATAAAGTTCTCAAGGCCTACAATGGAGAACAAGCTCTAAATCATTTGAAAACACAAGTTGATTTAGTCATTTTAGATATTATGATGCCAAAAATGGACGGTTTTGAATTTTGTAAGGTCGTTCGTGAACAAATAAAATGCCCGATTCTATTTTTGAGTGCTAAACATTCAGAAATAGATAAAGTGAAAGGCTTTACTTTAGGTGGAGATGATTATATTACAAAACCATTCCAAGTTAAGGAGCTCATCGCACGTGTGGAGGCCCACTTGAGGCGTGAGAAAAGAGAACGTGTAAACTTGCAAAATCAACGTTTCTTAGGAAACTTGACCATTAACTATTTACAGCATGATGTTTTTATTGATGGAGTAAAAATAGATGTAACGAGTAAAGAGTTTAAAATATTAGAGCTTTTAACGGTAAATTTAGGACAAATTTTTTCTAAGGAACAAATTTATGAGAAAATTTGGGGATTGGATGCAGTAGGAGATCTCAATACAATAATAGTGCATATTAATAACTTAAGAGCTAAATTAAGTTTGGGTATGTCAACTTACCATATTAAAACCGTATGGGGAGTTGGCTATAAGTTGGAGAAATGTTAATGTTAAAAAAATTATCGTTGAAAAACCAATTTATTCTAACATTTGCAGCTGTAATATTTTTAAGTATTGTCAGTACGGTTTGTACGTTAATTTTAATATACTCTTTTCTTTTTATTTATAATGAAAAATCTGTTTTACCTGCCAACCATTATGAAAAACAAGTGCCTAGCATTGAAAAATTTGTAGAAATGAATGGAGATAAAATAGTAGATTTATCCTATCAAAAAAAAATAGAGAAAGTGATTCCAATGCAAGGAATTACTTATCAAGTTATGAATACGAATGGAAATAGGTTATATGGTACATTGAGTGATGAATTATTGAAAAACGATAAAGAAGTGTATCATAAAATAAATACCTCTACTCAAAATGGTAAACTAATTACAAAATACATTCCAATTATGAGTAATGATCAACTAGTTGGTGTGCTTGCTGTACGATACATACTAGCTGCATCTATTGATTATTACATAGAATATGTTTTTATTATTGCTTTTCTTATTCCTTTTATATTTTTAACGCTTTATTCTTATCTATTAGCTAAACGTTTAGGAAAACAATTGAATAAACCTATTAAAGAAGTAATAATGGCCTCACAAAAAATTAAAAACAAAGATTTAGACTTTGAAATAAAATATGAAAGCGAAAATGAAATAGGTATATTAATTGATTCATTTAACAGTATGAAGGAAGAATTAAAAAATTCATTATATGTTCAATGGAAATTAGAACAGGAACGTCGGGATATGGTTGCTTCCATTGCACATGATTTGCGAACACCGCTAACTATTATTTTGTCTCATGTAGAAGTATTAATGGAGCCCATGCCAAATAATCAAAAACGACTTCATCACTACTTACAAACAATAAAGAATAATACCGAAAGAGTATTGCATTTAACCGAAGAGATGAGAAGAATTTCTGAAGTGGATAACCCTGATTTCACTCTTATGATTTGTAATATAGCTCCAGCTGAAATGATTCCAGAAATGCTTGAAGAGTTTAAGGAATTGGCAAAAAATGAAGATATCCAATTAACCTATACTTTACTTATTAAACCAGAAGAAAAAAATCTTAAGTTTGCACTTGATCCAAATCGCTTGCATCAAATTCTGACGAATATTATTTCTAATAGTATTCGCTTTACGCCAAAAAAAGGAAGGATTAATGTGCAAGTGGAGGTGAAAAAAGACGTTATGTCTTTTTCTATCTCGGATTCTGGAGTTGGATTTAATACTAAAGATATCCCATTTTTATTTAGTAAATTCTACCAAGGGGATCTTTCAAGGTCAAATCAACTACATCATGGACTAGGTTTGTATATTGTAGAAAAATTGGTTGAAAAACATGGTGGAGAAATTCATGCTGAAAATAATGAGATTCAAGGAGCTCGGATTTCATTCACGATACACGCTCTGTTTAGTAATAAAAAAAGGAACTATGAATTGTCATAGTTCCTTCTCCGTTATTTAATAGCATTATATACATCCAGCTGTCCGTACCCCCAAGAAGCTTTATCAGGTGCTATATCTTTCTTTATTCCATTTTTGTAAAGGTGTGAAATTGATCGATTTGGTTGATTTTTATAATTATAGTGATTGATAATTAGAGCTAGTGTAGCGGATACTTTCGGAACTGCCATCGATGTTCCAGCGGCAAATAAGTATCTTCCAGTATTAAAAGTTGTCAGTACTTCTTCTTGTCGGAAAAGACCAGTATTCCACCATACCTCTTCGCCATATTGTTGCCACAAACGATAATCTCCTCCTGGAGCAGATATGTCAATGAATCCTTCTCCGTAATTAGAGAATACAGAACGTTGTCCAGTTGGACCAGTAGACGATACTGTTACTACTCCTGGTAATTCCCCAGGTGCTTCTATTCCTACACCAGTATATGTTTTACCCTCTTTTTCATATTTTTGTTTAAGAAAGTTATTTAGCTCCTGTTTATTAGCCACGTTTATAGAATCATTTCCTGCAGAAGCTACTACTATACTACCACGTTGATTGGCATATTCTATAGCACGTTTGTAACCTTCTACTTCTGCCCATCCATTGTCTACAAGTTTTCCATTTTCATAGACTTTTCCATTTACATAATAGGAACCAAGACTAAGGTTGATGACATCTACATCATCCTTAGCTGCTTCGATGATGGCATTAATGACCCAAGCTGCATCAGCTGATTTATTTCCAAATACACGATATGCTCTGATTCCCGTATTAGGAGCAACACCTTTTATTTCCCCATTTGCAGCAATAGATCCAGTAACGAGAGTTCCATGGCCGTTGATATCATTGATATTATTAATATCGCCTGTTTCTTCAGGTTCAGTACCTCTCAATCCTCCTTTTGGAACGAAATTTTTAGATCCGGGAATAAGGTTTTTTACTAAGTCAGGATGATCCACATCGACTCCCGAATCAATAATTCCAACAACCACATTATGAGAGCCAGTTTCCTTTTTATAACTTTCTCCATTATGAGTAAGTTCCTTCATGTCCCACTGCATATCCCATAAGGGAGGTAGGTTTGTATCTAAGGTTTTTGTTGAAAAATTAGATAAATTAGGTATCTTTATGGAATGAGAAATCTCTGGTGTTTCGACTTGCAAAGAAGGATTAACTGATTCGAATAAAGGAGATTGATTTGTAGACACTTGTGTATCTCCTTTGAATTGAATGAGTCCTATCTCCGGGACAGTGTAAGTAATTTCTCCATCCTTCTTTTTTATTTCGGTAATGCCTTGGTCTAATTTTGATGGGTCTTTTAATAAAACGGTGTAATATTGCTTAGGTTTTTCTTGAGCATGTCCTACATTTGAAAATAAAAAATACGTTAACACGGTTGCAATGACAGTGATTGCTTGTTTTTTCATAATTATCCCCTTACCTTTATAAATTGGAGGTGGAATTTGAAGATGGACCGCAAAATAAGTTTTGACAAATACCCCTATTGCCCATTTTGCTATCCCACCTAGATCCTATAAATAAGGTAACAAACCATTGGAAATTTCAAATCCGTAAATCCCGAACTTATAAGTGGTATATAGCGCAATATACTTCTTTATGTAAACACCCTGGAATTTCTACTCTAGATTTATTTCCAAAGGAATAATTCAGAAAATACAGAAAAATGTCGTAATCATTTGTAGAAGTCTGTTATAATAAACGAAAAAATGAAAACGTTTTAAAGGGGGACATAACCAATATGATGATGAATGTACCGCTAACAATTAGTTCTATGATGGAAAGAGCAGAGAAACTGTTTTCGAAGAAAGAAATTGTTTCACGGACACATGATACAGTTACAACGTTAACGTATAAGCAGTTAGGGGAAAGAACGAGAAGGCTTTCCAGTGCGTTGAAAAAGCTTGGAATTAAAGAAGGTGAACGTGTAGGAACATTAGCGTGGAACCATCATCGGCATGTGGAAGCGTATTTTGCTATTCCAGGTATTGCTTCTGTTTTGCACACAATTAACATTCGTTTATCTCCTCAACATATTTCATACATTATTCAGCACGCAGAAGACCGAATTCTACTTATAGATGAAGATCTCGTACCGTTTGTTGAAATTATTCAATCACAATTATCAACTGTACAAGCTTACATTATTATGACTGATAAAGATGAACTCCCAAATACGACGCTGAAGCCTGTATATCATTATGAAAAGCTATTAGAAGAAGGTGATCCAAATTTCCAATTTGTAAAAGATATTGATGAAAATACACCTGCTGGTATGTGTTATACGTCAGCGACTACAGGAAATCCGAAAGGTGTTGTATATACGCATCGTAGTACTGTATTACACTGTATGGCACTCGGTTTAGCTGATACAGCTGCTTTATCGGAAAGTGATGCAGCAATGGCAATCGTCCCGATGTTTCATGTGAACGCTTGGGGACTTCCTTTTGCGGCTACTTGGTTTGGATCAAAACAAGTTCTTCCTGGACCGATGTTTACTCCAAAAATTTTATTAGAGATGATTCAATCAGAAAAAGTGACGTTAGCTGCGGGTGTGCCGACAATTTGGCTCGGCGTATTACAAGAGTTAGAAAATAATAGTTACGATTTATCTAGTATGACGAGAATACTATGCGGAGGTGCAGCGGCACCGAAAAGTGTTATTAAAGCATTTGAACAGAAACATAATGTTCCGTTCATACATGCATATGGTATGACTGAAACGAGTCCACTCGTAACACTTGCACGTTTAAAAAGTTATGAAACGGAATTATCGTATGAAGAGCAACTAGAAATCCGCTCCAAACAAGGATATCTTGTACCTGGTGTCGAGATGAAAGTAGTCGGTACAAATGGTGAAGTGAAGTGGGATGGTACTGAGATGGGAGAATTATGTTTACGAGCACCTTGGATCGCTGAAAGCTATTATAACGATGATCGTACTGTCGAAGGTTTTCGCGATGGATGGTTATATACTGGTGATGTTGTCACAGTGGATGAGGAAGGTTGCGTGAAAATTGTTGACCGTACGAAGGATGTTATTAAAAGCGGGGGAGAATGGATTTCTTCGGTCGATCTTGAAAATGCTTTAATGGCACATGATGCTATATTTGAAGCGGCTGTCGTTGCAGTTCCTCACCCTCAGTGGCAAGAGCGACCAATTGCCTGCGTTGTTCAAAAGAAAAATAGTACGGTTACAAAAGAAGAAATATATGAGTTTTTAAAACCACAGTTTGCGAAGTGGTGGTTGCCAGACGATATTGTCTTTATGGAAGAAATACCGAAAACATCTGTTGGGAAGTTTTTAAAACAGGCGCTTCGGAAAGAACTGGAGCATTTGCATAGAGAGAAATAAGTGAACTTCTATTTGTAAACTCTAATACATTAACGGTTGACAAAAGAGGAGTGGAAAGATAATATAATTTTTGTGATATGTTATCTAAAATGAATTTTAAGTTTACAAATAGGAGAAGCAAATATGAATACAAAAAACTTAGTTTTCGTCGCTTTATTTAGTTCTATTATGGGAGTGTTAGGGTTAATACCTCCGATTGCTCTTTCTATTACACCAGTTCCAATTACATTGCAATCACTCGGTGTTATGCTTGCGGGTGGGTTGTTAGGATCACGTCTAGGTGCGTTAAGTCAGCTTATTTTCTTACTTGTTGTAGGAGTTGGAGCACCATTACTTGCTGGTGGACGCGGTGGCCTTGGTGTATTTGTTGGGCCAAGTGCAGGATATTTACTTGGTTACATCATTGGAGCGTTTGTTATTGGTTATTTAATTGAGCGTTTACGTGAAGTTTCTATTATAAAAGTATTATGTATTAATATAATTGGTGGTATTTTCGTAGTTTATGTATTGGGTATTACTGTACAAGCGTTTTTAATGAATGTTTCTGTATGGGAGACAATGAAAGTGAGTGCTGTGTTTTTACCAGGGGATTGTATAAAAGCAATTATTGCGGCAGTTCTCGTAACAAAATTACATCGTTCATTGAAACATATTATTACACCCGCTTTAAAGAATGGAAAATATACAAATGCGGGATGATAAAGGGAAGAAACACGTACATTGCGTGTTTCTTTTTATTATTTTTGTAAAGAAAGGATGTCTCATATGGGTGTTACAAAAGAATATAAAAAGCAAGCCTCTTTACAACCAAATAAAATAGCGATAAAGGAAAATGATAGAGTTTTAACATATAAAGAGTGGTTCGAATCAGTTTGTAAAGTAGCAAACTGGTTGCACGCAACAGAATCAAAGAATAAAACAATAGCAATCCTATTAGAAAATCGTATAGAGTTTTTACAACTATTTTCTGGTGCCGCTATGGCCGGGTGGGTTTGTGTTCCGTTAGATATAAAGTGGAAACAAGATGAGCTCAGAGAAAGAATTGAAATTAGTAATCCGGATATGATTGTGACAGAACGATATAAGGTGAATGATCTATTGGATGAAGAAGGAAGAGTAATTGAAATTGATGAGTGGAAAAGAATGATAGAGAAATATCTTCCTACATATTCCACTGTAGAAAGTGTACAACATGCTCCTTTTTATATGGGATTTACATCAGGATCAACAGGAACAGCAAAAGCATTTTTACGTGCACAACAATCGTGGGTTCATAGTTTTGATTGTAATGTACATGACTTTCATATGAAAAGGGAGGATTCAATTTTAATAGCTGGGACGCTCGTTCATTCTCTTTTCTTATACGGGGCAATAAGTGCATTATATGTAGGACAAACAGTGCACATTATGAGAAAGTTCTTTCCAAATCAAGTATTAGATAAGTTAGAAACTGAAAATATATCAGTTATGTATACAGTTCCGACAATGCTTGAATCTTTATATAAAGAAAGTAGATTAATAGAAAATAAAGTGAAAATTATTTCGTCAGGAGCGAAATGGGAACCTGAAGCGAAAGAAAAAATAAAGAATATATTTCCTTATGCGAAAAGATATGAATTTTATGGTGCATCAGAGTTAAGTTTTGTAACAGCACTAGTCGATGCAGAAAGCGAAAGAAGGCCAAATTCAGTAGGAAAACCTTGTCATAATGTGCAAGTTCGAATATGTAATGAAGCAGGCGAAGAAGTACAAAAAGGTGAAATAGGAACTGTTTATGTGAAAAGTGATCAGTTTTTTATGGGATACATAATAGATGGGGTTTTAACACGGGAGTTGAATGCAGAAGGCTGGATGACAGTGCGAGATGTAGGCTATGAAGATGAAGAAGGCTTTATATATATTGTTGGTAGAGAGAAGAATATGATTTTATTTGGAGGAATCAATATTTATCCAGAAGAAATAGAAAGTGTATTACATGAACACCCAGCTGTTGATGAAATAGTTGTAATTGGTGTGAAAGATAGTTACTGGGGTGAAAAGCCCGTCGCGATTGTAAAAGGAAGTGCTACGAAACAACAATTAAAGAGTTTTTGCTTACAGAGATTATCCTCTTTTAAAATACCGAAAGAATGGCATTTTGTAGATGGAATACCTTATACAAATAGTGGGAAAATCGCTCGTATGGAAGCGAAAAGTATGGTTGAAAATCGGGAGAAAACATATGAATAAGGCAGTTATTGTAGAGGCGAAAAGAACACCTATCGGTAAGAAGAATGGGATGTTAAAAGAGTATGAAGTTCAGCAATTAGCAACGCCGCTTCTTACGTTTTTAAGTAAAGGAATTAAGAGAGAGATAGACGATGTTATATTAGGGAATGTTGTTGGGCCAGGAGGGAATGTTGCAAGATTATCTGCTTTAGAGGCAGGACTTGGCTATCATATTCCTGGTGTAACGATTGATCGGCAATGTGGTGCTGGTTTAGAAGCAATTCGAACTGCGTGTCATCTCATTCAAGGCGGGGCAGGTAAGTGTTATATCGCCGGGGGAGTAGAGAGTACAAGTACGTCAGCTTTTCAAAAAAGAGCACGATTTTCACCTGAAACAATTGGTGATCCTGACATGGGAGTAGCGGCTGAATATGTTGCGGAGCGTTATAATATAACGAGAGAAATGCAAGACGAGTATGCTTGTCTTAGTTATAAGCGGACACTGCAAGCGTTAGAAAAAGGATATATACATGATGAAATATTCTCTTTTAATGGATTATTAGATGAATCTATAAAGCCAGAAATGAATTATGAACGAATCATTAAAAGAACAAAGCCCGCATTTTTACAAAATGGAACAGTGACGGCAGGTAATTCATGTGGTGTAAATGATGGGGCATGTGCTGTTCTTGTAATGGAAGAGGGACAAGCCCGAAAGTTAGGTTATAAACCTGTCCTTCGTTTCGTTCGTAGTGCTGTAGTGGGAGTGGATCCCAAGCTTCCAGGGACTGGTCCGATATTTGCGGTGAACAAATTATTAAACGAAATGAATGTAAAAGTAGAGGACATCGATTATTTTGAAATAAATGAAGCATTCGCCTCAAAAGTTGTTGCTTGCGCAAAAGAGTTACAAATTCCGTACGAAAAAGTAAATGTAAATGGTGGAGCAATTGCGCTCGGTCATCCGTACGGTGCATCTGGTGCTATGCTTGTAACACGTTTGTTTTATCAGGCACAAAGAGAGTCTATGAAATATGGAATTGCTACATTAGGAATTGGAGGCGGGATAGGGATTGCGCTATTATTTGAGAAAGTAGAAGACTAGCGAGGTAACTAGTTTTCTACTTTTTGAGGAACATAAACATTACTACCAGGCTTCGCTTTCATTTCGTTCCAAGCAGCAATCGCATCAGCTTTTGCTTTCTCTTTATTATTTGGATCTTCGAAAAAGTCACGAGTAAAGCGATTGTATTCAAATTGTGCACCGATAGTTGTTTTGTATGTAGGGTCTTTTTTTCGTTTGTTTTCTTCATGCCAAAAAGCTACCGCGTCTTCATATGTTTTTCCAACATTCTCTTTAAAAAACTTTTGAAGAGCTACTGTAAAGCGGAAGTTTGCTCCGATTTTTTCTTTGAAAAAAGCACGAACATCTTCGCTACAGCGGTGATTGTTAGTAATAATCGTTTGAAGAGAAAGGTCTTTATAGGATAGGGAAGCTTTACTCACCTTTTGAACAGAGCTGTTTTTTAATATTTTACCAGTAGTTAAATAATGTGAGATACGCTCGGTTATTTCGATCTTAGAGCCACTAGCTGGCAACCCATTCTCACGACAAAATGTTTGGAGTTCTGCTTTTAACCAATAATAGTTTTGGAAATCTTCAAGTGATATAGACTTTGTTAAAGGTGGACGCATGAATGTAACAACTACTTTCTTCCATAGTTTTCTTCAATTATAAAACGTATGTTCTTTTTATGGAAGGGTTAATTTGTAAATATAATGGGAAGAGGAGATTACATATGGAAAATATAATGCAAGTTCGTGTTACGGGAATTTTAATTGAAGGTGAAAAATTATTGCTAGTAAAGCAAAAAGTTGCTAATAGGAATTGGTCTTTACCTGGAGGAAGAGTGGAGAATGGTGAAATGTTAGAAGAGGCGATGATTAGAGAAATGAGAGAAGAAACGGGATTAGAAGTTAAAATTAAGAAGCTACTCTATGTTTGTGATAAACCGGATGCCAGTCCATCTTTATTACATATTACATTTCTACTTGAAAAGCTTACAGGGGAAATTATGTTACCCTCTAATGAATTTGATCATAATCCAATTCATGATGTGCAAATGGTGCCGATTAAAGATTTAAGTCATTATGGTTTTTCGGAAACTTTTATAACTCTTATAAGTGAAGGTTTTTCAAATGCAGGGAGTTACCAAGGATTGAAACAAAATATTGGTTTGTAAGTATAGAGTAAGGATAGCTGTTAGCTATCCTTACTAAAAATGCTTTACACCGCCGACTGTAAAGAAGAAACAAGCTGATTTAAAAATTCATCTCCGCTCATAATTGCTTTCCCGCCACCGCGAGCACTCTTCTTATTTCCGCCACCTTTTCCTTCGATTGTAGGAAGAGCGTCTTTTAAAAGAGCATTCATATCGAGTGATACTGATTTTCCGCAAGCGAGAATACATTGTAGTTTGTCATCATTTTCGATGACGAAATACGTAATTGCATGCTCTTGTTGTTCTGTAATAATAGCGGAAAGCTTTGCGATTTCTTGCATAGAACGATTTGTAAATACTTTAGAAATAAGTATGTCAGCATGAATTTTTATAGGCTGTAGAAGTAGTTCATTTGCCTCTGCAAATAATAATTTTTCATTCATTGTTTGTATTGCTTTTTCGTTTTCTTTTTGAGAAGTAAGCAGTTGCGCCACTTTTGCTGGAATATCAGTTTCGCTACTGTTTAATTGTTTAGAAACATCTTTCATAATTTGTTGCTGTTGTCCCATTAATTTAAGTGTACGCCAACCAGCGATAAACGTTAAGCGTATACCACCTTTATTGCGCTCCCATCCTAGTACTTGAATAGGACCAACTTCACCAGTTCGTTTCGGATGCGTTCCACCACAGCCGTTGTAGTCAAAGTTTTCGATAATAACAACCCGTATATTTTCTGTCATAGTCGGTTCTTTACGAAGGGGCAACGTTTTCGCTTCTTCTAAGTTCATCCACTGGATGCGGATTGGATGGTTTTCAAAAACAATTTTGTTTGCAATTTGTATTGCTTTTTCAACCGTTTCTGCATGAAGATTTTCTGTTTCTAAATCAATTGTTACTGTTTCTTTACCAAGATGGAATCCAATTGTAGGCATGTTAAAATGGTCCCAAAAAGCAGCAGATAAAATGTGCTGAGCTGCATGTTGTTGCATATGATCAAAACGGCGCTCCCAATTGATTTTACCTTCTACGTCTTCTGTATGTAATTGTTCTGCAATGTAGTGACGAATTTCTCCGTTTATCTCTTCTACATTGATTACATTGATATCATTTAATGTACCAGTATCATATGGTTGTCCGCCACCTGTCGGATAAAATGCTGTTTCATTCAAAACAACGTATAAGTTACCGTCTTTATCATAATCTTGCTTTATAATTTTAGTAGTAAAGTCTTGCTTATAAGCGTCAGTGTAATATAATTTGTGCTCCAATTTTCTTTCTCCTCTCGCATTAACTAGTTTCATTGTAATGCAATTGAAATTAGTTTCCTAATATTTCAGAAGAAAGAAACTATTTTTAGAATTTTCTTGCTATAATAAGGGAAAGAAAATGCGGGGGTGGAATAAATATGTTATATGAAAACGGCGTAGATAAACTGCTTAGTTTAAGTAGAAATATTTCCGAATTATATCGAGAATTAAACGAAATGACCCGGATTTTAACGGATTGTAATCGAGAAAGTGTGAAGTTTGATCGATTATATGTAAAAGAGTTACTTTGGAAGAAAGAAGATGTAATAGAGAAATATGACCAGCTACTTGTACAACTTTGTATTAACGAATGCTTTGATCTAAAAAGTGTCATTACAGGGGAATATAAGTATACATATGAAGAAGTAGAAAACATAGTTTTACAATTTAATGAAAAGTATAATGTCGCAATCTTAATTAAAGATGTGTGTAAAGAATTACAGTTCACATATGGAATTGATATGGACATAACGAGAACAACTCGGGTATCAACAGCTCAAGTATAGAAAAAGGAAAAGAAAGCAGATCCTTTGCTTTCTTTTTTTTGTGAAAATAGAGAGAGTAGGTTTAACGATGAAGGGGAAGTTACAGCATATTCATCCGCTTGGAATGAGTATTATTTTAGGGACATTATTTGCTAGGTTTGCAACTTCAATGAGTATCCCTTTTTTAGCGATTTATTTAACGACTGTTAAAGGTGTATCAGCTGGAATGACTGGTGCTATTATCGGAACGAGTGCACTTGTTGGTGTTTTTGCTAGTTTTATCGGAGGGAATTTATCAGATCGATTTGGCCGGAAAACGATTATGCTCTGGTCCATGATCGTTTGGATTTTTGTGTTTATAGGTTTTTCACTTGCGAATCATGTTTTAAGTTTCTTTTTATTAAACGCTTTAAATGGATTATGTAGGTCGTTTTTTGAGCCAACATCAAGAGCATTATTATCAGATTTAACAAAGCCTGAGTATCGGTTACTCGTCTATAACTTACGATACGGTGCAATAAATGTTGGAGTTGCAATTGGACCAATTGTTGGATTACAGATTGGAAGTGCAAAATCAACAATTCCTTTTTTAGTAGCAGCTGGGGTATATATTCTATATACAGCTATATTAGCGTTCCAATTTAAGAAGTATCCAATGGAAAAAAAGAAAGTGAGTACAGAAAAACCTGTTACAATGCTAAATGCAATACGTATATTGCGAAAAGATATAGTATTTTTAGTTGCTTTAGTCGGTATTATTTTGAGTAATTGCGGTTTTTCACATTTAACGACGACAGTATCTCAATATTTTGCAAATGCACATATATTTGAGGATGGGGTGAAGCTATTCTCATACATGCTCGCTTTAAATGCAATTGTTGTAGTGATTATCCAATACCCTGTTATTCAAATGTGCAAAAAGTATACACCGTTAACATCAATTATGGTTGGGACTTTATTTGTGAGCGGAGGATTATTTGGCTTTGGAATAGTAGAATCTATGCTAGGTGCTGCCGTTTGTACAATTATTTTTACAATTGGAGAAGTCTTAATGTTTTCAATGACGGATGTATTTATTGATGATATTGCTGTTGCGCATCTAAAAGGAACATACTTCGGTGCGATGGGCTTTTCGGGAATTGGAGCAGTAATAGGTCCGTGGTTCGGAGGAGTACTTCTCGATTACTACGGGTACCAAAATGGGTTTGCAGTATTTTCAGCACTAGCTATATTTTCAACTGTGGCATTTCCTGTGCTTTTAGTTACAAAAGGTTTATCGAAAAAAAGATATGATAGAAATTCTAATATAGAAATGCATGCGAAATAACATAAGCCCCAGTAACCAACTGGGGCTTAGTTTGAATTATATTAACTCTTAATTTGAAAAAAGAACTTTTTTTTCATGCTTATCAGCAACTTCATTTTTGGAAATATGAATGGCTAAAAATCCGTTTTCTAAGCAGGCTAGCATCTTTTTATAAATGATAGTAGTAGGTAAAGGGATTGTTCGTTGTAAGGAAATGTTTTTATGAAGTATGCATATAGCTAGGCCTGTCTCTAACTTTTTAATGAGTACATTTTGTTCCGTGATATTTTGTACATCTGTTTCCAAAATATATTCTTCTTCGGTTTCGCAAAGGTCGATGTGAATTTGATTTGGAAAGCTAAAGTTACTATAAGAATCGGAACAAAATTGATCCATCCATTCTTCGAAACCATCAACATGAAAAAGACAATTCTTCTTTTTCTTGCCCATGTAAGACACCCTCCGTAAAATATCAATTCATATCATGTTATGCATGAATGAAACAGAGGTGAAGAATAAATGATGAAATACAAACATTTTATGTTGAATGTGCACGGTATGTGAATGTTTTTATTACATATCATGATGTGAATGTTTTTTTTGGCGTGAATGGTTACGGTTTTTTACTTTATGAGATCCGCTTAATGGCTCAGGTTGTCCTTGTTTTTCTTTTGATTCACGGTTGTTTTTACCCATTGTATATGACACCTCCTCTTTCTTTTTAGAATGAGAGAAGTTGACGATTTTATACGAGAATGTTTTTAGAAAAAAAGGTAAAGATAAAGGGGACTAACAATTATAGAAAGGGGATTATATAATGCCATATCATAAAGATAAGCAACAAGCCTTTCAAGCGGCACAGCAAGGAGTTACACAAGCAGAAAATGCATTTAATAATATTGTGAAAAATGACCCTAACTACGGTCATGATTTAAAAGAGTTACGCCAAGAGGTCCAGGAAGCATATGAACAAATTCAAAATGCACTAGAGGTAGCTTCAGAAACACAACGTCCACAACTTGAGCAATATGAAAATAATCTCCAAAATATAATGCGAAATGTAGATCAATTAGAAAAGTAAATGAGGTTGTTGTTTATTCGACAACCTTGTTGCTTTAGTGAACGTTATGCTAAAACAGAAAATTTTTCTATTAGTTTTTTCTTTGCTATGTGCAGTACATATATTTCAAGTGGAAAAAGTGGAAGCGAAAATGTTGCTCAGAAAAGAGTTAGAACCAACTGGTTATGTAACATGGGAAGTACCTAATAATGAAAAAATTATTGCAATTACATTTGATGATGGGCCAGATCCAACGTATACACCACAAGTTTTAGATTTATTACGTCAATATAAGGCGGAAGCGACATTTTTTATGATTGGATTTCGAGTTCAGCGTAATCCATATTTAGTGAAGCAAGTGTTAAAAGAGGGACATGAAATTGGAAATCATACGATGAATCATTTGTATGCAAGTAATTCGTCAGATGAAAAATTAGAAAATGATATTTTAGATGGAAAGAAATTTTTTGAAAAATGGGTGAAAGAACCTTTGCTATTCCGTCCTCCTGGCGGATATATTAACGATGCTGTATTTAAAACAGCGAAAGAGGCTGGCTATCAAACCGTTCTATGGTCGTGGCATCAAGACCCGCGTGATTGGGCAAATCCAGGGGTTGAATCCATTGTAAATCATGTAGTGAAAAATGCTAAAAGTGGCGATATTGTATTGTTACATGATGGAGGGAATGATCGTAGTCAAACGGTAGCAGCGCTAGCAAAAATTTTACCTGAGCTGAAAAAACAGGGCTATCGATTTGTAACGGTTTCGGAATTACTACGTTATAAACATTAGAAGAAATCCCAAAAGGAAAATAGACCTTTTGGGATTTTTCTTTACTGGTTCTTTTTACGTTTCTTATTATTTTGTCGCTCTGCTGGAGTTAAAGGCTCGTTTGCAAATTCTTCATTGTAACCAGTTCCTTGTCCTTGTGCAGATGCAGCATTCATTCCTGAAATAGTATGATTTGCTTTTCTTTTACCCATTTTATTTCACCTCTATAACATTTTTTGTATGTTGAATGATGAGCAGTTCATAGTATGTATGAACTGTAAGTAAACCGCTGATAGAGCACTTTACTTTATGATAATAGTATTCATAAGGAGCATGAAAGCTATTCAAATTTAGAAACATAAAGAAAACTTATGATAATCTATAAGTTTCTTATTATTTACTTATTTAGAAAGTTGTAATAAGATATTATCGTAAGGTATTGAAAAGTTTGTCTACATTTTATATTCAGACAACTTAGTCACGTTTAACAGGGGGGAAACATAATGGTCAAACATAATCCATTTCAATCACGTGCAACTTTTGAAGTAGATGGAAAAACGTATCATTATTATGATTTGAAAGCGCTTGAAAATGCAGGGGTTGGCAACGTATCTCAATTACCATATTCCGTGAAAGTTTTACTTGAATCAGTACTTCGTCAAGTAGACGGACGTGTAATCACAGAAGAGCATGTTACAAATTTAGCGAAATGGGGAACGAAAGATGTGCAAGATATCGATGTTCCATTTAAACCATCTCGTGTAATTTTACAAGATTTCACTGGTGTTCCAGCTGTTGTTGATTTGGCTTCGCTTCGTAAAGCAATGGCAGACATGGGTGGGGATCCTGACAAAATTAATCCTGAAATTACTGTAGACCTTGTAATTGATCACTCTGTACAGGTTGATAGAGCGGGTACGGCAGACGCGCTTGCATTCAACATGGACTTAGAGTTTAAACGTAATGAAGAACGTTATAAATTTTTAAGCTGGGCACAAAAATCATTTGATAACTACCGTGCGGTTCCACCAGCTACAGGCATTGTACACCAAGTAAACCTTGAATATTTAGCACCAGTTGTTCATGCTGTGAAAAATGCTGAAGGTGACTTAGTTGCATACCCAGATTCATTAGTTGGAACAGACTCACATACAACAATGATTAACGGTATCGGCGTTCTTGGATGGGGCGTTGGTGGTATTGAAGCAGAAGCAGGAATGCTTGGACAGCCTTCATACTTCCCAGTACCTGAAGTAATCGGTGTGAAATTAACTGGCACACTTCCAAGTGGTACTACAGCAACAGACGTTGCATTAAAAGTAACACAAGTATTACGTCAAAAAGGTGTAGTTGGTAAATTTGTTGAGTTCTTCGGTAATGGACTAAAGAGCATGCCTTTAGCTGACCGTGCAACAATTTCAAATATGGCACCAGAATACGGCGCAACTTGTGGATTCTTCCCAATCGATGATATTTCATTAGAATACTTACGTTTAACAGGTAGAGATGAAGAGCAAATTCGTATTGTTGAAGAATACTGTAAAGCGAACGGTTTATTCTATACAGCAGACAGTAAAGATCCAATCTACACTGATCTTGTTGAAATTGATTTAAATACAATCGAATCTAACCTTTCTGGACCGAAACGCCCACAAGATTTAATTCCACTTTCAGATATGAAAGATGCGTTCCACAAAGCTGTTTTAGCACCAGTTGGAACACAAGGACTTGGATTTAATGAGCAAGAGTTCGATAAAGAAGTGAAGGTTACATTAGAAGATAAAGAAGTAACGATGAAAACAGGTGCAATTGCAATCGCTGCAATTACAAGCTGTACAAATACATCAAATCCATACGTATTAATTGGGGCAGGTCTAGTTGCGAAGAAAGCAATTGAAAAAGGACTTGTAGTACCTGAGTACGTAAAAACATCATTAGCACCAGGATCTAAAGTTGTTACTGAGTATTTAGATAAATCAGGTTTAACAACATATTTAGACCAATTAGGTTTCCAAACAGTTGGTTACGGCTGTACGACTTGTATCGGTAACTCTGGTCCATTAGCGCCAGAATTAGAAGAATCAATCGCAGCAAACGACTTACTAGTAACATCTGTTTTATCTGGTAACCGTAACTTTGAAGGTCGTATTCATCCTCTTGTAAAAGCAAACTACTTAGCATCACCACCACTTGTTGTGGCATATGCACTTGCAGGTACTGTTGATATTGACCTGAAAAATGATGAAATTGGTAAAGATGCAAATGGCAATGCTGTTTACTTCAACGATATTTGGCCATCAGCTAAAGAAATTGAAGATGTAGTTCAAAGTGTTGTTACATCTGAACTGTTCAAGAAAGAATATGCACAAGTATTTAACAGCAATGAGCGTTGGAATGAAATCCAAACTTCAAACGAAGCTTTATATACTTGGGATAATGATTCAACATACATTCAAAACCCGCCATTCTTTGAAGGTTTATCTAAAGAGCCAGGTGAAGTTGAAACGTTATCAGGTTTACGCATAGTTGGTAAATTTGGTGATTCTGTAACGACAGATCACATTTCACCAGCAGGTTCAATTGGTAAGCACACACCAGCTGGACGCTACTTATTAGAAAACGGCGTACAACCAGTTGACTTTAACTCTTACGGTTCTCGTCGTGGTAACCATGAAGTTATGATGCGTGGTACATTTGCAAACATCCGTATTAAAAACCAAATCGCACCAGGAACAGAAGGTGGATATACAACATATTGGCCAACTGGTGAAGTAACATCTATCTATGATGCTGCTATGAAATATAAAGAAGATGGAACAGGTCTTCTAGTTGTTGCTGGTAAAGATTACGGTATGGGAAGTTCTCGTGACTGGGCTGCGAAAGGTACTAACTTATTAGGTATTAAAGCAGTAATCGCAGAAAGCTTCGAACGTATTCACCGCAGTAACTTAGTATTAATGGGTGTACTACCACTTCAATTTAAAGATGGCGAAAGTGCTGAAACGTTAGGTCTTGTTGGTAACGAGTCATTTGAAATTCAAATCGACAAAACAGTTAGACCGCGCGATCTTGTAAAAGTAGTTGCAACTGATTTAGATGGCAACGAAAAACAATTTGAAGTAGTAGCTCGTTTCGATAGTGAAGTAGAAATTGACTACTACCGCCACGGTGGTATTCTGCAAATGGTTCTTCGTGAGAAAATCGAAGAGTCAAAAGTGTCAAACTAAATAATTGAAATGAAAAATAAGGGAGCTAACAATAGTTAGCTTCCTTATTTTATGGAAAGGGATGAAACCATATGGTTTCATCCCTTTCTTTTTACTACGAAAAGTGGAGGGAACGTCATGAAAGAATATAAAAGAATATTGTTGCCGTTACGAAAAGAGAAAATATTAGTAATGGCAGCTGTATGTAGTGGGATAATTGCTGCCATTTTAAATTTATCACGCCCAATTTTCATGGGATTAATTGTAGACAATCTTATTCAAAGGGAGCTAAAAGGTGCGTATTTATATATAGCTTTGTTTGCGGGTATTCGCTTTTTAATGTGGACGAACAATCTTTTATTTGATTATATAAGCTCAAAAGCGAGTCAACGTATATTACAAACGAAACGTATAGAATTATTGCGTCACTATTTCTCATTACCGTTTGAAGAGAGTGAGAAGATTAAGCAAGGGGAGTTAGAAACTTTGGTCGTATCTGATATTCCGAACTGGGTCAGATTATATGGCTCTATATTAATAGAGTATATACACGCTATTGCCCAATTTATTGGAGCTTTCATAGCACTACAACATATAGATATACAGTTTATATTGTGGGTAACTCCGTTTTTATTTTTAAGTGCAATTGTTCCAATACTGATGGGAGGAAAGGTAAGGGGTATTGCAAGCATTGCTCAAAAAAATCAATCGAGTGTTGTAGAGATGGTGTCACAGTTTGTAAAGGGGATACAAGATTTACGTAGTTTACAAAAAGAAAAATGGGCCATTCGCTTATTTAAAGGAGTAACGGCACAATCTTATAAATCGGAAGTAAAGAAGACGATGATGCAACATTGCATTGGAGTAGTTGAAACAGTGATTGAAACAGGAGCATATATCGTTGTTCTCATTGTAGGTGCACAAAAAATAATGAAAGGGGAAATGGAAGTTGGTTCACTTGTTGCAGTGTTAGCTACAATTGAAATGCTCTTTTTCCCAGTCCGTTACGTGGGCGATTTATTAATGATGACACAAGTTGCAGTCGCTTCGGCAAATAGAGTTTTTTCCTTTTTAGATAAAAGAGTGGCAGATAGTAATGTAGAAAGAGCGATGGGGATGATAATAACAAATGTTTCATTTCAGGAGAGTGAAGAAGAGAAATGTAGAATTAATAATATTGATTTGCAAATTAATCCTGGTGAATTCGTTATCATTGTCGGAGAAAGTGGTGCAGGAAAAACAACGCTTTTAAAATTAATGACAGGTTTGTATAAACCATCTAACGGTAGTGTTGTTTATTATGGTCAAAAGGCTCGAATGACTACAGTGTGGCAAGAACCACGTTTTTTCCGAACGACGGTAACAGAGAATATGTATTTCGGGGAAGAGGGTTTAGAAAATCAGTTAGAAAAAAATAGTGAACTTATAAATGCAACGCCGATTATTAGAGGGTTACCTGAAGGGAGTCAAACTGTGCTACATAAAAGCGGTGAAGAGTTTTCAGGAGGCGAAAGAAAACGTCTTGCATTATTACGAGCAATTGGTTCAAATCCAAATCTTATTATTTTAGATGAACCGACTGCGGGGTTAGATCCGAGTAATCAAGAAACTGTTTGGAATATGATTGAAGGACTAGGAAGAGATGTAACGAGAATTGTGGCAACACATGATGTAGAGAAAGTGATACTAGCGGATCGTGTTGTCATAATGAGAGAAGGAAGTATTATTGCATGTGCAAGTCCTGAAAAATTAATAAATAGTCATTCATTTTGAAAGAAATGTGAATAAAGATAAGAGCAGTGCCCTTATCTTTATTCAACATCATTTATTTGATATTGGATAGATTCTGAATGATTTAGATCTACGTTAAAAGTAGCAGTCATAAGGAAAGTTGCAATTCCAAGGATTAAGAAAAGGACGAATGAGACTAGAGAGATGTAAAGACAAATACGCCCTACTTTCTTCTTTTCAAGATCGTTACTAAAGAGTGAAATGATCCATGTAATAATACCGATTGGGTATAAAAGAAAACTAAGAATATATAATGTTATTTTTTCGAATGAATTCATAAAAAATCCCCCTTTTGTTGAAGTTTATATAACTACGAAAGTAAAAAGGTGAATGGGCCCATAAGAAGATAAACAACACTTCATCTATTTTTCTAATTATATGATAAAAAGGAAAAGATTGCACTTTAAATAAGAATATTCTAATTATTTAGACTCAGAATATTTCCAAGCTTGTCCGTATAAGCTAAAATAAGGTATATAGTATTTGAGTAATTAAGTTATAAGAAGATAAATACGTTAGGGTGATATAAAATGTGGCGGAAGCTTACGATTATTGTAGTGTTACTTTGTTTAGCGGGATATGCTGCTTATGAACAGTTTGGTAAAAAAGAGCAGGTGGTACAGGGGGAGCAAGAAAAAAGTGAAGCTGCGATGAAAGAGATTATCGCAAGGAATGGTATTGAAATAGGGAAGAGTGCGCCAGACTTTGAATTAACGAAGTTAGATGGGACGAATGTAAAGTTATCGGATTTAAAAGGAAAGAAAGTAATTTTAAACTTTTGGGCTACGTGGTGTGGACCATGTCAGCAAGAAATGCCTGATATGGAGGCTTTCTATAAACAACATAAAGAAAACGTAGAAATTTTAGCAATCAACTATACGCCTTCAGAAAAAGGTGGGGGGGAAGAAAAGGTAAGCAATTTTGCTAAAGAAAAAGGAATTACTTTTCCTATTTTATTGGACAAGAACATTGATGTGACAACAGCGTATAAAGTAATTACGATTCCAACTTCGTATTTTATAGATACAAAAGGTGTCATTCAAGATAAGTTTATTGGGCCGATGACGCAAAAAGAGATGGAGAAAAGGGTTGCTAAATTAAAATAATGGTGAAAAGGTAGAGGTGGAGAGTTCCCATTTCTGCCTTTTCTTTTTCAAGTAGTAATAACTTCATGATATGATGTAAGAAATATAAACGCTTAGAGATAAAGGAGTGTATGGAGTGGGGAATGTATCCTTACCGTTAGATTATGTTGTAATTGATTTTGAAACAACAGGATTTAACCCTTATAATGATAAAATTATTCAAGTTGCAGCGGTGAAATATCGTAATCATGAACTGGTAGATCAATTTGTTTCATACGTGAATCCAGAGCGGCTAATTCCGGACCGAATAACGAGTTTAACCGGTATTACCAATTATCGTGTTTTAGATGCACCGACGATTGAAGAAGTATTACCTTTATTTTTAGCATTTTTACATACAAATGTTATTGTGGCCCATAATGCTTCTTTTGATATGCGCTTTTTGAAAAGTAATGTAAATATGCTAGGGCTACCTGAACCTAAAAATAAAGTAATTGATACTGTATTTTTAGCGAAGAAATACATGAAGCATGCGCCTAATCATAAACTTGAAACGTTAAAGCGAATGCTTGGCATTCGTTTAAGTTCTCATAATGCATTTGATGATTGCATTACGTGTGCTGCTGTTTATCAAAAGTGTGCAGCTATTGAAGAAGAAGGACAGAGAAAAGTAAATAAGGTCTCACTTGATGAAATCGTAGTATACAAAGCGGTGAAAGAAATGCTTGCACGTAATAAACGTAATGTAGAATGGCTACGTTGTATGAACGTAGGAAGTTATTTAGATATAAAAGCTTTTTATCCAGTTATGAGATTCAAGGTAAAAGGGCGAAAAAAATATGTATTAACAGAGATATTAGAAGATGATGTGAAAGAAATATGTACAAGCTTAAAATGCGAACCAGCGTTAAAAAGTGAAGTTGGTAATACGAGAATTATGCTTAATAGCTTAGAGGATGTTATGAAATTAGAAAGTTATATTTTAGAACAGTATGATTTTGTATTACAGGCGCTTCATGATTATAAAGAAAATGAAATGAATGCAGATGAAAAGTTGAAAGAGTATTTAAACGTTATGGTATAAAAACTCCGTGTGCAATATATTGTACACGGAGTTTTTATAGCAGTACTAAAACATAAAATTTTCTTACAAATCTGATTAAAGAGTTTTTCGTTTGCTCATACTATGTAATAAGAAAGCGAAGGAGAGAGGGTGAACAACATGAGAAGAAGTCGCCGTAAATCGTTTGAAGAACTTGTAAATGAAAATAAACAACAATTATTAAGCGATCGTGATGCAATTGATCGCATTGAAGAGCGCATTGAAAAACGTTATGAAATGAAACTTTTTAAGCAAGCTGAATAATTCTTAACACTAGTACGATACTAGTGTTAAGGAGGCGATAGTAATGGGTAATCCGAAAAAAAATTCAAAAGACTTTGCACCAAATCATATTGGAACACAATCGAAAAAAGCTGGTGGAAATAAAGGAAAGCAAATGCAAGATCAAACAGGTAAACAACCGATTGTTGATAATGGTTAAAGAAAAGGAGAATATTACATTCTCCTTTTTTATGTATAAATTTGAGGAAAGATAGGTAATTTAAGATGGTGTGTATATACAATATTAGGAGGGAAGTACATGCCAAATCCAGATAATCGAAGTGACAACGCTGAAAAGTTACAAGAAATGGTGCAAAATACAGTTGATAACTTTAATGAAGCAAAAGAAACAGCGGAACTTTCTAATGAAAAAGATCGTGCTGCTATTGAAGCAAAAAATCAAAGACGTTTAGAAAGTATTGACTCATTAAAAAGTGAAATCAAAGATGAATCTTAACAAAATGTACAAAAAGGGCTGACTTTTGTCAGCCCTTTTTCGTAATCGTAAAATTTTCAACGAGTAAACGCCAATTTTGCGGGAATGGTAAACCGATTTTCCAGTAGCTAATACCACCTATACCTTGTTCTTTCATTAAATTAAATTTACTTTGAATAGACCGTGAATCTTCAAACCAAACTTCGTGTTGCACGCCGTTTTCATCAAAATAATTAAAATGAGGAGCTTGGGCTGTGAAATCATAGCGAATAGGAACATTATATTTACGAGCTAGTGCAACAGCTGCGACAGAGCTAATTGCTTTTGCGGGGGGATTTCCTTGTTTGAACGGTAGTTTCCAATCAAATCCGTATAAATTTTGCCCCATCATAATTTTTTGTGGAGGCATTTGAGATTTTGCGTATTGAAGTACTTCTTTTACAGGACCGATAGGAGAAATCGCCATCGGTGGCCCGCCTTGCCAACCCCAGTCGTATGTCATAATGACGACGAAATCAACAATTTGTCCTTGTGCTTTATAATCATGAGCTTCAAAAAACTTTCCTTTTTGATTTGAACTTGTTTTCGGTACGAGAGTTGTGCTCAATGTGTACCCGCTAGGTAAGCGTGTTTTTACATTTCGTAAAAAGCGATTATACGCTTCGCGGTCTTCAGGTGCTACACTCTCGAAATCGAAATGAATGTCTCGCATGCCATATTTTTCAGCTGTTTGCAAAATGTTTGTAATAAATTTGTTTTGAATCGTTGCGTCGCGTAAAATAACCGATGTTAGATCGGCACTGAAATTACCATTTTCAATATTTGTAATAACGAGCATAGGAATCGTTTTACCTTGCGTTGCAATATTGGCGATTTTAGCTGTTTCAGTGGGTTCTTTTAATGTTCCATCTCTTTTTGCCTCAAAACTAAAATAAGCTAAGTATGTTAAGAATGGATTGATGGCACGTGTAGCATTAACTAAACTCTCTTTAATCGGTATAGTGGAAGGTTGCAAATAAGCGATGGATTCTACAGCTCGTTTTGTTCCTTTCGGTACATATAATTGTTGTCCGACATGGAGAATGGATTTTAAAGATAAATTATTAACTTTAGCTAAACTAGCGAGAGGGACATTGTATGTTTGAGAAATTCGATACAGGCTATCACCCGGCTGTACATAATAATTATTCCCTTTCGTATTAACGATAAGTGCCTGACCAACAACGAGCGTTTCAGCTGGATTTAGTCCATTGTCTTTTACTATTTCGTCAGGTGTTGATCCATATTTTGATGCCAAGCTATATACGCTATCACCACTACGAACAGTTACAATTTGAATCATATGCTGGCTCCTTTCAGTAAAAGATTCACTGTTTTTATTTTATTTTTGATGTTACTGTATTATGATTAAATGTATGCAAGGTAGCAGAAGTGAAAGAAGGCGAATACATATGTTTGTAGCAGAACATGAAGTTGAAATCCGTTATGCGGAAACAGATCAAATGGGTGTTGTTTACCATTCAAACTACTTAGTGTGGCTTGAGTTAGGTCGCACGAAACTTATACAAGATTTAGGTTTTTCATATGTTGAAATGGAGAAAGAAGGAATTATTTCTCCTGTGTTAGATTTACAAATTTCATATCGTAAAGCGATGCGTTATGGAGAAAAGGCAATCGTAAAAACATGGGTAGATACTGTGAGCCCACTTCGCGTTGTATATGGATATGAAATATATAATGGTGATGGTGATCTTTGTATTACTGC
The DNA here is from genome assembly GCF_052044835.1 of Bacillus sp. 22475. Taxonomy (NCBI): domain Bacteria; kingdom Bacillati; phylum Bacillota; class Bacilli; order Caryophanales; family Bacillaceae; genus Bacillus; species Bacillus sp. 22475. The sequence continues at coordinate 25,382 of NZ_JBQENW010000010.1, read as the reverse complement.
AAGTACGACGAATATTTGTGCGAAAAAAGAAGGGTTCCGCCCTGTATCATTTAAAAAGTTATATCCTGAGTGGTATGCGAAATATGAGGAAATTAAGAAAAAATAAAAAAGCGTGGCAGAAGCCACGTTTTTTTATTTTTCATAATTAAATTGTGGGAAGTCGTCACCTTCGTTAAGTGTAACAGATAAATTATGTCCATCGAAGAACCATTCATCATCGCCTTCAATAAAGAAGTTAATACCTTCTTCTTGAATTTGAACAGCAGGATGTGCAGGATCATCTTTACGAATACCTAAAGAAAGTCCTTTTTGCACAGTACTGCAACCACCGTATTGTACGAAAAAGCGTAGTGTTTCATTTGATTGTAAGTTTAATTCATTTTTATACCATTGTGCTGCTTCTTTTGTTACGGAAAGATTCATGTATAGTTCCTCCAAGTTATGTTGCTTTTTCTTTAGTATAAAAAATAACGCAAAAAGACGCTATTAATATGCTTCACGTTTTCTTTTTGCGTTATGTGGGTTACGATCTTATTTTTGCTTTTTTGAAAAGTTTGCTTTTGGTTCAGTTTTATTTATAATTCGTCCGATATTTGCACGGTGTTTATAAATAACCATACCTGCTAATAAACACATCGCAATAATGAAGATTTTATCCCCGCTAACAATGGATGCAATAACAGCAACAACTGCTGTTACCATAGAAGAAAGTGATACGTATCTTGTTGTAAATAAAAGGGTGAAAAATACAACAGCCAATATTGCAAAAACAACTGGTGAATAGCATAATAGCACCCCAGCAGAAGTTGCAACTGCTTTACCACCGCGGAATTTCGCGAAGATTGGATAGACATGTCCAAGAACAGCCGCTAACCCGAACCATAGTGGATGAATATCTAATCCGAAAATCATTGGTAGACTTGTTGCTAATGTCCCTTTTAAAATGTCAGCAATTGTAACGGTAAAACCTGCTTTTTTCCCTAATGTACGGAATGTGTTTGTTCCGCCTAGATTACCGCTCCCGTGCTCACGAATATCGATTCCGTAGCCAATTTTTCCAACAACTAGTGCAAATGGAATCGAGCCAAGCAAGTAGGCAACGATAAATAAAAGATATGTAGTAACCATAAGTTCAGTCTCCTTTATTCAAATGTGTTGATAAAGGGTAAAAAGAGTTTTTCCCGTATATTGTACCATACATTTGTAAAGAGCACATTTCTTTTTTGTAAATGAAAAATTCATTATTTCGTGAAAAAAATTTCACAGTAATGTTACATTTCTCACAGAAACAGCAAGACTATATGTAGTAACATTTTAATCAAAAGACAACAACATATTGGTGGAGGGTTATAAATGTTACAAAATAATACACGTGGAGAAGAATTAATGAAAGTGCTCGAGACGATAGTCCACGGCAATGAACAAGATTTAATGCAAGAAAATGCAAATGTAGACGGCCGCTCTCCAATGGGTGTAATGGGAACGTTCGCATCTGAGAGTGCAAAATATTATGCTATTGAGAATTTATTGTCAGATCAAGTGAAAAAAGCGATAAATGAAAATATATTATATCCACATGATTTAGATTTTTATGCGACAGGAACGACGACTTGTTCGCAAATTCCGTTAGCGCAAATGCTTGCTAACGGTTTTCATACTGGACATGGACATATGAGACAACCACAAGACATTAAAAGTGCATTGGCTCTTTCGTCTATTATTTTTCAAGCGAATCAAAATATGCAGCATGGCGGTCAATCGTTTGCACTCTTTGATATTGATTTAGCACCTTATGTACGAAAAACAATTGAGAGACATAAAAAACGATTACTATCATATCCGCTTACGAAAGAACAAATAGAAGAATTCGCATGGAAAGAAACGGAAAATGATACGTATCAAGCGTGTGAGGCTTTCGTTCATAATTCGAATAGTATGCATAGTAGGGGCGGAGGACAAGTACCGTTTATTTCTATTAATTACGGAACAGATACATCAAAAGAAGGAAGAATGTTAATTAAACAACTATTAAAAGCGACACAAGCTGGACTTGGTAAAGGAGAGACACCGATTTTTCCGATTCAAATTTTCAAGATGAAAAAAGGTGTGAATTTTGAAGAAAGTGATCCGAATTACGATTTATTTGAATTAGCATTAGAGACAACTGCAGAGAGATTATTCCCAAACTTTTCATTTTTAGATGCTCCGTTTAATGCAGTGCATTATGATGGAAGACCAGAAAGTGAAGTATGTTACATGGGATGTCGTACCCGTGTTATGTCTAATATACATGGAGAAGAAACAGCGATTGGTAGAGGGAATTTATCATTTACGTCTATTAATTTAGTGAAATTAGCGTTAATTAGTGGTTCAAAAGAAGCATTTTTTGAAGCGCTAAACTACTATTTAAATTTAGGAATTAAGCAGTTATTAGAAAGATTTGCGTATCAATGTACGAAGCGAGCAAGAGATTTTCAGTTTTTATATTCACAAGGTGTATGGCGTGGTGGAGAAGCGTTGCAGCCTGAAGACTCCGTAGCTTCGATTTTAAAACAAGGGACGTTAAGTGTTGGTTTTATCGGTCTTGCGGAATGTTTAGTAGCTTTAACAGGAAAGCATCATGGGGAAGATGAAGAATCATGGAAACTTGGGTATGAAATTATTTCCTTTATGAGAGATAGAATGGATAAAGCGACAGAAGAACATCAACTGAATTTCTCGATAATTGCAACTCCAGCAGAAGGATTATCAGGAAAGTTTGTGAAAAAAGATAGAGAAGAATTTGGCGTGATTAGCGGTATAACGAACCATAATTACTATACCAATTCATTCCATATTCCAGTTTATTATAACATTCAAGCGATAAATAAAATCCGTTTAGAAGGCCCGTTCCATGCTCTCTGTAATGGAGGACACATTACGTATATTGAACTAGACGGAGCAGCGATGCATAACAAAAAGGCATTAAAACAAATTGTACAAGCGATGGCAGAACATGGCGTTGGATACGGTTCAATTAATCATCCTGTTGACCGATGTAAGTGCTGTAGTTATCACGGGGTTATTGGAAATGAATGTCCAAGTTGCGGGAATGAAGATGAGGCTAATATAGAAAGAATTCGCCGTATAACAGGCTATCTTGTAGGAGATATGTCGAAGTGGAATAGTGCGAAACGTAGTGAAGAGATAGATCGGGTGAAACATAAATGAAAGTGATGAATATTATTCATGATAGTGTAGTAGATGGAGAAGGATTGCGGACAGTCGTGTTTTTTGCGGGCTGTCCGCATCGTTGTGTCGGTTGCCACAATCCAAAATCGTGGAATATTTGTAACGGAATGGAAATGACAGTAGAAGAAATTGTGAAAGAGATTGCAAGTAATCCATTAACTGATGTAACATTTTCAGGTGGAGATCCATTTTTTCAAGCTGCTGAAGTGAAAAAGGTAGCAAAAATCGTGAAAGATTTGAAAAAAAACCTATGGATGTATACAGGTTATACGCTAGAAGAGATACAGAGTTCTCAAAATAATGATATGATAGAGTTGTTACATTATGGGGATGTTTTAGTCGATGGAAGGTTTGAAATTGAGAAAAAAGATTTAACACTTCCATTTCGCGGAAGCTCCAATCAACGTATTATTCGATTGAAAGAGTAAAAAGGCGGGATAGATTATATGAATAAAACAGTATTGCTTGTTGAAGATGAAAGAAGATTACGTGAAATTGTTAGTGATTATTTTCGTAATGAAGGCTTTGAAGTAATCGAAGCAGAAGATGGAAAAAAAGCGTTAGAGTTATTTGCAGAGCATGAAATTGATTTAATTATGTTAGATATTATGTTGCCGGAAATAGATGGATGGTCTGTTTGTAGACGAATTAGAAAAGAATCAGCAGTACCAATTATTATGTTGACAGCGCGTTCGGATGAGGATGATACATTGCTAGGTTTCGAATTAGGTGCAGACGAGTATGTAACGAAACCATTTAGCCCGAAAGTGTTAGTAGCTCGTGCAAAGACGTTATTGAAACGTGCGGATGGTGCGGTAGGTGTAGCGGAAGAAAATGCTATGTCTTTAGCTGGAATTGAAGTGAATCGTCTATCTAGAACTGTTTTAGTAGATGGAGAAGAAATTATATTGACACATAAAGAATTTGAACTTCTCGTTTATTTAATGGAGAACAAAGGAATCGTTTTATCACGTCAACATTTATTAGACCAGTTATGGGGATATGACTATTACGGTGATGACCGAACGGTTGATACTCATATTAAAAAACTTCGAAATAAGTTAGGAGATAAAGCGAAGCATATAGGTACTGTTATTCGAGTTGGTTATAAATTTGAAGAATAATCTAGAACGATTTGTTTAATTTAGCCTAGGAAAATGGCGATTTTATACTCTCTTTTGAAGGTATAATGTACAAAAAATACTTTTCTTGTCTACAATGTTAGATAGGAGTATTTTTTTAATTGGATTTCACGATGAGTTCACAAGAAGGACACAAAACGTGACTATACTGAAAATACGAATTCACCAGAGAGGGGAAATAAAACATGGGATATTACGACGGACCAAATTTAAATGAAGAGCATAGTGAAACGAGAGAAGTGAGAAAATCAGGTAGTAAAAAAGGCTATTTCTTCACAGGTTTAGTGGGAGCTGTAGTCGGAGCGGTTTCGATTAGTTTTGCAGCACCATATATGCCATGGGCTCAAAATAATGGAGCACCAGTATCATCATTTAGTTCGGATTCAAAAGTAGAAGGTACTGTAGTTCCTGTTGTAAATAAAGCGAAAAATGAAACTGATTTACCTGGTATGATTGAAGGGGCGAAAGATGTTGTTGTAGGTGTTATTAATATGCAACAAAGTGTTGATCCATTTGCAATGCAACCGACAGGCCAAGAACAACAAGCTGGTTCAGGATCAGGTGTTATTTATAAAAAAGCAGGAAATAAAGCATACATTGTAACAAACAACCACGTAGTAGATGGTGCAAATAAACTTGCTGTAAAACTAAGTGATGGTAAAAAGGTAGATGCAAAGTTAGTAGGGAAAGATCCTTGGTTAGATTTAGCTGTTGTTGAAATTGACGGCTCTAATGTGAATAAAGTTGCAACTTTAGGTGACTCAAGTAAAATCCGTGCGGGTGAAAAAGCAATTGCAATCGGTAACCCACTAGGATTTGATGGAAGTGTAACGGAAGGCATTATTAGTAGTAAAGAACGTGAAATTCCAGTTGATATTGATGGCGATAAACGACCAGATTGGCAAGCACAAGTTATTCAAACAGATGCAGCGATTAACCCTGGTAATAGTGGTGGTGCATTATTTAACCAAAATGGTGAAATAATTGGGATTAATTCAAGTAAAATTGCACAGCAAGAAGTTGAAGGAATTGGATTTGCTATTCCAATTAATATCGCAAAGCCAGTTATTGAATCACTTGAAAAAGACGGAGTAGTAAAACGTCCAGCTCTTGGAGTAGGTGTCGTTTCGTTAGAAGATGTGCAAGCTTATGCAGTCAATCAATTGAAAGTACCGAAAGAAGTAACGAATGGTGTTGTATTAGGTAAAATTTACCCAATATCACCGGCAGAAAAAGCTGGTTTAGAGCAATATGATATTGTAGTAGCATTAGATGATCAAAAAGTAGAAAACTCACTTCAATTCCGTAAATATTTATATGAAAAGAAAAAAGTAGGCGAGAAAGTAGAAGTTACATTCTACCGTAACGGTCAAAAAATGACGAAATCGGCTACTTTAGCAGATAATTCAGCTACAAAGAATCAATAATCGAAATAAAAGAAAGTCTCTTTCATATTGAAAGAGACTTTCTTTATCGGCTATACTAAAGGAATAGGAGGGATTAATTATGACAATTGAAAACCCAACTCGTACGGAAATTGGTGAAGTGTTAAAGAAAAGCAAAACAATTGCGGTTGTTGGATTATCAGATAAGCCAGAACGTACATCGTATATGGTTTCAAAAGCAATGCAAGATGCTGGATACCGTATTATTCCAGTTAATCCAACAGTAGATGAGGTGCTTGGAGAAAAGGCAGTTTCTTCACTAAAGGATATTAAAGAACACGTTGACATTGTAAATGTATTTCGTCGCTCAGAGTTTTTAATGGATGTTGCAAAAGAATTTGTAGAGATTGATGCAGATGTTTTTTGGGCACAATTAGGAGTACAAGATGAAGATACATATAAACTTTTAAAAGAAAAAGACTATACTGTAATAATGGATCGTTGTATTAAAGTAGAACATGCGATGACAAAATAGTATAGATTTAAAGGTAGAAAGATTGATTCAGCCCTCATTATAGATAAGTAGGGCCGATGAACGAGGTGTTCATCATGAGATTTTTTAAAGGCTGTTTTTGGGGATTGTTATTTGTAATCCCATTTTGGATCTTGATCATTTGGATCATAATAAAGGTTTGGAATGTGTAATCTTGGAATACATATCCATTTCTCGTTGACAAACGATTATTTTTCTGAAATAGTAGCCTAGAGGAATCCTTGTGAGAAAACAAGGATTTTTCTATTGAAGATGGTATATAAAAGAGATAAGATAACTTGCCAAAACTATAGTCGAGGCGTTATTCTATAATAGAAACATATGTTCTGATTTTGGATTAGGAAAGGGGCAAGGAGTTTGGCGAAGCATCAGTTCCAATATAATGAAGATGCGATTCAAGTGTTAGAAGGACTTGAAGCCGTTCGAAAACGCCCGGGTATGTATATCGGGAGTACGGATAGCCGTGGATTGCATCATTTAGTATATGAAATAGTAGATAACTCCGTTGACGAAGCGTTAGCGGGATTTGGCGACGAAATTTCAGTCGTAATACATAAAGATAATAGTATTAGCGTTATAGATAAAGGGCGAGGAATGCCTACGGGAATGCATAAACTTGGGAAACCTACACCTGAAGTTATTTTAACTGTACTTCATGCAGGTGGTAAGTTTGGTCAAGGTGGCTATAAAACGAGTGGTGGTTTACACGGTGTTGGGGCATCAGTTGTAAACGCCTTGTCAGAATGGTTAGTAGTAACAATTAAGCGTGATGGTAACATTTATGAACAACGTTTTGAAAATGGTGGCGTTCCTGCAACAACGTTAGAGAAAATCGGGAAAACAAAAGAGTCTGGTACGACAATGCACTTCAAACCAGATACAACGATTTTCAGCACGACAAATTATAATTATGAAACATTATGTGAGAGATTACGTGAATCTGCATTCTTATTAAAAGGAATGAAAATCTCGATAAAAGACGAACGTAATGATTTAGAAGATATATTTCATTATGAAACAGGAATCGAAGCTTTCGTTTCATATTTAAACGAAGAAAAAGATTCAATTCACCCGGTTGTATATTTCACTGGTGAACAAAACGGGATTGAAGCAGAACTAGCATTCCAGTTTAATGATGGTTACTCAGAAAATATTCTTTCGTTTGTAAATAACGTACGTACAAAAGATGGTGGAACACACGAAGCTGGATTTAAAACAGCAATGACGCGTGTGTTCAATGAGTATGCTCGTAAAGTTTCATTATTAAAAGAAAAAGATAAAAATTTAGAAGGTACAGATATTCGTGAAGGTGTAGCGGCTATCGTTTCTGTACGTGTACCAGAAGAAGTACTTCAGTTTGAAGGACAAACGAAGGGGAAACTTGGTACAAGTGAAGCTCGTTCTTCTATTGATGCCATTGTATCAGAGCATTTAGCTTACTTTTTAGAGGAAAACCCGGATGTAGCTACACTTCTTGTGAGAAAGGCAGTTAAAGCAGCGCAAGCACGTGAGGCTGCTCGTAAAGCGAGAGAAGAAGCACGTAGTGGTAAGAAGAAGAAAAAATCAGAAGGTACGTTAAGCGGGAAGTTAACACCTGCACAATCACGTAATCCTCAGAAAAACGAATTGTATTTAGTAGAGGGTGACTCTGCTGGTGGTTCAGCGAAACAAGGACGAGACCGTCGTTTCCAGGCCGTATTACCATTACGTGGTAAAGTAATTAATACAGAGAAAGCAAAGCTTGCTGATATCTTTAAAAATGAAGAGATTAATACAATCATTTATGCGATTGGCGGCGGTGTAGGGAATGAATTTGATGTTGAAGATATTAACTACGATAAAGTTGTAATTATGACCGATGCCGATACGGATGGAGCTCATATTCAAGTATTGTTATTAACGTTCTTCTACAGATATATGAAGCCACTTATCGAAGCGGGTAAAGTGTTTATCGCACTCCCTCCTTTATACAAAGTAAGTAAAGGAAAAGGTAAGAGTGAAGTAATTGAATACGCTTGGTCAGATGAGGAATTAGACGGTGTAACGAAAAAAGTTGGAAAAGGCTATATGTTACAACGTTATAAAGGACTTGGTGAAATGAATGCGGATCAATTATGGGAAACAACAATGAATCCTGAAACGCGTACATTAATTCGCGTGAAAATTGATGATGCAGCAAGAGCAGAGCGTCGCGTTACAACATTAATGGGCGATAAAGTAGAACCGCGCCGTAAATGGATTGAACGTAATGTACAGTTTGGTATGCAAGAAGAAGGAAATATTTTAGAAAATGAAATGATTATGGAGACGGAGGTGGAATAACATGCAAGCAGAGAAGTTTCATGACCTCCCGCTTGAAGACGTGTTAGGTGATCGCTTTGCACGTTATAGTAAATATATTATTCAAGATCGTGCACTTCCAGATGCACGTGATGGCTTAAAGCCAGTACAAAGACGTATTTTATATTCTATGTATGTAGAAGGTAATGTACATGATAAAGCGTTTCGTAAATCAGCTAAAACAGTAGGTAACGTTATTGGTAATTATCATCCACATGGAGATTCCTCTGTATATGAGGCAATGGTACGCTTAAGCCAAACTTGGAAAGTACGTAATGTTTTAGTTGAAATGCATGGTAATAATGGTAGTGTAGATGGGGATCCAGCGGCAGCAATGCGTTATACGGAAGCTCGTTTATCACCAATCGCATCTGAATTATTACGTGATCTTGATAAAGAAACAGTTGAATTTGTGTCAAACTTTGATGATACGAGTGAAGAACCAGTTGTATTACCAGCAGCGTTCCCGAATTTATTAGTGAACGGATCTACAGGGATTTCCGCTGGTTATGCAACAGAAATTCCTCCGCATCATCTTGGAGAAGTTATTGATGCTACAATGATGCGTATTGATAAGCCAAATAGTACTGTTGATGATTTATTAACAGTTATGAAAGGACCAGATTTCCCAACAGGCGGTATTATTCAAGGGATTGATGGTATTAAAAAGGCGTATGAAACAGGAAAAGGTAAAATTATTATTCGCGGAAAAGCAGAAGTTGAAACAGTGCGCGGTGGGAAACAACAAATTGTAATCACTGAAATTCCTTACGAAGTGAATAAGGCAAACCTTGTAAAGAAAATGGATGAATTACGTCTAGATAAAAAGTTAGATGGTATTGCTGAAGTGCGTGATGAGACAGATCGTACTGGTTTACGAATTGTTGTTGAATTAAAGAAAGAAGCAAACGCCGAAGGTATTTTAAATTATTTATATAAAAATACAGATTTACAAATTCCATATAACTTTAATATGGTAGCGATTAATAATCGTCGTCCAACACTTATGACATTACCAAAAATTTTGGATGCTTATATTGGACATCAAAAAGAGGTTATTACGAGACGTTCGCAATATGAATTAAGAAAAGCAGAAAATCGTCAACATATTGTAGAAGGTTTAAAGAAAGCATTATCGATTTTAGATCAAGTAATCGAGACAATTCGAGCTTCAAAAGATAAACGTAATGCGAAAGATAATTTAAGTACAAAATTTGGCTTTACAGAAGCACAGGCGGAAGCAATTGTTTCCTTGCAATTATATCGCTTAACGAATACAGATATTACGGCGTTACAAGAAGAAGCAGATGAGCTTAATAAGAAAATTCTAGAGCTGCAGTCGATTTTACAAAGTGAAAAAAGATTACTTCAAGTCATTAAAACTGATTTGAAGAGAGTTAAGAAAACATATAGTGATGATCGCCGTGCTATTATTGAAGAACAAATTGAAGAAATTAAAATAGACGTAGAAGTGATGATTCCACAAGAAGATGTCATCGTTACTGTAACGAAAGAAGGATATGTGAAACGTACTGGATGGCGCTCACATAATGCATCAAACGGCAAAGACTTCGGTATGAAAGAGGGTGACATCTTACTTGAACGATTCGATACGAATACGACTGAAACAGTTCTTTTATTCACAAGTAAAGGAAACTATATATATCTTCCAGTATACGAAATGCCAGATATTCGTTGGAAAGATTTAGGTCAGCACGTTGCAAATATCGTTTCACTCGACCGAGATGAAACAATCATTTGGGCAACGGTTGTACCGAACTTTGAGGAAGAAAAACGATTTATCGTATTTGTAACGCGAAATGGTATGATAAAGAAAACAGAATTAAATCAATATAAAGTTCAGCGTTATTCAAGGGCATTCGTTGCTGTAAACTTGAAAAAAGATGATGAAGTTGTCGATATATTTGCGACAGATGGAACGAGTGATATCGTTCTTGCTACACACGGTGCATATGCACTTATTTTTCATGAAGATGAAGTAAGTCCAGTAGGTGTAAGAGCTGCTGGTGTAAAAGCAATTAATTTAAAAGAAGATGACTATGTCGCTTCTGGTAAACCGTTAAATGGTGACAAAGATCAACTTATTCTCGTAACGCAGCGCGGTGCTGTAAAACGTCTAAAAGCATCAGAAATTGAAAAATCAACGAGGGCGAAACGAGGTCTTGTTATTTTCAAAGAATTAAAACGTAATCCGTACCGCATTGTCGGTATTGAAATTGTTCGGGACGATGAATTAGTTTACATGAAGACAGAGAAAAACATTGTAGAAGAGATCGATCCGAAAGCGTATCGAAATAAAGATCGGTATAGTAATGGTAGCCTAGTGCTAGATGTTAATGATACTGGTGAAGTAGTAGAAACGTGGACGAAAAAACGACCGGAGTAAAAAAAGCATCTTGCTATGAATAATAGCAAGATGCTTTTTTCTAGGCAATTTATTATGTGAATAATAATAATCTTGTTATAATAACTGAATGAAATCGTTCTCATAAAGTGAAACTTTAATCAATCGGACTTTTATGAGCAGTTGATTCCTCAACTAACTTCTTTACTTTCGCTGAATTTTGAGGTAGGGGTCTTACTGTCCGTTAAAGCGGGATAAATGGAGGGGCAACATGAAAAAAATAGGTGTAGGGATTGTAGGATTTGGATTTTCTAGTACAACATTTCACATTCCATTATTACAAACGATAGAAGAATATGATATTCGTGCTATTTTATCATCAAAAGAAGAACTCGTGAAACAAGCATTACCAAATGCTGAAGTTGCTGGCACAATTGAGGAATTAGTAAATCGTGCTGATATTGACTTAGTGGTCATTACTTCACCGAATACAACTCATTTTCCATATGTAAAAGAAGCAATTTTACATGGTAAGCATGTAGTTGTGGAGAAGCCATTCGTTGTTTCAATTGAAGAAGGCGAAGAACTAATTTCATTAGCAAAACAGCATAATGTGGTGTTAAGCGTATATCATAATCGCCGTTTTGATAATGATTTCTTAACGATAAAGAAATTGTTAGAAGAAAACAGAATAGGGAATCTATACGCATATGAAGCGCATTTCGATCGTTTTCGCCCGAATGTACGTGATCGCTGGAGAGAAAAGAATTTACCAGGATCAGGTATACTATATGATTTAGGATCGCATGTAATTGACCAAGCATTATCATTATTTGGGAAACCAGATGCGATAAGTGCAGATGTAATCAAACAAAGACAAGGTGCAGAAATTGATGATTACTTCCATGTTATACTTCATTATGGAGTAAAGCGTGTCATTTTACATAGCAGCAGTTACGTAAAGCAAGCAGGTCCACACTTTACACTGCATGGAGATAAAGGTTCTATCGTGAAATACGGTATGGATTCACAGGAAGAACAATTAAAAAATGGAATGAAGCCAGGCGATAACGGTTATGGAGTAGATGCTGAAGAGAATTTTGCTACTTTACATACGGAAGAAAAGCTAGAGCGTATTCCAACAGAAGTTGGCTGTTATGACATGTATTATAAAGGTGTAAGAAATAGTATAGTAAATGGTGAGAAACCACCTGTAACAGCACAAGAAGGCTTAGAAGTTATTCGACTTATTCAATTAGCGATTGAAAGTAGTGAAACCGGTAGAGTCATCACTGTAAAGTAAAAAAGACACGAATTTCGTGTCTTTTTTACTAGGAATATGTGAATATGGATAATTATTTAGTTTAATCGTTTGTCATACATTAACTGGATTTGTATGCCGTAAGGATCTTCAATAATACCATATGCTTCACTAAATATATTTTTTTCTAGCGGAGAGATTATCTTCACATACTTATCGGAAATTAAATTATTATAAAACCTTTGTATTTCTTCTAAATTAGCGCTTTGAATGCAAAGTGACATGTTATTTCCAACGTTATAACGTTCATTATGCTTCATTGTATCTTCTGCTATCATTAGCTTTGTATTCCCAATTTGTAAAACAGAGTGAGCAATATGATCTTTATTTTCACTTGTAATTTTAAAAGAACGATCTCTTTTGGCCAGTTCTTCATACGTCACAATCATTAAATTCTTGGCTTCTAAATTACGTGTGTAAAAATTAATTGCCTCCTTTGCTTGCCCATTCATTGAAAGAAAAATAGCTATTTCTAATGTCATAAATATATAACTCCTTTACTAGTTAATAATTATAATATAGACTAAAAAGATTTCAATACATGACACCTTTTGGGAGGGAAATATGAAAAAAACGGAACGAATAAATGATATGCTTATTTTCTTAAATAATAAAAGATATTTTAATTTAAAAGATTTAATGGCTAGATATGATATTTCTAAAAGTACCGCGTTGCGAGATATTCAATCATTGGAAGAAATAGGTGTACCAATATATTCTGAACTAGGTAGAAATGGAAGTTATAAAATTATAGAAAATAGTGTGTTATCGCCAATTTATTTTAGTGTGGATGAAATGTATGCGTTATACTTTTCGATTCTTACACTAAATGGATACAAGACAAAACCATTTAATGTAGAAAGTATTGCGCTTGAAAATAAATTTAAACATGTATTACCTGATAATGTGAGTAAAAATATTTCAATCATGGAACGGACGCTTTCTTTTGAAGTAACAAATCATAGTAATTTTAGTCCGTTCTTAAAAGAAATTTTACAGGGGATTTTTGCTGAGCGAGTTTATCATTTAACATATTTTAAAAAAAATGAGGAAAAAGTAATGGTCGCTCAATTTATTCGAATAGAATCTAAATTTGGCCAGTGGTATGCTAAAATCTTTAATTTTGAGACAAATAATGTTCAAATAATTAGATGTGATAAAATTCTTTCTATTGTGGAAACAAACAATACGAATCCAAAAAATCTTGAAGAATTATTAAGCTATCTTACTACTTTTCACAGAAAGCCGGATGCAATTGATTTTCGTGTCATTGTTAATCAAAAAGGAAAAGACATTTTTGATAAAGAGAATTATCCTTCCATGAGGATACAAAAAGAAAATGAAAATTACATTATAACAGGCTATTTTAACAAGAAAGAATTTGATTTTATTTCAAGTTATTTTCTGAATTTCGGTGAAACAATTATCTCGATTCAGCCAGTTATGCTAAAAGAGTTAATCTATAATAAGGTATTATCTATAAAGCAGCATTTAACTGCTTTAAGATAAAGTTAGTTTTAATCATTTTATTGACATGAAAAAGCCCTTGAGATTTAAATATCCAAAGGGCTTTTTTTGTGATGGTATTTGTTCTTTAGAAACATTATTTTTCTGGGACGGACAGTCCATAAAAGAACATCGTAACGATATCTTGTATATGTTTTTCGCGATCTCCTTCAAGAAGCTGAGCCCCGAAATCATCACCTAGTTTAGTGAACATTTGAATGTATAGTAACATCATTTCTTTAGTAAGGTGAGGGTTAATTTCATTTTTTTGCTGTGCTTGTTCTAGTATTTCTAAATACCAAGGCAGGATTTTTTCGTTTTGATAACTATAAATAAACTCTCGGAGCTCTTCATCTCTTTGCATCATTTGTAGTAACATATCCGGCTGAAATAACCCACCAGTATTCATTTTTCTTACAATCATTTTTTGCATCATTTCATGAAAAGGTAATTTTTCCTCTGCAAGATCTTTATAATATTGAAATTCAGATATGATAAAGTCTTGTATAAGCTCTCTAAATAACGCATCTTTACTTCCGAAATGATTATAAATGGTAACTTGAGAAACATTTGCTTTTTTTGCAATATGTTCTATTTTAACTTCATTAAATCCACGTTCTGAAAATAATAAGAAGGCCGCCTCTTTAATAGCGCGTTTTTTCTTTTCTTTCACTCTTTCAAAGCCGTTCAATGCAATCACCTCAATTAAAATATACAAGAAAAAATAATGGAAAACAATATTTTTGAAATGTGGACATATAAATATTTCAAAAAATTGTTGCGAATATGAAAGATGAGGAGTACAATAATTTTGAAATATCACATATTAAATATTTCAAAAAATGAGGTGGAATTATGATTTCAGTTCAAAATGTCACAAAACAGTTTTCAAATGGAAAAGGTTTGTTTCATATTACATTTGATGTAAAAGAAGGGGAAGTATTCGGTTACTTAGGACCAAATGGTGCTGGGAAATCCACAACAATTCGTAATTTAATGGGATTTATAAAACCGACAGCTGGTAAAGCGACAATTTTTGGATTAGATTGCTGGGATGAAGCAGCGAAAATTCAAAGAGAAGTTGGTTATTTACCAGGAGAAATTTCTTTTATTGAAGGAATGAACGGATTAGAGTTTTTAAAGTTAATGCAAGGAATGCGTGGGTTAAAGGATACGGAAAGACGAGATGAATTAATAGAACGTCTACAATTTGATCTGAAAACACCGATTCGAAAAATGTCTAAAGGAATGAAGCAAAAAGTAGGAATTGTTGCTGCTTTTATGCATGATCCAGAAGTGTTAATTTTAGATGAACCAACATCAGGACTCGATCCACTTATGCAGCAAGTGTTTATAGATTTAATATTAGAAGAAAAGCAAAGAGGGAAAACAATCCTTATGTCATCGCACATTTTTACTGAGATTGAGAGAACTTGTGACAGAGTGGCTATAATTAAAGATGGTCGCCTTGTAACGGTTGAAAATATTCATGATTTACAAAGCTTGAGACGACAGGTAATAGATGTAACCGTATCATCGCAAGAAGAGATTGAATCTCTTACACAATGTAATTTGCAATTTGAAGCGGTGAAAGGTAGAGAAGCATCGATTATTGTGCAAGGAAACTATCAAACTGTTTTACAAACACTTTCAAACTATAATGTAACGGCGCTTCAAACGAGAGCAATGGATTTAGAACATTTATTTATGCATTATTACGATAAGAAAGAAGGGGTAAAGCATGAATAAGCAATTGTTTTTAGCTAGTTTGAAAGAAACACAAAAAAGTATTTTGAGTTATGCAACTGGTGCAGCTCTATATTTATGGTTATTAATTTGGATCTTCCCTTCAATGGTATCAGCGAAAGGGTTAAATGAATTAATAAGTGCTATGCCTGATAGTGTGAAAAAAATTGTTGGAATGGAAAGTCCGATTCAAAACGTAATGGATTTTTTAGCTGGCGAATATTATAGTCTATTGTTTATTATCATATTAACAATTTTTTGTGTAACAGTTGCAACGCATTTAATTGCTCTTCATGTAGATAAAGGAGCGATGGCATACTTGCTAGCAACACCTGTATCTAGAGTGCAAATTGCAATCACGCAAGCGGCTATTCTCGTATTAGGGCTACTAATCATAGTAACTGTTACGTATGTAGCGGGTATAGTAGGTGCAGAGTGGTTTCTACAAGATAATAACTTAAATAAAGAATTATTCCTGAAGATAAATATAGTCGGTGGGTTAATATTTTTAGTCGTTAGTGCGTATTCATTTTTCTTTTCTTGTATATGTAATGACGAAAGAAAGGCACTTAGCTACTCAGCAAGTTTAACTATTTTATTTTTCGTAACGGACATGGTAGGTAAATTAAGCGATAAGTTAGAGTGGATGAGAAATATATCATTATTTACGCTATTTCGTCCGAAAGAAATTGCTGAAGGAACGTATAATATATGGCCAGTGAGTATAGGTTTAACTGCTGGAGCACTTTGTATTTTCATAGTAGCAATTGTAGTGTTTAGGAAAAGGGATTTACCGTTGTAAAGTAGAAAGTCCACTGAGAAAGTGGGCTTTTTTTGATGAGGAGGAAACGAATGAATCATTTGTTCCGGGTTAAGCTATATGTAAATGATATTGAGCAGTCATTATTGTTTTATGAAGAAGTAATTGGTTTACAGTTGTATAAAAGAAGTATGCATGCAGCACCCTTTAATCACGATCAGTTTTCTCTGTTACTAGCTACTGATTCAACATTGAATGAAAATCACTATTTTTACAATCAAAAAGAAATGAAAGGGAATGGCTTTGAACTAATTATTGTTGTCGACCGAATTGAAGAAGTATATGACCGTTGTAAAGAGAAGCGGTGCACAATACAAGAAGAAATTCAAACTTATCCGTGGGAGATGAGAGGATTTAAAGTTGTTGATCCAGATGGATATTTCCTTAGAATTACATCTGAGTAAAGGTAAACATGAAGAATGTTTACCTTTTTTTATGGGAATATTCAAAAAAATGAACCTTTTTCTAGGCTCATCCGTCTAATACATGTAAAGTTAAATTTGAAGTGAGGATGAAACAGGAGGAGCAATTGTGAAAGTAATCCCTTTATATAAAATGATTATAAAAGAAGAAACCGATGTTTCCTTAGCGAAAAAAGGTGATCACGAAGCGTTTATGGCGCTTATACATACAGAGAAAGTGAAGATGTATCGAATAGCAAAGGCGATGTTACGTGATGAGACAAATATAGAGGATGCGATACAGGCAACAATTTTAAAAGCCTATGAAAATATAAAAAAATTAAAAAAAGAAGAGTTTTTTCAAACGTGGTTAATTCGAATTTTAATGAATGAGTGTAACAATATTATTAGAGCGTATAAAAAGGTAATTGTGACAGAAGAGAATGATTACAATATGAGCGCATGTGATCAGTATGAAGATATAGATTTGTGTAATGCGATTCAATCGTTACATGAAGAATTAAGAGCTGTTACGGTGCTTTATTATTATGAAGATATGAATCAAGAGAGTATTGCTAAGTTTTTAGAAATACCAAAAGGAACAGTGAAATCGAGATTGTCACGTGCGAGGGAACAACTGCAAAAACGATTAAAGATGGAATAGGGGGTGTAAAGAGTGGATAATGAAAAATTATTTGATGAGAAATTAAAAAAGAGAATAAAAGATGAGAATGTTATAATGCCGCCAGAGTTAAATGAAAAGATTAATCGTACACTACATAATCTCCCTGTAAAAAAGAATGGTTACAGAGTTTACATGATGGTTATAAGTGCTGCTGTTCTAGCACTTTCAATTGTATCTATGTCGGAGTTTTCTGATCAAATTTTTGCTCAAAATGGTGGAGTATTTGAATATGTAAAGAAAAAGGCGTTTTCTGATTATGAAAATGAAGAAGAAATAAAATCGAACGTAAATTATCCAGATAAAGAAAAAATTCATGAAAAGATGCTAGATTCCATTGATTATTTTAAAAATATTTCAGGACAATTTGAGGAATATTCTAGTTCGTCAAGAATTGCTACAACATACAAATATGCGATTGATACGGAGCAACAAAGAGGTATCTCTTCGAAAGAAGATAAGCTAACGAAAAAACGAACCATTATATATAACGAGGGCAAGAAAAAAGAATTTGACGATGAGAAATATACATATAAAGAGACAAAATGGAGCCCGAAGGAAAGAAACTATGAACTATTAAAATTAAATCCTACGGAAAGATTATTGAGAAAATCAGGCGAGAAAAAAAGGTATGATGATGAATATGTGGGATTTGCGAAGTATAGTATGCAATCAGAATTTGCTGATTTGTTAATCCGATATAAAGATTGGAATTATAAAGAAACGAAGTATCTTGGACTGGATTGCTACAAAATAGAAGGGACAATAAATATAGAAATGCCTGTAAGTACATCTGAAGATTTAAGAGGGAAATTTGAAATGGTTGTAGAGAAAAATACGGGGGTTATGCTAAAATTCCTTAGTTTCCACGAAGGTATGATTCAATATTCGATTACGACTGAATGGATACAAATAAACAAAGGGTTGAAAGAGAATGTGTTTCAAAAGGATAGCGCTAAGTATGAAAAATTGAAAAATATATTAGATGAATAGAAAACGGAGGGAACTATATGGAGAATACCTCTTCTTCAAGAGAAAAGAAAAATAAAAGACAATATAAAAAGACAATGATAATAAGTGTATTGTTAGTAGTATTATTATTTGGCGGAGTGGGATACGGTGCTTATGTGTATATGAAAACTTCTAATCTCGTACAAAAGTCTAGTTTAAATTTAGCGCGTGGTGAAAAATCACATTTACGTGAGAACACCGTAAAACCAATTGCAAATAATGTTTCACTTTTAATTATGGGAATTGATGAAAATCAAGAACGACAAAAGGAGTATAATGGTGCTTTTCATACAGATGCACTACTGTTAGCTACTTTTAATAAAGATGATAAGACAGTGAAATTAACGAGCATACCACGTGATACATATACATATGTTCCAGTTGAAAAGAAAAAAGATAAAATAACGCATGCGTATGGAAGTGGTTTCGTTAAAAATGGTAAAGATGGAGGACCACAAGCTTCAGTGGAAGCGGTAGAAAAATTGCTACAAGTGCCTGTTGATTATTTTGTGAAGTTTAATTTTAATGCATTTACTAAAATTGTTGATGGATTAGATGGGATTGAAGTAGATGTCCCAGTTGAATTTACGGAGCAAAATAGTAAAGATGAACCTGACGCGATTCATTTGAAAAAAGGACTACAAAAATTAACAGGGGAAGAAGCACTTGCACTGGCAAGAACGCGTCATATTGATAGTGATGCAATGAGAGGTCAGCGCCAACAACTTGTTATTGAAGCGATGTTAAGTAAATTAAAAAGTGTAGGCTCGATTACGAAACTAGAAAAAATAGTTGAGGCGGTTGACGGCGATTTTAAAACAAATTTAGTAATGGATGATATTTTATCATTTTATAAATACGGTTTAAACGGTTCAGTTGAAAAAATACAATTAACTGGTGATGATTTATATTTACCTAACGGTCCAAATGGGCAACGTGTATATTATTATAATCCTAATAAAAAAGATCTACAGAGTTTGAGTAATACGCTTAGAACACATCTAGGATTAAGTGAAAAGCAGATTGAGGAGAATTAAAGCAGGCATAATGTCTGCTTTTTTATTATGTTTAATAGTATGACATTTAAACTCTAATGTTATATGCTGTTTTAAAATTATGGATAATAGTGTAACATAATGATGTGGTTTAAGTTAAATAGCAGGGGGGGATATTACATAAAATACATCATTAGCAATTATTGAAGTCGTATGGGAGAAATGGAAGAAACAGGGGAGTATTAAAAATGAGAATTGTAAAGAATTTAACATTCCAAGTTATTGTGGCAATTATTTGTGGTATTGCAGTAGGGGCAATTTGGCCTAGTGTTGGACAAGAGATGAAGCCAATTGGTGAAACATTCATCAATATGATTAAAATGGTTATTGCACCGATAATCTTTTTAACGATTGTGCTTGGTATTGCAAGTATGGGAAGTATGAAAAAGGTAGGTCGTGTTGGTGGGAAGGCACTATTATATTTTGAAATCGTTACAACAGCGGCTTTACTTATTGGTATCATCGTAGCGAATGTTGTACGTCCCGGAGATGGATTAGATCCTTCGAAACTAAAGGGCGGAGATGTTTCACAATATGTACAAAGCGGGCAAGAAATGCAGTGGATGGATTTCTTTTTACATATTGTGCCGTCTAACATGTTTGAAGCATTTGCAAAAGGTGATATTTTACAAGTTCTGTTTTTCTCCATTTTATTCGGTGCAGGGTTAACGATGCTCGGGAAAAATGGACAACCTGTTATCGACTTTTTTGAAAGATTATCGAAAGTATTTTTTAATATTTTATCTATTGTTATGAAGTTAGCGCCAGTTGGAGCATTCGGTGGAATGTCGTTTACAATTGGTAAATATGGTTTAAGTACGTTAATACCACTTGGTAAATTAATGATTTGTGTATATGCAACAATGGCATTATTTGTTTTTATTGTTTTAAATTTTATTTGTAAACTGTACAAATTTAGTTTGTGGAAATATTTAGCTCACATTAAAGAAGAATTACTCATTGTTCTCGGGACATCATCATCAGAATCAGTATTGCCGCGAATGATGACAAAGATGGAAGACTTCGGATGTTCGAAGCCGGTAGTAGGTTTAGTCATTCCAACAGGATACTCTTTTAATTTAGATGGAACGACAATTTATTTATCGATGGCTACTATATTTTTAGCTCAAGTCTTTCACATCGATCTTTCACTAGGTCAACAATTAACTATAATAGCTATTTTGTTGGTTACATCTAAAGGAGCAGCGGCAGTAACAGGCGGGGGATTTATTGTATTAGCCTCTACTTTGTCAGCAATGAATGTTATTCCATTAGAAGGGTTAGCACTATTACTTGGGGTAGATCGTTTCATGTCAGAGGCACGTGCTATCGTCAATTCAATTGGTAATGGTATTGCGACTGTAGTTGTTGCAAAAAGTGAAAATGAATTTGATGAAGAGAAGTATACGAGAGTAATAGAGGAAATGAAAAAAGAGAAAATGGTCGGATAAAAAAGTCAGCAAAGCTGACTTTTTTATTTTTGTAGAAAAGAGGTTTGTTACGATATACATTATTTATTAACAATAATTTACAGGTGTTTTATAGTGAAGGGATATAAAGACTATTAAATCAATACATAGAATTCAATGAGATATAGTGTTTCGAAAGATTATGGAATTTTTATGAATATTACTGTAAAAAAATAATTTTTTAAAAATTTTCAATAATAACACTTTACAAAACTCAAAAAATTAGTAGAATAATAGTTAATAAGAATCTTCTGATAAATATATAAAGAAAAACAGAATTATCAGAAAACTTCTTAAATGAGAGCGTTTAGAATTAGGGAGGGTACAGAAAGTGAAAAAGAAAAAAATGAAAAAACTAACAGCAGTTGTAGCACCAGTTTTAGCAATGAGTATGGCATTGACAGCATGTTCTACATCAGGCGGAGATAAGAAGACAAGCACAAATTCTAGCTCTGGCGGAGATAGCAAATCAGAAGAAAAATTAGCAGCGAAACAAGTGTTCAATAAAACAGAAAATCAGGAAATTCCAACAATGGATACGTCGAAGAGTACAGATACTTTGGGCTCTCAAATTTTAGGGAACACAATGGAAGGCTTATACCGTTTAGATAAAGAGAATAAACCAATCCCAGCTGCGGCAGAATCAAGCACGAAGAGTGAGGATGGTAAAAAATATACATTTAAATTACGTAAAGATGCAAAATGGTCAAATGGTGATCCTGTAACAGCGAAAGATTTCGTATTTGCATGGCAACGTTTATTAGATCCAAAAACAGCTGCGGAGTATGCATTCATTGCATTCCCAATTAAAAATGCAGAAGCGGTTAATAAAGGTGAAAAACCTGTAACAGAACTAGGAGTTAAAGCAGTAGATGACCTTACTTTAGAAGTTGAATTAGAACAAGCAGTACCATACTTCTTAAACTTAGTAGCATTCCCATCGTACTATCCATTAAATGAGAAATTCGTAAAAGAAAAAGGGGATAAATACGGTTTAGAATCTGATACAACTGTATATAATGGACCGTTCGTTCTTACTGATTGGAAGCATGAGCAAGGTTGGAAACTGAAGAAGAATGATCAATATTGGGATAAAAAGACTGTAAAATTAGATGAAATTAACTATAGTGTTGTAAAAGAGCCAGCAACTAATGTGAATTTATATGATAGTGGTCAAATTGATTTCTCCTTATTAACAGGTGAATTTGTTGACAAATTTAGAAATAATAAAGAGGAATATGGGGTGTATAACGAACCAAGTACGTTCTTTATACGTTTAAACCAAAAACGTGGTGGACAAGATACACCATTAAAGAGTAAAAAATTACGTGAAGCAATTGCGCTATCAATTGATAAAAAGAATTTAACAAATGTTATTTTAAATGATGGGTCAAAACCTGCAGATTATTTAGTGCCGAAAGGCTTAGCAGCTGGACCTGATGGGAAAGACTTCCAAGAAACGTTTAAAAACGGTATTAAACCAGATGCGAAAAAAGCAGCTGCTGCATGGGAAGAAGCGAAAAAAGAACTTGGAAAAGATCAAGTTACAATTGAGTTTTTAAACTATGATACTGGTAATGCGAAAAAAGTTGGAGAATATGTAAAAGATCAAATTGAGAAAAACTTAAAAGGTGTAACAGTAAATATTAAACTGCAGCCGTTTAAACAAAAACTTAAATTAGAATCAGAGCAAGATTATGATATTTCATATGGTGGATGGAGCCCAGATTATGCGGATCCAATGACATATTTAGATATGTTTGAAAGTAAGCACTCTCATAACCAAATGAGTTTCTCTGATCAGAAATATGATGAAATAATTAAAAAAGCTGGTGGGGAATTAATGAGTGATGCGAAGAAACGCTGGGAGGAACTAGGAAAAGCAGAGAAACTACTTCTTCAAGAAGATGTAGCTCTTGTACCTTTATATCAAAGTGCTAGATCTTATGTTATGAAACCGTATGTAAAAGGTGTTGTTAAGCATAATATTAGCCCAGAATACAGCTATAAGTGGGCATATGTTACTGAAAAATAATAGAGTTGAAAAAGTACTTCAAAGCAGTCTACATGCCTTGAAGTACTTTTTTTATTGTACAATTGAACGTGAAAATGAAAGAGTAGAGAAGAAATGAAATGTAGTAGATGGAGGATACATGTAGTATGGTCATAGAAAATAGAATGTTACTATCTTTAAGTAAAAAAAATTTTCTAAATATTTTAAAAATAACTTTACAAAACTAGAAAAAATAGTAGAATATTAATTAATAAGAATTTTCTGATAACTAGTTATTAGAAAGTCTATCAAAGATGGTTTCGTACATATAATTGGGGAGGATACAAAAATGAAGAAAAAGATGAAAAAGTTTACGGCGGTTGTGGCGCCAGTATTAGCGATGAGTATGGCGTTAACAGCATGTTCTGGATCAGGTGGGGAGAAGAAAACGACTACGACGTCTAGTGGTGGGGAAGATAAAAAGTCTGATATTAAATATGCAGCGAAGCAAGTGTTAAATCGTACAGAGAATCAAGAAATTCCGACAATGGATACTTCTAAGTCTACTGATACGTTAGGGGCACAAATTTTAGGAAACACGATGGAAGGATTATATCGTCTTGATAAAGATAATAAGCCAATCCCGGCTGCGGCAGAATCTAGTACGAAAAGCGAGGATGGCAAAAAATATACATTTAAACTGCGTAAAGACGCAAAATGGTCGAATGGTGATCCAGTAACAGCGAAAGATTTCGTATTTGCATGGCAGCGCTTACTTGATAAAAATACAGCGGCAGAATATGCGTTTATTGCCTACTATATTAAAAACGCAGAGGCGATTAATAAAGGTGAAAAACCTGTAACAGAATTAGGAGCAAAAGCGGTAGACGATTATACACTAGAAGTAGAACTAGAGAAACCAGTACCGTACTTCTTAAACTTATTAGCATTCCCGTCATACTATCCGCTAAATGAAAAATTCGTAAAAGAAAAAGGAGATAAATACGGTTTAGAAGCTGACACGACAGTGTATAACGGTCCATTTGTTATGGCTTCATGGAAACATGAACAAGGATGGCAGCTAAAGAAAAATGATAAATATTGGGATAACAAGACTGTGAAATTAGAAGAAATTAATTATAGTGTAGTAAAAGAAGTTGCGACGAAAGTAAACTTATATGATACAGGATCAATTGACTTTACATTACTATCAGGAGAATTTGTAGATAAATATAAATCGAACAAAGATGAGTACGGTGAGTATTCAGAAGCAAGTACATTCTTCTTACGTTTAAATCAAAAGCGTAACGGACAAGATACACCGTTAAAGAGCAAAAAGCTTCGTGAAGCAATTGCGTTATCAGTTGATAAAAAAGGATTGGCAAATGTAATTTTAAATAATGGATCAAAAGCAACGGATCAATTGGTTCCAAAAGGACTTGCGACAGGACCAGACGGTAAAGATTACCAAGATACATTTAAAAATGGTTTGAAATATGATCCGAAAAAAGGTGCAGCAGCTTGGGAAGCAGCGAAAAAAGAACTTGGAAAAGATCAAGTGACAATTGAATTACTAAGTTATGATGATGGAACTGCGAAAAAGATTGCTGATTATGTTAAAGATCAAATTGAGAAAAACTTAAAAGGTGTAACGATTAATACAAAGATTCAGCCGTTTAAACAAAAATTAAAATTAGAGACTGCACAAGATTATGAAATCTCTTATGCAGGTTGGAGTCCAGACTACGCGGATCCAATGACGTTTATTGATATGTTTGAGTCGAAGAGCCCGTATAACCAAATGAGTTACTCAAATGCTAAATATGATGATATGGTATCAAAAGCAGGTAATGAATTAATGGGTGATGCGAAGAAGCGTTGGGAAACGTTAGGAAAAGCTGAAAAACTATTCCTTGAAGAAGATGCTGGGCTAGTTCCTTTATATCAAACAGGAAGAGCGTATGTAATGAAACCGAATGTTAAAGGAATTGTGAAACACAATATTAGCCCAGAATATAGCTTTAAGTGGGCTTATGTAACAGAAGGGAAATAATAAAAAAGAGCGTTTTAAAAGTGGATTGTGAAGTGACCCCTAAAAGTTAGACACGGTTATTTCATTAGGCAGCTTGATAAAAGTGAGTCCGGTATTGTACCGGGCTCATTTTTAATTTTGCCTTAATCCGTTTCGTATTATAATAATCTATATATTTTTCTAATTCTATTTTAAAGTGCTCTACATTTTCAAATTCTTTTATGTAGAGAAACTCCGACTTCATAATCCCAAAGAAATTTTCTATTACTGCGTTGTCGTAACAGTTGCCTTTTCGAGACATACTCTGGACGATAGCTCTTGATTCAAGTG